>NZ_JBHUMY010000001.1:126234-631964 GCF_042685365.1 Paenibacillus thailandensis | reverse complement strand
GCGCGAAGATATCGTGCAGCTGGTCGACAAGCGGTGGAACGAGTACTTTGGCACAACCTCTTTCGGAGCCTTTGCAAGATAAGCGGCATTCGAGCATGGTCCAGCCCGGAAACGGCCATAATTGGGAGAAGCGAATCTCGATGAAGGATGTGGTCGAATGCTTCGATTTATGTTCGGCGAACCGAAGCGGGAGGCGGGCGGCAAGCTGCTGGAAGCCTATCGGCTCATGGAGCGGTTTGCAAGCTTGGCCGGCGAACGGGCGGATAACGGACAAGATAAGGATCTTGCGCTTCGCAAATACGAAATATGGACGCAAGGGCTGATCGTATCGCTGGACGAGCTGGAGCAAAGCCATTATGCGGCTCTTCGGTTCAAGGAGCGCATCCGTTCGGCCTCCGTAAGCGAGATGAGCGAGCAGGAGCTGGACGATTATCATCGGTATCTTTATTTCGACAAAAACGGCTTCATCCGGTTGTTTGCCATTTTGGACAAGCTGGGGACGCTGCTCAACGATATGCTGGAGCTTCATACCGAGCGGATCAAGCCGCATTTTTCATATTTTACCGTGCTGCGCAACATGAGAGACCGGAATGTACACCCCGAGCTGACGAAGCTTCTCGACGAAGTGAAAATCCGGACGAAGGACGCCACGAACCGGCTTCGGAAACGGCGGAATACGGAAATTCATTATATGAACGCGGAGATGGTCGACGATTTGGCGTTCAGACGCCGGCTGCCGGAGGAAGAACCGAAGCTTGAAAATATTTCCGCTCAGGCCTATGATTTGAGTGTAGGGATGGAGCTCGTCGTGGATTCGCTCATCATCTGTTTTCGGTTCGCATGCGACTGGCTTCGTACCCGGCAATAGCATGGGGAGGGAGCGGCCTTTGGAGCTGATGGGGAAGACCGCGCTTATAACGGGAAGCGCGTCAGGCTTAGGGAAACGCGTAGCGCTTATGCTCGCGGCGCAAGGGGCTAATATCGTTCTCAACTACAACTCGAGCAAACGGGAGGCGCTTGACCTGCAAGAGCGGCTGGAGCGGATGGGCGTACGGGCTGCCGCCGTGCAAGGCGATATCGCAAGCGCGGAAGGGGCCGAGAAGCTTTCGGACGAAGCGCTCGCTTGGTCGGGAGGCATCGATATTCTGATCAACAACGCCGGACCGTTCGTGCGGGAGCGTCTTCTGTTCGCCGATTACGAAACCGCCGAAATCGCGAGGCTTGTAAACGGCAATTTGCTTGGCGCCATGCTGCTTGACCGGCGCGTCCTGCCGGAGATGCGCCGGCGCAGATGGGGGCGAATCATCCACTTTGGCTTCGGCCATGCGGGCGAGGCAAGAGCTTGGCCGCACCGCGCAGTTTATGCGGCGGCCAAGACGGGGCTTGTTTCGTTTACGAAGTCGCTTGCGGCGGAAGAAGCCCCGAACGGCATCACCGTCAATATGATCGGCCCGGGCGATATCCGGGGATTGCATAAGGAGCAAGGCATTGACGACGTGGCAGCCGCCGGCTTGGAAGGGTCCGCCGGGCGCCCGGGAACGGGCGAGGATATCGCGCGGGTCGTGTTGTTTTTATGCGGCATGCGCTCGGATTTTATAACGGGCAGCGTAATCGACGTGACGGGAGGATACGACCCGATCCGGCCCAATATTCATGAAGCGGCCAATCAGGCGTTGTTCCGCCCCCGGTAGAGAACAGAGGTTTTTTTAAAAATAGGACGGCGGAAGCCGTCTGCGCTTGGATCGAGCCATAACAACAAAAAGAGTCTTGCCCGCAACCTTTTCGGCTGTCGGCAAGACTCTTCCGGTATACCGCAAAAAAGTATTTCACATTAAAATACTTGTACAACTTCCTGTATGCCTTCCACTTCTTCAAAAAGGGCGCGTTCGATACCCGCTTTGAGCGTAATCGTGGAGCTTGGGCAGCTGCCGCAAGCGCCCATCAGGCGAAGCTTGACGATGCCGTCTTCGACGTCGACCAGTTCAACGTCTCCGCCGTCGCGCTGAAGGAACGGGCGAAGCTTATCGAGTACGTCCAATACTTCATCGTACATGACTTGGGATTGATCACTCATTGCATTCATCTCCTTTCTCCCCTATTATAGTACAAAGTAAGTCAATTGAAAATGGATATCAACTTAAGAAAAAGCAAGGTGATCCAAATGATTAAACCGTTAATCGAGTTTTGCGCAAGCAATATGCATCACGGCACGGATAAAATCGTGAAGCTGCTGGAACAAGACGACAAATATGACGTGATCGAATACGGCTGCCTCGGTAACTGCGGCGAATGCTACATGATGCCTTACGCGATCGTCGAAGGCGAAATCGTCTCGGCCGAAACGCCGGAGCAATTGCTGGACAATATTATCGCGACCGTGAAACGGCAGCAGGAGCAGAACGAAGCTTTGGACAAGCTGCTTGACGATCTATAAGCCGATTGTCCGAAAGCTTGAAGCCTCCCGCATTAACCGAAGTGGCGTTTCGATTTCCAGAGCACACCGCTTTTGATCAAGCGAGGAATTCTGCCTTTCATCGTCAAGTCGCCCATTAAGCCGAAGCCGCATTTTTTGCCGAGCGAACCCATCGTGCCTTTCAAATGAATCTTGCCGAGCTTCGGCGTCCGGTCGTTCCAGATCGCATGCAGCACTTCGGCGATTTGCTTGCCTTGCACGCCGGCTACCTGGCCGCTTGGCGAGAACGGCAGGGAAGCGCAGTCGCCGACGATATAAACGTCGTTATGGCTCGGAAGCTGATGGTATTCGTTGATGATCAGGCGTCCTTGCTTGTCCTTCGGCAGATTCATGTCCTGAACGAGCTTAACCGGCTGGATGCCCGCCGTCCATACCGTGACGTCCGTATAAATCGGGGTCGACGGATTGTTGGCGTCATGCAAAATGCCGTCTTCCAGCTTGTATAGCGAAATATGTCCGCGCATCTCGACGTCGTGCTGGCGGAACCATTCGGCCACGAAATGCTGAAGCTTGCCCGGGAATGCCGACATGACGCTTGGTCCGCGGTCGATGATGCGGATATTGAGGTCGGGCCGGCTTTCCCGGAGCTCCGCCGCGATTTCGACGCCGCTCAAGCCGCCGCCGATTACGGATACTTGACCATAGGGTTTCAAATCGTTAAGCAATTGATACGTTTTGCGCGCCGAAGAGAAGGTCTGGATGCTTGTCGAATATTGCTCCGCCCCTTCGATTCCATGGTAATTGTCCGTGCAGCCGAGGCCGATAACAAGCCAATCGTAGGATATCGGATCCTGATCTTCCAGTATGACGAGCTTGTTCTCCAGATCCACTCCCGTCACTTCGCCGAAAGCAAGCGTAAGGCGCGGGTCTTTCGGGAAGGAGACGCGAAGCTCCTTGTCGGAAGCCGTTCCCGCGGCAAGCGCGTAATATTCGGTCTTCAAGCCTTGAAACGGCATGCGGTCGATCAGCGTCATGCTGACGTCTGACGGCAGCTTGTCGACCAGGTCCGAAACGATCGCTTGACCGCCGTAGCCGCCTCCCAAAACAACTAGTTTCTTCATCTTTATATACCTCTCCACTCTGGATGTTAACATGGCAATACCGCCCTTTAAGCCAAGGGCGATATTCCTGTTTTTCCACCACAATAGAATTTCCGAGCATATCGGAGTAATAAATTCTATTTGGCGATAAAACCTGCCTCTAAACGCGGTCGCTCATCTTCGAATGGCCTCGTCAGAGGTTTTAACATATTGGTTCGGGAGCTTTTATTGTAATATGCCCCCGCCGTACAACATTACTCAAATACCTTGATCTCGTTATAGAACGTATCCCGCTCGACCGGTATGCGGCCCGCGCCTTTGACGAGCCATACCAAATCTTCGCGCGTAATGCCTTCGGGAGTCAAAGCGCCCGCCGAGTGGCTGATCCGTTCTTTGACGATCGTACCGTGAACGTCGGATGCCCCCATCGTCAAGGACACCTGCGTCAGCTGCGTGCCGATGTTAATGAAGTACGCTTTAATGTGATTGAAATTGTCAAGCATCAAACGGCTGATCGCGATCGTTTTTAAATCTTCAAATGCGGAATTGCGGCGGCGAATGCCCGCTCTAGGATTTATCGGCTGCATCGACAACGGGATGAAGACCAGGAAGCCGCCCGTTTCGTCCTGCAGCTCCCGGATTTGCATCATATGGCGAATCCGGTCTTCATGAGTCTCGATCGCGCCGTAGAGCATGGTCGTATGCGTCTTTAAGCCAAGCTCGTGGGCGGTGCGGTGCACCTGCAAATATTGGGAGACGTCCGCTTTTTCGACGCGCATTTTTTTGCGGTAATGGTCGGATAATATTTCTGCTCCGCCGCCCGTGAGCGACTCCAGACCGGCCTTCATCAGCTCCTGCAGCACTTCGCGGTAGCTCAGCCCGCTGATGCGGGAATAAAAATCGATTTCCGCAGCGGTGTAAGCCTTAAGCGTAACTTCCGGGAACGCCTCCTTGAGCGCTTTAAGCGAATCGATGTAATATTGGAACGGCACATGCGGATTATGACCGCCGACGATATGAAATTCGCGGACGCCGGGATGATAATGCTGGCTGACGTACTCGACCATCTGCTGTCCGCTTAACGTGTAGGCGCCTTCCTGCCCCTCATCCTTGCGAAAATTGCAGAAAGCGCAGTGGGCTTCGCACACGTTGGTGAAATACAAGCTCATGTTTTCTATAAAATAAACCTTTTTTCCGTTCTTTTTCAGGTTTACTTCATTGGCCATTTGTCCGATGCTAAGAAGATCGTCCGACTGATATAAGAAAACGCCGTCCTCTAAAGTAAGCCGCTCGCCGTTCCGGACTTTCTCCTTAATGGCAAGCATCCGGCTGTCCGCCGTGGGCACGATTATGTTCATCTCAAGCAACACCCTCCTTGTTCCGGTATTTGAACCATTGTCGCGTTCCCGAATCCGAGCAATTTTTAAGACTTTGTGAAAAAAGTAACATATACATCCCGCAAGTATGAAGTTCGCTCCCTATTATAAACCTCGCTCTAAAAATTCGGCAAGCAATTTTAAATGGCATTGACGCCCGTCTCTTGAGCGGCCGGACGAATAGGAGTATACTGAAACCAAGCATGACGATGAGGAGGGATACGCATGATCACGATCAGTGAATCGGCATCCGATAAAATAAAAGAAATGCTGGAGCAGGAAGGAGACCCGGCCCTGTTCCTGCGTATCGGCGTGAAGGAAGGCGGCTGCACCGGTTTTTCCTACGGCATGGGCTTTGACGACGAGCTGCAAGCGGGAGACCAATCGTTCGAGATGAACGGCGTAAAAGTCGTCGTCGACGAAGAAAGCAGCAAATATTTGGTCGGCCTCGAGATCGACTGGAAGGAATCCGCGATGGGCGGCGGCTTTACGATGAACAACCCGAACGCGATCGCGACTTGCGGCTGCGGCTCGTCGTTCCGCACGGCCACGGCTGCGGGCAAACCGGACAGCGATTGCTAATCGAACACAACGGAGGGAAGGCATGCAAAGTGAATGGACTTTGTATGCCTTTTTTTGCTGACGGAAAGGAGGTGCAAGGTGCGGGTACGGCTTGACGGCTCGGATTTAAACGACAGCAGGCTCTCTTGGTTATGCGTGGCCCCGTTTCTTGAACCGCTGCGGGGAAAAAGCGAGGCCCAAAAGGCGTCCGTCTATCGGAACCTGAATGAAGGGCAAAAAGCGCTGTGGATGTTTTACATTTATCATAATCATGCCCGTTCCGAGGCCGAATGCTATTGGTTCGCGTATTACTTCATCGCGGAGCTTCCGGCTTGGGACGAGATCAAAAAAGCAAGCTTGTTTTTCAACCGTCCGGAGCTGTGCCGGGTGTACGAGGGGCTGGAGGAGGCGGTAAGGGCCGTAAACGGGCCGGCCGCAGACGGATGGCGTAAAGCGACAGCGTCGGATTTGGACGCTGACCCCGTATTGCGGCAAACGATCGTTTCGTTATACGAGCGCTATCGAACGGAATCGACCGCGATGATCGAGGCCATGAACGGTTATGTCCGTGCGAACGAAGGGCAATTTATCGAAGCTTAAGGAGGAGTCCCTCGGGGGCACGGTTCTTGCCTGCGGCTGGCGAAGCGGCCGCTGCGCGCAATTTGCCGGAAGGGGAGTCTCACAGTGGCTGGTACATTATGCGAAAGGACTTAACCGGGCGGACGCCGAAATAAGAAAGTAAGCGCAAACATTATTACATATATAAAAGGAAGAGGGAATTTTCGCGATGAATCGTAAACCGATCGAAATATGGCCGGAGGGGCATCCAAACGGGGAATCGCTCAACGGGGAAAAAGCAACGGTTACGCCGTATTTGCTGCAGGCGGACAAGCCGCTTTCCGCCGTTATCGTCTTCCCGGGCGGCGGCTACGGGATGAGGGCCGAGCATGAAGGCAAGCCGATTGCCGAATGGCTGAACCGAATCGGCATTCAAGCTTTCGTGCTGGACTATCGCGTTGCGCCTCACAAGCATCCGGTTCCGATGAACGACGCGAAGCGAGCCGTCCGGCTTGTCCGGAGCAGAGCCGCCGAATTCGGCGTCGATCCGGGCCGGGTAGGCATTCTCGGTTTTTCGGCGGGAGGACACCTTGCATCGACAGTCGGAACGCATCATGACCCGGGGGACGCCGAAAGCGCCGATCCGTTGGAAAGATTCAGCAGCCGGCCGGATTTAATGGTGCTTTGTTATCCGGTTATCACATTGGGCGAATACCGGCACGACGGATCGCGCGTCAATCTGCTCGGCGAGGACGCTCCCGAAGAGCTTGTGGAGCTGCTTTCGAACGAAAAGCAGGTTGCGGCCGATACGCCGCCCGCTTTTTTGTGGCATACCGCGGACGACGGAGCCGTTCCTGTCGAGAACAGTTTGATGTTTGCGGCGGCTTTAAGCCGAAACCGCGTGCCCCATGAGCTGCATGTCTACGAAAGCGGACGCCACGGCCTGGGATTGGCCGAAGCCGAGCCGGAGACGAGCACCTGGCCCATGTTGTGCGAGCGTTGGCTGCGCAGACGCGGATTTATCGATTCTTATTCCGGCTGATACAAGAAAACCGTTTCATAATAGCAAAAAAGACCGCGGCTGTATTTTACAGAACGTGGTCTTTTTTCTTGCGGGGTTGCTTCGGATGATTAATAGACTTGATTAATCTTGTCAATCGGAATGATAACGATGCGGCCGTCATACGCGATTCCCACGGAAGCATTTCCTGTGTTGTTCCCTGCATTAATGAGTCCATTGGTTGTTGTGCCTGCGTTAATGAGTCCAGTCGTGGTACCAGTAGACGTGCCGGCGACAAAGGCAACTGTTCCGCAAATAACTCGGTTGTTATCGGCTCTTTCAATTGTAACAGGAAGCAAGCTTTCGGCACGCGACTGCAGGAATGACACTATATCCATTCGCGTTCCACTCCTTTCTATTCAAGTAATAATATCGTATGCAAATAGAGCGGGACATGCTATAGACTCCTTCTCCAATTGCAATACTTCAAAGATCGGTTGTCCCTTAAAGTCAGTCGGTGATCCAGGGACAAGGAAGGCGGAACCGATGAAATAAGGCATAAAGCGGGCGGGCGGCATTCGGACTGCAGTTTGGCGTCCAGGAGGACTCGGTTACGATCGATGACCCGTTAATGAACGTTATGGATATCCCGTTTGATTCCATCGTTTTTTTGCCCCTGTTCGCGTTATGCATCCGCATCGTCCACTTCAGCGGAATAAGGTGAAGCAATGTCAGTCGCTCCTGAACACTATTATTCTATTAATTCCGATGATATTCCGTTACGGTCAATCGCATATTTCAGAGAGCCGGTTTCCCTATCAGGCAAGCCCGAAAGCGCAACTTCACGTCCCGGCAAAAGCGCAAGATTATGCGAATATACTAATCTATTCGTCCAAACAGTCAATCTCGGAAAATAATAAACTAGTACTATCTGTAAGAGGGAGGAGGCACACAAATGAACAAAGACTCAGGTCATATTAGAACCGTTTTAAACACTGCCGCTGCATTTTTGCTTACTCTTAATCCAGGGACTCCAGTTGCATTTCAATTTGACGGTGGCGGGGTATTAGGGTTATGGCAAGGGACTTTTCAAGGCGTGGACACACTCGGGAACGCGCTCTTTACAAATGTAGTTAACGCTGGAGGTACAACCATTGCCGGGATTACGCGTATCCGTTTAACTTCCATTAATTCTGTAAGCATCTAAATGTCAAGCAGTAACCGAATGCCGCCCTGCTTCAGGCGGCTTCTTACATAATCTTGCGTCCGGGAAGGGACGGCTAGGCTAACGACTGCATAGTATGGAACTATAACGGGCAAAAGGGTGATGGCTTTTGCAGCCGATGCCAAGCTCCATTTTGCAAGGCGTGCCGCCGGGGACCAACATGTTCGTATGGTTCGACTCTTCCGGATTTCTGTTCGCGAAGTTTGAAGGGTTAATCGGCAATACGGCGATATTTTTGGTGGGCGGGAGCTTATTTCTCCGAGTCGATTTGAATTCGATAAAGGCGGTATTGACATGAATCAAAAAAAACGTCCTTCGCTTCGGAAGGACGTCGTTTCCGTTAAGGCCGACCGCGTGTTTCCCGACCCGTACAGCCTGACGCTCCGGCTGACGCCGGAAGAGTCCCGCAAGCTGTTCCTCGCTGCCGCCGCGCAGCCGGCCTTTGCAAGGAAGCTGTCGGCAGCGATACGGGAAGGGAATTTGCCCGCCATCCAAAACATGCTGCGGGCGCGGGGCATTCGTTCAAGCTAATATGCGCGGCTCCGGGCCTTGAGCGGAACGGGTCATGGAGCCGGCGGTTCAAACGTTACTTCGACCTGCACGATTTCGGACCGGCTGGCGATTCTTACCGGAGGTCCCCAGGTGCCGAAGCCGGAGGATACGATCGCATGCAGGCTTCCCTTATGGAGATAGCCGTGGTCAAGCTCGAAGAGCCGCCTCGTAATCCAGTGATTGGGAGCGAATTGTCCCCGGTGCGTATGGCCGGATAACGAAATATCGATGCCGGCTTCGGCGTATTCGTCCAAATCGGACGGCTGATGATCCATCAGGATTAGCGGGCGGCTTTCGTCAAGCCCGGCTGCAAGCTCGGCGGTCGAGAGACGTCCCTCCGGCGTGCGGCCGGCGGACAAGTCTTTGCGTCCGATAATATAGAAGCTGTCGTCTACGAGGACGCTTTCGTCCATCAGCACCCGAATCCCGATCGCCTTCATCTCTTCGACGTAACGGGGGATGTGCCCTCCGATATATTCATGGTTGCCGAGAACGGCGTATACGCCCAGCGGAGCTTTAAGCTTGCGCATGTATTCGGACATGTTGTTGCGGATATAGGGCTCGATATCGTCGTCGATAACGTCCCCCGGCAGCAAAATCAGGTCGGGCTTCATGCGGTCGAGCTCCTTCAGGAGCCGCTTCAAATGCCGGTTGCCGACGATCGTGCCGAGATGAATGTCGGACGCGACGGCGATTCGCAGCTTTTTCCGGCCGCCCGCATCCTTATTGACGGTTACGCGGTACGTTTGCACCGCCGGCGTCCAGGCGTTCCACGAACCCCGGATTAGCAGCGCGCCAAGCATTAGAATGACGATCGTGCCGACTACGATGACGTATTGCCGTGACGTTACGCCAAGCGTCTTGAGTATAAGGGCGGCGATGTTGGCGACCGGAAGGAGCAGCAGCGCATATTCCAGCACGGCGAACCAATACGAGCCGATTAATTTGAATACTCTTGCGGCAAGGCCGATGCCAAAACCGGATACGGATTGGCCCGCCCGGCCGATTAAATAGGAAATGGCGATAAGGACGATAACCGCGGCGTAAACTCCCCGATTCTCAAGCTCGAACAGCGTGTTCAGGTAGACCCAGCCGTTCCAGCCGATATACCAGACCAGCAGTCCGTATGCGATCAGGAACGAAGCGATCATGCCGGCTAATTTGGGCTTCAACATAGGCAAGCCTCCTTATGTTCGAAATGACTTTGACGCAGATTACTATAACACACCGTCTTAAAGGCGGTAAAATGATGTTATTGTGAAAACGGGACAAGACGGCCGGCTTTGACTTTTGGCGGCGGTTCGCGGGATAATGGATAGCAAACGGGAACAGTTTTTTTGCGTTTTTTTGAAATAATAGGATCGATACTGAAATGCTCCGGAACGGTTCGTCTTTTGACAGGACATCGAGAATCGGTTCAGTTTGCTATGGAAATGGAGAGGTTAATAGATGAAATCGCTGGTATTAGCCGAAAAGCCGAGCGTCGCCAAAGAAATCGCGCGCGTGCTTGGCTGCGGGCAAAAACATAAAAGCTATATCGAAGGTCCCCGATATGTCGTCACTTGGGCGCTGGGCCATCTGGTTACGCTGGCCGAACCCGAAGATTACGACGGCAAATACAAAACGTGGAGCCTGGAAGATCTTCCGATCCTGCCGCCCAAGATGAATTTGAAGGTGCTGAAGGAAACTTCCCATCAATATCGGGCGGTAGCCGATCTGTGCCGACGCAAGGATATCGGCGAGCTTATTATCGCGACGGATGCCGGCCGCGAAGGAGAGCTTGTCGCGAGATGGATTATGGAGCTCGTTCATTGGCGGAAGCCGTTCAAGCGGCTGTGGATTTCGTCCCAGACGGACAAGGCGATCCGCGACGGCTTTAACGCCCTGCGGCCCGGCAACGAGTTCGATCATCTGTATGCTTCCGCCGTTTGCCGCGCCGAAGCGGATTGGCTGATCGGCCTTAACGTTACGAGGGCGTTAACGGTGAAATACAATGCGCAGCTGGCTGCCGGACGGGTACAGACGCCTACGCTGGCTATTCTGATGGAGCGCGAGCGGGAGATCAGCCAATTCCGGCCGAAGCCTTATTGGACGATCCAAGCTTCGTACGGGAGCCTGACCGCCCGGTGGCGTTCGGAAACGTCGCCGGACGGCCGGCTGTGGAGCCGGGAGGAAGCCGACGCGGTCGTCTCGCGGCTGAAAGGACGGCCGGCGAAGGTCGAGAAGCTTCGCACCGTCGAGAAAGAAGAGCCGCATCCGCTGGCCTACGACTTGACGGAGCTGCAGCGGGACGCTAACAAGCGGCTCGGCTTCTCCGCCAAACAGACGTCAAGCGTGCTGCAAAGGCTGTACGAGCAGCATAAGCTGGTCACTTATCCGCGGACCGATTCGCGTTATTTGCCAAGCGATATGGTGCCGACTTTGAAAGGGCGGCTCGAAAGCGTCGCGGTCGGCCCTTACGCGCCGCTCGCGCGCAAGCTGCTCCGGGGTTCGCTGCCGATTACGAAGCGGCTCGTGGACGACAGCAAGGTGAGCGATCACCATGCCATTATTCCGACGGAGCAATTCGTCAACCTGACCGCTCTAAGCGCCGACGAGCGCAAGCTGTACGATTTGATCGTTCGCCGTTTTATCGCCTTGTTTTATCCGCCGTACCGATATGCCGAAACAACCGTAACGGTCGCGGCCGGCTCCGAACGTCTCCATGCGAAGGGGCGCATGCAGAAGGAGCTTGGCTGGAAAGAGGCGTACGCCGGGGGACCGGCGGGGAGCGCGGACTTCGAGGAGGACGAAGAGGAGTCCGAACGCGAGCCGGAGCAGCTGCTTCCCGAGCTTCGGGAAGGGGACTCTCTGCCGGAAGGGAAGGTGCAGCTGAAGGAGCTTCAAACGACCCCTCCGGCCCGTTATACGGAGGCTGCGCTGCTTACGCGCATGGAGAAGCACGGACTGGGCACCCCGGCGACCCGGGCGGATATTATCGAGAAGCTGCTCGGAACCGAGACCATCGAACGGCAGCAGAACCGGCTCGTGCCGACCGGCAAAGGCAAGCAGCTTATCGAGCTCGTGGTGGACGAGCTGCAAAGGCCGGAGCTGACCGCCGAATGGGAGCGGGAGCTCGAGCGCATCGCAAAAGGCAAAGGTAATCCGGCGGCGTTTATGTCCGGCATTCGCGAGCAGGCGATAAAATGGGTGGAAGAAGTGAAACGCGAGACGAAGGAATACAAGCCGCATAACGTCACGCATTCCCGTTGCCCGGAATGCGGCAAGCCGCTGCTCGAGGTGAAGGGCAAACGGGGCAAATCGCTCGTATGCAGCGACCGCGAATGCGGCTACCGCCGGGCGGCGGAGCCGGTTCTGTCGAACAAGCGCTGTCCGCAATGCCGCAAGAAGATGGAAATTCATACCGGCAAGGCGGGCAAATATGCGCAATGCCGTCCGTGCAACGTGATCGAGATGCTGGAGGACAAAAAATCCGGCGGACGGATAAGCCGCCACCAGCAAAAACGGCTGATCGACCAATACAGCGATAACGTCACCCTTTCGAACAGCCTTGGCGACGCACTAAAAGCGGCATTGACCAAGCAAAACGAGGATTAAACGAAAAAAGCCGTTCCTTTGAGGCGAAGGAACGGCTTTTGTGATTGGAATGGCTTTAGCCGTAGAAGGAAGAACATCGTTAAGGTTGAGCTTTAGGTCGATATCCCTTTTGTTCAGGAGCGGAGGGGCACCGGAACGGGGGATCGCACGACTGGTCGTCGAAGACGGCTGCGTGACAGTTATGCCCTTTCGGGGTGTCCGGTGGGGATAACTCTCGGTTCCTATTAAATTAAGGCTGCTAGCCACCGTCAATCATCCAAGAGACAACTGTCTCTCTGTCATATGTTATTACTAGCAATACAGATAAGGAGCGTGATAGAGATGGTCGAGCTTCATAGCAGGCAGCTGGCCAGCAAATGGGCCAAAACGAACGCGCTGCTTTCGCATCCCGAACTGGCGCCGCATATTCCTCCGACGGAGCGTTATTCGGGAGCTTCGCTGAAGTCGATGCTGGATAAGTACGGGACCGTGGTGATCAAGCCGATCGTCGGAGCAGGCGGGCACGGCGTCATTAAAGTGCTGAAAAGCGGCGGCCTTTACAGCTATGTTTATTATTCCGCCCGCAGATCGTTCGGCAGCTTCCATGCGCTTAAAGCGTCGCTTGACAAGCTGCGCAAAGGAAAAAGCTACTTGATTCAGAAAGGAATCGAGCTCGCGAAAGTGAACGGACGGCCGATCGATTACCGGGTCAAGTACGTGAAGACGGGGGACGGCTGGCGTTATCGCGCCATCGTAGGACGCATCGCCCGCCAGGGGTTGTTTGTTACGAACTTGTGCCGAGGCGGGACGCTGGTGAAAGGGGCGGAAGGGATACGAAGATCGCTGTCGCCGTCTCAAGTTTATCCGAAAAAACGGGAAATGCGGCGATTGACGGAAACGGCTACGCAAGTGCTTGAGCAGCGGTACCCCGGCATCGGCCAGTTAGGATTCGATTACGGCATCGACAAATCCGGGAAAATATGGATTTTTGAAGTGAACACGAGGCCTCAATGAAACGATAGCTAACGGCATTAAAATATTCGTTTGATAGATTCATAGAGGGCAATTAAAGTTTTTTATAGAGAGCGTTGCGCAATTGGGTGTGTATAAGGATATCCACATCGTCCACACCGTTTTTTCCTCAACATTCGACTCATATTCACAAATCATGCACATGCTATCCACAGTTGGATGTGAATATTTGCATAGTTGTTATATATTTTGGCTGCATGTTAATATGAGGAAGGTAACGAGGAGTACTAGAGAGAAAGGATGTGTGGATGATGGATTTGCTTTCTGACGAGCTGCTTGTCGATACGTACTTTGCAGCCGTACAATACAAGCTAGACCCCGAATTTATTCAAATGCTGCAAACCGAACTAAAACGCCGGCAGATCAATCTTGAAGCGCTCAGCATTAAGCGCTCGGTTCTGGTTAAGCGTTAACGACAAGCGTTCGCCGTTCCATGAATTGCCTGCGCTTCTAATGCCATTCCGCTACATTGACCTCAAAGACATCGCGGCAGCGGGAGCAGCTGCACACATGCCTGCATATGCCCTCACACTCGCCTTCCAACATGATGTGCATCATGACCGAAATCGGCTCGTAAGGCGAATAAGGTCCTTTTAAATCGGTAATCCGCCCCAGATCGTCGGCCGTATTGCCGCATTTGGCGCAAACCGCCGTCAACGGCTCCATTCCGTTGCATACCGGGCAAAACATAAGGGTGTCCCTCCCACAGCAAATTTCCAGGCTGCATCGATTGCAGCAGCGCTATCCATTATCGCCGAGTTTAGGATACCCTTAAGTTTTCTTTTATACCCGTATTATAAACGTCTCAAGCCAAACGGCTGCAAGCTACAGCTTCAAGTTGCTGCTATGTCCCGGAGACAGCTTCGCGGTCGGATCGATATACACTTTCGCGTTGTTGATTGCGGTCGGCGCTTCCCCGAACCCGACGGCGATAAGCTTCAGCTTGCCCGGATAGGTCGTAATGTCGCCGGCGGCAAAGATGCCGGGAATATTCGTTTCCATTCTTGTATCGACGACGATAGAGCCGCCTTCGATCGTAATTCCCCATTCCGATATCGGTCCGAGGGAAGAAACGAAGCCGAAGTTAACGATAACCGCATCGACGTCGACAACCGTTTCCTCTTGCGTCTTCACATGAGTGAGCGTCACTTGCTCGATCTTGCCTTCTCCATGAAGCGCCGTAATTTCGACAGGCGTAATGATCTTGACCGACGATTTCATCAAGTTGTCCACGCTATGCTCATGCGCCCGGAACTTGTCGCGGCGATGGACGAGCGTTACGCTTTCGGCGATCGGCTCCAGCATAAGCGCCCAGTCGACGGCGGAGTCTCCTCCCCCGCTGATCAATACTTTTTGCCCTTTGAATTGCCCCAGATCGCTGACAAAATAATGGAGGTTCTGCTTCTCGTAATCGGAAGCGCCCGGAATTTCCAATCTGCGCGGCTCAAACGCGCCTACGCCGGCCGTTATGATCACGGCTTTGGCGTAATGGGTTCCGCGGTCGGTTACAACTTCGAACAGCCGCTCCTCTTTTTTGTTAACTTGAAGCACCTTTTCTTCCAAGCAAACTTCGGGCTGGAACAGCTTCAGCTGCTCTTTTAGCCGGTCGACCAGCTCCTGGGCCGTTACTTTCGGGAAACCGGCAACGTCGTAAATGTATTTTTCGGGATAAAGCGCAGCGAGCTGTCCGCCCAGCTGCGGCATGCTTTCGATGATTTTTACCGACGCATGGCGCATCCCGCCGTAGAAAGCGGCAAACAGGCCTGCCGGCCCTCCTCCGATAATGATAATGTCCGTCATATTTTGCGAAGAATCTATGTTAGACAAAAAAGGCACCTCCGTTATGTGATTTTCTTTCTCATTATAAGCCTAAAGCCCCGAAGAAAAAAGCCTCCCGTTTGTAGACGGCTCTAAACTTTTTCGTATATTTTACCCTTGAACTTTTAAAGAAAAATAGGTAATATTCTGATGTAACAACGGGATACCCGTTTTTCTCCAAATAATAGAAAGAAAACGGAGACGGCTTATTCGCCTTTTTAAAGGACGGCCGTTTTATAAATCTTTATATTGGATCATATCATCAACACATTCTTGCTAAATGCCGACTCAATCGTTTAGCTGGTTTTGTGTGATTTTTCACATATTGAGGCTGATGAAATAAGCAGACGATTGGATGGGATCATGGAATGAGCAACATACCGAAAATTGTAATCTTGGGAGCCGGCTACGGCGGCATACTTACAGCACTTCGGCTGCAGAAGGAGCTTAATTATAATGAAGCGGACGTAACGCTTGTCAATAAGCATGACTATCATTATATTACGACGCATCTGCATATGCCGGCGGCGGGAACGGATAACCCGGAAAATGCGCGCGTCAATATTTCCAAATTGATCGACGAATTCAAGATCGACTTCGTAAAGTCGACCGTCATTCAGATTCGTCCGCAAGACCGGAAGGTGATTCTGGAGGACGGAACGCTCTCTTACGATTACTTGGTCATCGGCCTTGGCGGGGAACCGGAAACGTTCGGCATTCCGGGACTTAGCGATTATGCGATGAACATCCGCAGCATCAACTCGGTTCGCCTTATCCGCGAGCATATCGAATATCAATTTGCCCGGTACAAAAGAGAGCCGCATCGGACGGATTATTTGACCTTTGTCGTCGGCGGAGCCGGGTTCACCGGAATCGAGTTCGTTGGCGAGCTTTCGGACCGCTTGCCGCAGCTTTGCAAGCAGTTCGACGTCGACCCGACGCTGGTGAAGCTTTATAATATCGAAGCCGCGCCTACGGCTTTGCCCGGTTTCGATTCCGAGCTGGTCGAATACGCCATGCAGGTGCTGACGAAGAAAGGCGTTACGTTCCGAATCGGAACGGCGATCAAAGAATGCAAGCCCGACGGGGTTGTCGTGGGCGAAGGCGAAGAGATCAAGTCCGCCACCGTGATTTGGACGGGCGGCATTCGCGGCAACCGGCTGATCGAGGAAGCGGGTATCGAGACGATGCGCGGGCGCGTTAAAGTCGACGAGCATTTGCGCGTTCCGGGCATGGACAATATTTACGTATTGGGCGATAATTCGCTCGTATTCGGACCGGAAGGGCGGCCATACCCGCCGACGGCGCAAATCGCGATGCAGCAGGGCGTAACATGCGCCCACAATCTGGTCGCTTCGATCCGCAATCAACCGCTTAAAGCGTTTGCGTTCAGCAATAAAGGAACTGTTGCGTCGCTTGGCAAAGGCGAAGCGATCGGCATTGCGTTCGGAAAGAAATATAAAGGCCGCACGGCGGCTTGGCTGAAAAAACTGATCGACCTCCGGTATCTGTTTATTATCGGCGGCATACCGCTTGTGCTGCGCAAAGGGAAGTTTTTCTAATGCGGCACTGCAGCGTACAAGTTCGCGGGTTGCTGACGAGGGAGGAGCTTGACCGCTATAACGCCTTGATGGAGGTCGGCTCTTTTTTGGAATCGCAGTCGAGGTACGATCTTTCCTATATCGTTCAGAAAGAAGTCGATTTGCTCATTCAGCCGGCAATCGAACGCTTGAAGGAGAAGGGCCGGGAGCGCGACCGCGCTACGGAGCGTTATCTGGAAGAGAAGCGGCTTGCGCTTCAGATGGACGAAGATGAGGACGAAAACGAATAATACCGAGAGAACTTCCGTGTCAGGCCTAAGCTGCGCGGAAGTTTTTTGTTCTTTTGTTATTGCCGCCAAAGGCGGTTTGACATAAATTTTTGTAAACTTTTTGCGGCAAGAAGGTGTTGGGAAACAAGCGTGGAACTGTTTTTATATGGATAATTATGGGCAAAAAAGGAGGGGATATCGTGATTAGGAGGATGAATATCCACGGCACGCAGCAGGCGTTCAGCCGTTTGCAGGAGAGCGAGGAGCGCTACCGGCATTTGATCGAGCTTTTGCCTGACGCTCTTGTGGTCTTCGCGGATTATCATATCCTGTACGCTAACTCTTCGGCTGCAAAATTGATAGGGGCCTTCAGCCCCATGGATCTGATCGGCAAATCCATCATGCAGTTTCTGCGTCCCGAAACTTTGCCGGCAATGTTCGAGATGGTCGACGGTTTGATGGAGGGGCACGACCCGTTTAGGCTGTATCACCAGCAGCTTATTCGATTCGACCGTCAGCCGGTAGATATCGAAGCGACGGCCGGCATCATTAAATACGACGGACAGAAGGCAGTCCAACTCATTATCCGGGATGTATCCAAACGCAACAAAATCGAGAAAACGCTTGTCGAAACGGAAAATTTATACCATCATTTGCTTGAAAACACGGTTGCGGGGGTTTTTCTTGCACACGAGCACAAAATACTGTACGCCAATCCTTATTTGGTGAACGTGCTCGGATATACGCTCGAACATTTTCTCCAATTGCGGCCTCTTGAATTCCTTGCGGAGGAGGAGTTCCTTCATTTAAAGGAACGGTTATTCAACGGCAGCCCAAACCTGAAGGTAAGCTTCAACGGCAGGGGGATTACGAAAGACAAGCGATTTATCGATCTGGAAGGCAGCTTTACGCTGGTAACGTTCAACGGGGAGCCTGCCATTCTCGGGACGCTTCACGACGTAACGTTCAAGAAAGAACGGGAGAACGAGCTGCTCGAGTCGTCCAAAATGTATCAGCGGCTGATCAAATTTATACCCGAGCCGATCGTGCTGACCGATCAGGGCTTTATTCTTTATGCCAACAATTCGGCAGCCGAGCTGTTGGGTCTTTCCGGCGAAGAAGAGTGGCTCGGCCAATCGATCTTCTCTTTCATGCACGAAGACGATCATGTTTTAACCGACGCGATGATGAAGAGCATTATGGAAACGGACATGCCTTCGCCTTTCCTCGAGAGGCGGCTGAAATGCAAGGACGGACGAATGATCGAAGCGGAAATGTCCACGATCCGCATTCGCAACTACATGGGGAAGACGGTATTGCTTACCGTTATCCGCGATTTGACGGAGCGGAAAAAATCGGAAGAGATGCTCGTTCGATCCGAGAAGCTGTCGCTGATCGGCCAAATGGCCGCAGGCGTGGCGCATGAAATCCGCAATCCGCTTACGGCGCTCAAAGGCTTTACCCAATTGTTGAAATCGCGGAACCGGACAGACGACAAGCATTATTTCGACATCATGATGAACGAGCTTGACCGGATCAGCCTTATCGTGGACGAATTTATGTCGCTGGCGAAGCCTCAGCCGGCCGAGTTTAAACAAAGCCGCGCCGAACATATCGTGTCCGGCGTCTACTCGCTGCTCGAGTCGCAAGCGATTATGGCCGGCGTCGAGATCCGGCTGGAGCTGGAAAGCGGCCTTCCCGCGATATTGTGCGACGAGAACCAGATTAAGCAGGTCATCGTCAATCTGGTCAAAAACGCCATCGAAGCGATGCCGCACGGAGGGAGCGTTACTTTGTCCGTCAAAAACATGGAGGGAAATCGCGTTCTGATCGCCGTCCAAGATACCGGAACCGGCATTCCGCCGGAGCTGCTTTCGAAAATCGGCGAACCGTTTCTGACGACGAAGGAAAAGGGAACCGGGCTTGGCCTTATGATATGCAACCGGATTGTTGAAGCGCATCATGGCGGCATGCGGATTACGAGCGGCGAAAAAGAAGGGACGAGAGTCGAAATCGTGTTGCCCTCCCATAAAATATGAATGCGTTTACATAATTTGCTAAACGGTATTTGTCGTTGTCCGGTCACTACATAAAGCCCGGGCTGTGCAAACAAATGAATTCCTTCGCTTGCTACAGCCCGGGCTTGTACAATGATCATCCGCATGCGCCGTTGGCGGCCGGATCGATTACAGCTTCAGCATGGCCGCGAATTTGCTCTCGTCCAGCAGATTGCCGACATAGAAGTCGCCGAAATCGCCGTAACGGGCGCTTACTTCGTCAAATCGCATTTCATAAACGAGCTTTTTGAATTGGAGCGGATCGTCGGCAAACAACGTAACGCCCCATTCCCAATTGTCAAAGCCGACCGAGCCAGTAATAATCTGCTTCACCTTGCCGGCGTATTTGCGGCCGATCATGCCGTGGCTTCTCATCATGGCGCGGCGCTCTTCCATGCCGAGCATATACCAATTGTCGCTTCCTTCCCTGCGCTTGTTCATCGGATAGAAGCAAATATGGCTCGCTTTCGGCAGAATCGGCTTAAGACGCGCGACAACCTCGGGATTTTCCATCGGGTCGCCGCTGCCTCCCATATAATTGCTAAGCTCCACTACGCTTACGTAGGAATAAGCCGGTTTCGTAAACCCGGCAAACAGCGTCTTGTTGAATGCGGTCTCCATATCGTTAAGCTCTTCGAGCGTTTCGCGCAAATGCATAAAGACGAAGTCGGCCTTCTGTCCGACAATGGAATAAACGGCGGTGCTTCCTTGCTTGTTTTCCTCCGTTTGAGCCCATTCCCGCAGGAAGCCGCTCAGCTCGTCCAACGCATGGGCGCGGACGTCGTCGTCGGCTTCGCGCCAGGCTTGCCAGTCGATTGCGCGGAAATCGTGCAAGGCGTACCAGCCTTCCAATGTTTGTGCTGCTTCACTCATCGTATAATCCCGCCTTTCATTCTGTCATATCTATCCTAATTGTATCGTAACCGTTCCGATAAGAGCAAATGGCGGTCTTGTGACAAAAGACGAAAGCGCTGCCGCGAGGAATTGACTTCCGTTATTCCATTATTTAAACTATTTTCTAAAGCTGGAAAGGGGACTAACGCGGAAATGATTCAACTTATCGTAGCCATGGTTTTGTTTTTTGTCATGATGTTCGGCATCGGCTTTATTCTCAATATGCTGCTGAAGACGACATGGTTTCCAATTTATCTGTTTATCATTGTGCTTGTCCCTCTGGGCATCTGGTGGACCTGGGACGACTCGGCGTCGGTAACCGCCAACTTTACCGCTTTTACGATCGTCGATCTGCTGCCGGCGTTCGGGGCTTTGATCGGCGCTTACGTAAGCGGCTGGGCGATTCGGGCGTTGCGCCGCGGCGGCTACAAAATGTTTTAGGAATAACGAACTCGGGAGAAAACGGCTTAAAGACTGCTGCGGGGCAGACGGGCCGTTTTTTTTGTTTAAAAATACGAGATTTTAAAGAGTCGGTTCTTCGGGCGTTTCATTTTCCGGGTTTTTCCAACCTTACCGGTAGTATCCCATATGCTCAGGAGAACTGAGCTCAGGATTACTTCTTGTCGTCAGTCAAACTTGCAGCGTGTCCCGCAGGGACGAAAGCGCTCATTGCACGCAAGGCTGGACGGGCGTCTCGGAAGCGGGTATCGTTATTTCCTTTTGGGGTGGCCTTCAGGGGCAAAGCCCCTTGGGGTCCCCCTTACGACAAGGGGGATTTAGGGGAGAGTCCTTCTAAAAGGTTGGATTTATAAACATTATAACGTTATATTTACTATTCTCCAGCGTTGTGCTATGCTAACTGTATTGTTAGGTCCAAGAGGGAATGCGGGAGGTGAGGCCGAAATGAAGCAACGGATCGTTGTGCGGCATGTGCTGCCTGTCGGACGGACGTCCGCCGTCGATATCGTAATCGAGGACGGTTATATCCGGCGGATTGCCGAAGCCGGCACCGTTGAAGGAGAGGACGGCTTCGACGGTAGAGGAATGTACGTGTCGAGCGGCTGGATCGATATGCATGTTCATGCTTTCTCCGAGTTCCAGCCTTACGGCGACGATACGGACGAGATTGGCGTCAAGCAGGGGGTGACCGTCATCGTGGACGCCGGCAGCTGCGGCGCCGATCGGATTGCCGACCTGGCTGCGCATTCGGGCAAGGCCAAGACGAAAGTGTTTGCCTTTTTAAATATTTCTTCCATTGGCTTGGAACGCGTCGATGAGCTGTCGAATCCGGAATGGATTCGCCGGGACAAAGCGGCCGAAGCGGTCCGCATGTTCCCGGATTTTATCGTCGGGCTGAAGGCGAGAATGAGCCGGAGCGTCGTCAAGGATAGCGGCATCCGGCCGCTTGTTCTGGCCCGCTTGATGTCCGACGAAACCTCGCTGCCGCTGATGGTGCACATCGGCTCGGCGCCGCCCCGCGTCGAAGAAGTGCTGGGCCTGCTCGAAAAGAACGATATCGTCACGCATTATTTGCACGGCAAAGCGAACAGCCTGTTTACGGACGACGGCAAGCCCAAACCCGAGCTGCTATCGGCCGTTCGGCGCGGCGTAAAGCTGGACGTCGGGCACGGGACCGCCAGCTTCTCGTTCCGTACCGCGGAATACGCCAAAGCGTGCGGCATCTCGTTCGACACGATCAGCACCGATATTTACCGCGGCAACCGGCTGCGGGGACCTGTCTTCAGCCTGGCAAGCGTGTTGACCAAATTTCTGCATCTTGGCTACAGTCTGGAGGACGTGATCGGCGCCGTTACCGCCAAGCCTGCCGAGTGGCTCGGCCGCCCCGAGCTGGGGCGGATCCAGGAGGGCGACAAAGCGAACCTGACATTGTTTGCATTGAAGCGGGGTAGAGCCGTGCTTGTCGATTCCGAGGGCGAGCGGCGCGAAGCCGATATTTCCCTTCAACCTAAAGGAGCGATTGTAGATGGCGAATTCATTGAATGCTAAATACGGGTTAAAGCGGGTGATCAACGCAAGCGGCAGAATGAGCATACTCGGCGTGTCCGCCCCGACGGATACGGTGATGGAAGCGATGAGAATCGGGGGACAGCAATATGTCGAAATCGCCGATCTCGTCGACAAGGCCGGCGATTATATCGCCCGCATCATCGGCTCGGAAGCCGCGGTCGTCGTCAACTCCGCATCCAGCGGCATCGCGCTGTCGGTCGCGGCCGTCGTGACGGAAGGAAACCGCCGCAGGAGCGAAAAGCTTCATCAGGAGCCCATCGCCAAAAACGAAATCATTATGCTGAAGGGTCATAACGTCCAATACGGCGCGCCTGTCGAAACGATGGTTGCGCTCGGCGGCGGCCGCCTTGTGGAGGCCGGGTATGCCAACGAGGGACGCAAGGAGCATATCGAGGATGCGATTACCGAATTTACGGCGGCCATCTTGTACGTCAAGTCGCATCATTGCGTGCAGAAAAACATGATTTCGGTGGAAGAAGCATGGGAAATCGCGCAGCGCCGCAGCATTCCGCTTATCGTGGACGCGGCGGCCGAGGAAGATCTGCGGAAATACGTGAAAGTATCCGATCTGGCCATCTACAGCGGCTCCAAAGCGGTCGAAGGGCCGACCTCCGGCATCGTCGGCGGCAAGCGGCAGTATATCGAATGGCTCAAGGTGCAGCTGCACGGGATCGGGCGCAGTATGAAAGTAGGCAAAGAAACGACGTTCGGCCTGCTGCAGGCGCTCGACGAATACACGGCGAAGGAAGACAGGAGCGCCGAGGAGAAAGCGTCGCTTGAAGCGCTTATGCCCTTGAACGGCATTCCGGGCGTGAAAGTGACGATCGTCCAGGACGAAGCGGGAAGGGCGATTTACCGCGGACGCATTCAGATCGACGAGCAATCGGCCGGCTTATCGGCGAAACAGGTGAACGACGCGCTGAGGGAAGGCGAGATTGCGATTTATACCCGCGATTACGGCGTCCGCCAAGGTTATTTCGATATTGATCCGCGCCCGCTGACGGGCGACGATATCCATGTCATCGCGGCGCGAATTCGCGCCGTCGCAGGAGGGGAATAATATGGCGGCGATAGAGAAACGTTTATATAAACAAAGGGCGGCGCTTAACGTGCTTGCAGGCGGCATCGACAATGCGCGCGAGGTGTTCGAAGCGGCGGAGGGCCATGTTCTTGTCGGCGTATTGTCCAAAAACTATCCGGACGCAGCCAGGGCCGCGGAGGCGATGAAGCAATACGGCGAAGCGATCGAAGGCGCCGTATCGATCGGGCTGGGCGCCGGGGATAACCGTCAGGCTGCGGTCGTGGCCGAAATCGTCAAAAGCTACGAGGGCGCGCATATCAATCAGGTGTTTACGGCGGTCGGCGCGACGCGCGCCAATCTCGGCGATCGTAAAAGCTGGATCAACAGCCTCGTCTCGCCTTGCGGGCGCCCGGGCTACGTCAATATTTCCACGGGGCCGGCGAGTGCGGCGCAGCCGGAGCATGCGAGCGTGCCGGTCAAAGCGGCGATCGCGCTCGTCCGGGATATGGGCGGCAACGCGCTGAAGTATTTCCCGATGCAAGGGCTGGAGCTGGAGGAGGAATACCGCGCGGTGGCGAAGGCGTGCGGCGAAGAAGGATTCGCGCTTGAGCCTACGGGCGGCATCGATCCCGACAACTTCGAGCGGATTGCGGATATCGCGCTGGGAGCGGGAGTTCCGGTCGTCATTCCGCATGTATACTCTTCGATTATCGACAAGACGACCGGAAGAACGAACGTTGACGACGTGAAGCGTCTGTTCGCCGCCCTTGCGCGGCTGGTAGACCGCCATGGCTAAGCGGATCGCGGCGTTCGGCGAAGTGATGATGCGCCTCGAGGTTCCGGGCTTCGAGACGTTGGCGCAGGCGAACCGGCTCCGCTATTCGTTCTCGGGTACCGGAGTGAACGTCGCATCCGCGCTCGCGCGGTTCGGCCATAAAGGCTATCTGGTGACGACGCTGCCCCGCACGCCGCTGGGGGACGCGGCGCTCGCCCATCTGCGCAAGCTCGGCATATCGGATGATTTCGTGCGGCGGGACGGCAAATATATCGGCATGTATTTTCTGGAGAACGGCTTTGGCGCAAGACCGGGGCGGGTCACTTATGCGGATAGGCTCGGCAGCAGCTTTAATACGGCGCCGGAGGACGGTTATCCGTTCGCCGATATTGCCGGCCAGCTCGATTACGTTCATTTTTGCGGAATCGCCCTTGCGATGAACGATACAGTCAGACGGCAGATGAAGGCGTTCGCGCGCGAGGCGAAGCGGCAAGGCGTAAAAGTCGTATTCGATTGCAACTATCGCGCATCCTTGTGGGGGGCTGACGGTTATGCGGCGGCCAAGCCGCATTACGAGGAAATGCTGGAGCTGGCGGACATCGTGATGATGAACGAGAAGGACGCCATCCATGTGCTGGGCTATCGGACCGAACAGACGGACCGCTCCGGGCAGCTCATGGAGCTGATTCCGCAAGTCGCCGCCCGGTACGGCGTTGCCGCGTCCGCCGGCACCCATCGGGCCGTAAACGGCGACAATACGCATTCGTTGACAGGATATTTGTACAAGAACGGCGAATTTGTTTTCTCAAGGCCGCTCCGTTTCGCCGTTCACGACCGGATCGGAGCCGGCGACGCCTATGCGAGCGGCATTATCCACGGCGATATGACGGGCTATGAAGCCGGACGTACGGTGAATTTCGCCGCGGCGGCCGCGCTGCTTGCGCATACGGTTACGGGCGATACGCCGCTTGCGGCCGAGGCGGACGTGCTTCAGGCGATGGAGGGCCTTATGCTTGATGTCGAAAGGTAGTGGTAGCGGATGGCGATTACGCGGAAAAAGGGGCCGCTGTACCTCCAGATCAAAAAAATTATAAAAGAGCGGATTCTGCACGGCGTTTATCCGTTAGGCTCCATTATCCCTTCCGAGCCGCAGCTCGAAAGCGAATTCCAAGTGAGCAAGATGACGGTTCGCAACGCCATTCAGGAGTTGGCCCAGGAAGGATATGTGGAGAAACGGAGCGGCATCGGGACGCGGGTCATCCGTAACACGTCGCTCTCCAAGCTGTCCAAAGGGAAACGGTTTACCGAGCTTCTCGTCGAAGAAGGCCATCAAATCGCCAAGCGGCATTTGTCGACGGAGCTTGTCGCAAACGACGCCCAATCGGACCTTTACGCCATGTTCGGCCAGCGCTGCTTCCGCATCGAACGTCTTTATTTGCTGGACGGCAAGCCGTATATTCATTACGCCCATTATCTTCGGGCGGACGTGTTCGCGGGAGCGGAGCGGGGCGATTTCGAAAATCAGTCGCTGTACGACCTGATCGAAGAAAAGCAGGTGAAGCTCGACCATTTCCGGGACCGCTTCACGACGGCGGCGGCCGACGGGAAATTGGCGGAGCTGCTTGAAGTAAGCCCGGGCGGCTCGCTGCTGAAGCGACTGCGCCATTCCTACGACGAGGAAGGGCGCATCGTCGAGTACAGCGTCGGACATTACAATACGGAAATGCAGCATTACATCGTCAGTTACGACATTTAAAGGCGCGGACGTTAGGCCGGGAGAAGGGGAGACGAACGGAAGTCTCCTCTTTTTTCTATTTGCGAATAATGCGCCTGTCCTCTTTTTTTATGATAAAATAGTAGAAAGTTCGAAAGAGGATGGAGTAGATGCGATGCGCATCGGGAACTTTTTGCAATATACGGAAAACCACCGATACTACATATTTCGAGATTTTTCGCTAAGCGGCCTTGATCATAAAATGCTGTCGCAAGTCTACCAGCCGATGATAGGGGGAATGGCCGTCGCGTTGTACCTTCAGCTTTATTACGAGGTGCCGGAAGGCCGCGCAGGATATTCCCCCCTTGAAGCGCAGCGCAAGCTGCTGCTGGGGCTGGGGCTCGAAATGAACGAAAAAGGCCGCAGGGAGCTTGCCGATTTGTGCTCGCTGCTCGAAGCGGTCGGATTGATGCAGACGTCGCGCGTGGGCGTCCCCGAGCAGTCGGAGCTGGTGTACGAATACGAGCTGCTGGAGCCGCTGTCGCCGGGCGAGTTTTTCCGCAATTTGCATTTGACGATGCTGCTGCGGGACAAGATCGGCAACTATCCGCTTATCGCGCTCAGGGAGTCGTTCGGCTCGAAGGAGCCGGACGAGCTGGCCGAATCGCAGCTGGAGAAGGAGAATATATCCGTGCCGTTCTACGAGCTGTTCCGGCTCAATTCGCGCTCGTACGACAACGAGCTGGAGCAGGCGCTTGCCGAGGTCGCTCCTTCCCGCCAAGCGGCGCAGCGGCCGAATATGGAAACCGCCGCCATCTCGTACGGCGAAATTATTATGCGTTTCCCGCGGACGTCGGCCAACCGGAAGCATGTCGAACGGCTAAGAACCGACAAGGAAGGGCTGGCCATCGTCAATTATGCGGCCTACAAATACGAATTGTCCGTTACGGATATATGCCATTTGCTGGACGAGGACGGCGTGTTTGGGGAGGACGGGCGTCTGGTTGCCGACGAGCTGCAGCTTCGGGCCGGCCAGCTGTACCGGCAGGACCGCAAGCGAAGCGCCGAACGGCAGCGCGTCATCGCTCGCGTGCAGGCGATGGAGCAAGACGCAGCCGGGGAAGAAGAGCCGGCCGAGGAGCATCCGGTTCTTGAGGAATATTATTTGCCGGTGCCGCCGCAGCTTGCGGGGCGGTGCGACACGGCGCAATACAATATGCTGATGCGCAACGAGCCGCGCACCCGCTTCCTGGCCCGCTTCTTTCCCGGAGCGGTGCCGGATGCGATCGACCGGCTGTTCGAGCGCATCGACTTGAACTACCGGCTGCCGGAGCCGGTTATTAACGTGCTGGTCCATTACGTGATCGGCACGAACGACGCCAAGCGGCTGTCCCGCACGTTCGTCGAAGCGGTAGCCGCCAATATGCTCGTGAAGCAGGTCGATACGTTCGAGAAAGCGATCGATTACGTAAGGGAGCAGGAGCGCATCGAGACGGACAAACGCACTTCCGCCGGCCAGGCGGAGGGGGGAAGAGCCTCGTCGAGAACCTCCCGTTACGGCGGAAGCCGGGGCGCTTCGCGCAAGCCGGCTATCCCGGTCGTAACGAGCAGCCTTAAAGGAGGCTCGGTATCGCCGGAGGAGCTGGAGGAGCTGCGGCGCCTCGCCCGCGAGCTGGACGGCAAGTCATAGTCCGATGCCGGCAAGAGACAAACAACATCGATGCGGCAAGAAAGGAGTGTAAGCGTACATGGAATCGTTAGGCGAATTGTTGAAAAGCTGGCCGCAAGGCGCGTCAATCCAGAAACAAGCCGAGCGCAAAATGGCCGAGCTGCTGGCGGATCCGCTGGTCGAGCGGCTTCGAGAGAAGCATCCGCAGCTTGACGAGGAGACGCTGCGCATCAATTTGAACCGCGTTTACCAATACGTGACGGAATACCGGAACTGCGAGAACTGTCCGGGACTGGACCGCTGCCCGAACGACTTCGAAGGCCATTACACGCTGCTTGCCTGCGAGACGTCGGGAGATTCGGTGCAGTTGTACGACCGGAAAGTGTCTTGCAAAAAGTTTATCGCCCGCCGCAACGAAGAACAGGTGCGGAGCCGGATCCGGAGCTTTTACGTGGACGAGAGAGCTTTGAACGGCGGATATTCGACAAGCGAAATTTTGGACAAGGATCCCGAACGGATCAAGGCGGTCGGCCAGGTGCTGCGTTATATGACCCGTACGATTGAGCAAGGGCTGCAGACCGAAGGCCTCTACTTGACCGGCAGCTTCGGCACGGGCAAGACGTTTCTGATGGGGTATATGCTCCATGAATTGGCGAAAGCCGGCTACTCCGGAGTCATCGTATATATGCCGGATTTTGTCGAAGATTTGAAGGCGATGCTGCACGAGCCGGGCAAGCTGAAGGAAACGGTCGACCTGATGAAGGAGACGGACTTGCTCGTTTTCGACGATATCGGCGCGGAAAATTTGAATCCTTGGGTCAGAGACCATGTGCTCGGATCGATTCTGAACTACCGGATGAACCGCAAGCCGACGTTCTACACGTCGAACTACGACCTGGACGCGCTTGAGCAGCACTTCAGCTTTACGGCCAAGGACGGAGACGAACGGCACAAGGGAGAGCGGCTTATGAACCGGATCCGCCCATACGTCGAAACCGTCCTTGTTAGCGGAACGAACAAGCGCGGCCGAATGCAGTAGGACGTATGCAATGGAATGATAGAATATCCGAAAGATCCTTCTCTATCAAGAGAAGGATCTTTTTTTACCTCGAAGGATCTCGATAGAACTTTTTTTACAAATTCAAAACATGTGGAAGGATATGTCTGCGGTTTGGCGAATACAATACTTGAATCGGTTATACACCCTCCTTTTTCCCCTTTACTTATCGACTTCCAGGACGTTAGACATAATATGGCTTATTTTATCGTTTTAAAGCAATAAATAAGAATTTTTATTCAACCTTCTAAATAATCATGCGTATTTTTTAGATGAATTTGACGAAATGTGTAAACTCAGTGTTAAATTTGTCTGAAAAATGCATAATTTCAGTATTTTCAAATATGAAAAATATGGTATAATTGGCTTTATTCCGAATCATAGCTTTTTGAAACCAAAGGAGGAATGTGGAGTGGCAGTTGTCAAGAAATGGTTATCTGTATCGCTAAGTATTGTATTGGTAGGGGTCTTATTGGCAGCTTGTTCGTCCAGCAACAACACGCCGGAGGAATCCGAATCGCCGAGCGCATCGCCCGTAGAAAGCGCGAGCGCGGATCCATCGGCAGAACCGACGGCGGGTACCGGAGCGGAAGATGCCATTGGCGTCTTCGAAGCGACGGATGCCAACCTGGTACCGGCGATAGCGAAAAACCGGACCGATACGCTGATCGTTGGCATGACCGATCCGAAAGGCGTATTCAGTCCGATCTTTGGCGAAACCGTTTATGACAATTACGTGAATAATGCAATTTTCGATACCTTCCTGGAGGTTGCGGCCGACGGTACATACATCGAAAGCCTCGCCGAAAAGCTTGATATTTCCGAAGACGGACTTAAGTACACGTTTCATTTGAAGCCGGGCGTCACCTATACGGACGGAAGCCCGGTGACGGTTAAAGACTATCTGTTCACGCTGAAATTGATGCTGGACGCCTCTTACGACGGTCCGTCCGATCCGCTCAGCTATAATATCGTCGGCGGGCAGGAGTATCATGACGGCAAAGCTTCCGAAATTTCCGGCGTTAAAGTGATCGACGATCATACGGTCGAAGTGACGGTTACGGAGAAGTCCGCTCTTACTCGCGTCGAATTGGGATCGATTCCGTTTATGTCGGAAGCTTATTACGGCAAAGGCTACAAGCAAGGAGATTTGCAGTCCGTCAAGGCGCTTAACGACAAGCCGCTTGGCAGCGGCCAATACAAGCTCGTTTCCTACAAGCCGGGCCAAGAGGTGGTGCTCGAAGCGAACGCGCAATATTTCCGGGGCGCACCGAAGGTGAAGAACGTCATTTTCAAAACGACGACGGAGTCGACGAATATCGCGATGCTGGAATCCGGCGAGACGGACATGGACAATATTACCGTCAGCGAGGATAACGTTGAAGCGTTGAAAATGCTCGGATTTTTGGACGTGCATGTGCTTCCGAACAACGGGTACGGCTATATCGCGTTCAACCACAAACTGAAGAAATTCCAGGACGCAAAAGTTCGTCAGGCGCTTACTTATGGCCTGAACCGCAAAGAAATTGTCGAAGGCATCTACGGACCTTACGCCTATGTGCTTAACATTCCGGAATCCAACGTATCGTGGGCGTATACCGACGAGAACATCGAGCCTTACGAGTTCGATCCGGAGAAAGCGAAGCAGCTGCTGGACGAAGCGGGCTGGACGGTCGGCTCGGACGGCATCCGCGAGAAAGACGGCGAGAAATTCACGATCAACTTCTCGGCAACGGCCGACAACCCGGTTGTCGATGCGCTTCTGCCGATCATGACGACGAACTACAAAGATCTTGGCATCGAAGTCGTTTCCGAAACGCTCGATTTCAACGCCATTATGGATAAGAGCGACACCGGGGACTTCGAAATGTTCTTCGCCGCGTGGGGCCTTACGCCAGACCCGGATAACACCGTATACATTACGGACGGGGCTCAGAACGATATGGGCTACTCGAATCCGAAAGTCGACGAGCTGATGGCGGCCGGCAAGAAGGAGCTTGACCTCGAGAAACGGAAAGAAATCTATAAACAAATGTATCAGGAATTGAACAAAGACCTGCCGGCCATTTTCTTGTACCAAAGAACGAATATGTGGGGGATCAGCGCAAGAACCGAAGGTTTCGATATTTCTCCTTACAAAGATTTCGCATACAGCCTGTATCAGGTTGAACTGGCGCAATAATAGCGAGACGACGGATATGTTCAGCCCCTCTCGGGGCTGGACATATCCACTTATAGAATATAAGACTTTATAAGATTATTTTGCTTATACCTGTCTTATATTGCACTGCGAAACGTAAGCTTTGCCGCCTCATAAGGACGGCGAAAGCCGTTTACGCTTGGCCAGGGGGAATCGAGATGAAGGAATATATTATCCGACGGCTCTTGCAGATGATCCCGACGATGATCGGTATCTCCATTCTTGTTTTCGCCATTTCGGCAATGGTTCCGGGGGATTATATTACGGCCCAGAACAATCCGAACATGACCAAAGAGAGGGCTGCGGAGCTCCGAAGCATCTATGGCTTGGACAAGCCGGAATATCAAAGGTATTTTATTTGGGTCGGCAATATGATTAAGGGCAACTTCGGCGACTCCCTTCAGCATAAGCAGCCGGTCAAGGATGTAATTAACGACTTCGTATGGAATTCGTTCATTATCGCCTTTTTCAGCTTGATCTTGAGCTGGATTATCGCCATCGTTACCGGCGTTTTTTCAGCCAGATTTCAATATTCTCTCTTTGACAAAATCATTACGCTTCTCGTGTTTGTTTGTATGTCGCTGCCGTCTTTCTTTATCGCCTTGCTGCTTATAAAAGTATTTGCGCTGACATTCAATCTGTTCCCTGTCGGCGGCATGACGACGGCGGGCCTGAATGCGACAGGATGGGCTTATATCAAGGACGTCGCTTATCACAGCTTTCTCCCGATCCTCGTATTGACGATGCTGAGCACGGGAAGCTTGACCCGTTATTTCCGTACGAGCATGCTCGAGGTGATTCGCCAGGATTATATACGGACGGCTCGCGCCAAGGGGTTAAAGGAGCGGACCGTTATTTTCAAGCACGCTCTTCGCAATGCGATGATTCCGGCCATTACGCTGCTCGGATTTGAACTGCCGGCTCTGTTCGGAGGCGCAATCATATTGGAGCAAGTATTCGTCTGGCCCGGCATCGGCCATATTTATTTGAATTCGATCAATATGCGCGATTATCCGTTTATGCTTGGATTTACGATCTTTACCGCCATACTGACACTGATCGGCAATTTAATTTCCGACGTGCTGTACGGCGTAGCGGATCCGCGAGTCCGATTGAAGTAAGGGGGAGAGACGAATGGCTGCCGAGAGTGTCGTAAATATGAAGACGAAGGCTCCTCCGTCCAAACATGCAGATTCGCCCTGGAGAATAGCGCTTCGCAGATTTACCCGCAACCGGCTTGCGGTTGCAGGGCTTGTCATATTAGTGCTTATGGCGCTCATTTGTATTGTCGGACCTTGGTTATCGCCCTACAGCCTGCTCGATTACTCCCTTAAGGACCGAAACTTGCCGCCGAATGCCAAGTATTGGCTCGGAACGGACAAGCTGGGACGCGACATTCTTCTCCGTGTCATGCTTGCCGGCCGCATATCGCTGATGGTCGGAATCGTCGCCACGGTCGTGACCGTCATTATCGGCGCCACGCTAGGCGCGCTTGCGGGCTTCTACCGGAAATACGTCGATTCGCTCATTATGCGGATAGCGGATATTTTCATGGCGCTGCCGACGCTTCCGATTCTCATCATTTTAGGCGCCGTTTTGTCCGATTTGAAGGTTCAGCCGTCCAAGCGGATTTATTTGCTGATGCTGATCATCGGGATTATTAACTGGACCACGCTTGCAAGGCTGGTTCGCGGCCAAATATTAACGCTCCGCGAGCAAGAGTTCATGCAAGCGACGGACGCGCTCGGACTAAAGGACCGGCGCAAAATTTTTCGACATTTGCTTCCAAATACGGTGCCGATTATTATCGTGTCGGCAACATTGACCGTAGCCGGAGCTATTTTGTACGAATCGGCAATGAGCTATCTCGGGATCGGAGTCGTGCCGCCAACACCGTCGTGGGGGAATATGATTTCGGAGGCGAACAGCTTGATCGATTTCCGCAAAAGGCCTTGGCTGTGGATTCCTCCCGGCATGTGCATTCTCATCACGACCGTGGCGATTAACCTGATCGGAGACGGCCTACGCGATGCGCTTGATCCGAAGACAAAGAAATAACTTGACTTAAGCGGAGGAAGCGATATGGCTAAAGAACTGGTTCAATTCCGAAACTTGGAGACCCATTTCCATACATCTTCAGGAGTTGTCAAAGCCGTCAACGACGTGAGCTTTTCGATCCGCGAAGGCGAGACGCTGTGCGTGGTCGGTGAATCGGGCTGCGGCAAAAGCGTTACGGCGATGTCGCTCATGCGCCTTGTCGAGACGCCGCCGGGGAAAATTGCCGGAGGAGAAATTTTGTTCGAAGGCAAAGATTTGCTTAAGCTGAGCAAACGGGAAATGGCGCGCATCCGCGGCAACGACATTTCGATTATATTCCAGGAGCCGATGTCCTCGCTTAACCCGGTGCTGACGGTCGGCGAGCAAATTACGGAGCCGTTGATGCTGCATATGCTGATGAGCAAAAAGGAAGCGAAAAAGCGGGCGATCGAATTGATCAGCATGGTGGGCATTCCCCGCCCGGAAAAAATTTTCGATTCCTACCCGCACGAATTAAGCGGCGGAATGAGGCAGCGCATAATGATCGCCATCGCGTTAAGCTGCGATCCCAAGCTGCTGATCGCGGACGAGCCGACTACCGCGCTCGACGTTACGATTCAAGCGCAAATCCTCGATCTGATGCGGGATTTGAAGCAGAAGCTCAATACGGCCATTATGCTGATTACGCACGATCTTGGCGTCGTTGCCGAAATGGCCGATTACGTCGTCGTCATGTACGCCGGGAAAGTGATCGAAGAAGCGCCGGTGCTGGAGCTCTTTAAAGATCCCCGGCATCCGTATACGAAAGGGTTATTAAAGGCCAAGCCGGTCATTAACAAGAAGACAGAACGGCTATATTCCATTCCCGGGCAAGTTCCGAACCCGATTGAGCTGGAAGCGAACTGTCATTTCCACGACCGGTGCGAATTTGCGATGGACATATGCCGCCAGAAGCAGCCTCCGTTCCGCTCGCATGGCAACGAGAAGCATAAAACAGCATGCTGGCTCTACGAGAAAGAGGGGGATGCTTAAATGAGCGAAGTATTGCTTCAGGTGGACCGGCTGAAAAAATACTTTCCGGTAACGGGCGGGATTTTTCAGCGGACGGTCGGGCATGTAAAAGCCGTCGACGACGTTTCGTTTCAAATAAGAAGAGGAGAATCGTTCGGGCTGGTCGGCGAATCGGGCTGCGGCAAAAGCACGATCGGACGTACCATATTGCGCCTGATTGACAAAACCGAAGGGAAGGTCGTCTTCAACGGGCAAGACCTTTACGATCTGTCCAAGGAGCAAATGAGGCGATTGCGCCCCAAGCTCCAGATCGTATTCCAAGATCCGTTCAGTTCGCTGAACCCGCGGATCAAAGTCGGCGAGGCGATCGGCGAAGCTTTGCTCGATCACGGCATGACGAACCGCGCCCAGGTGAAGGAACGGGTCATCGAAACGATGGAGCGGTGCGGCCTTGCCCCTTATCATTACGACCGCTATCCGCATGAATTTTCGGGCGGGCAGCGGCAGCGGATCGGGATAGCCCGGGCGCTTATTATGAATCCGGACTTTATCGTGGCCGACGAACCGGTCTCGGCGCTCGACGTATCGATTCAGGCCCAAATCATCAATTTGCTAAGCGATCTGCAGTCCGAGAAAAAGCTGACCTATCTTTTTATCTCGCATGATTTAAGCGTCGTAGAGCATCTATGCAACCGGGTCGGCGTCATGTATTTGGGCTCGATGGTCGAGCTGGCGAGCTCGGAGGAGCTGTTCGGCAATCCGCTGCATCCGTACACGAAAGCGCTTATGTCGGCGATTCCCGTGCCGGACCCTACGTTGAAGCGGGAAAGAATCGTCCTTAAGGGGGATATTCCGAGCCCCGCCAATCCCCCGTCCGGCTGCAAATTCCATACGCGCTGCCCGATCGCGTCCGATATTTGCAAGCAGCAGGCTCCCGAGTATCGGGACGTCGGCAACGATCATTATGTAGCTTGCCATTTTGTATAAAAGATTAATAGTTGATCCTATTCGACCGGCACTGGCGTTTCGAAAGAAGCGCCAGTGCTTTTTTGGCGTGTTTAAAAAAGCGAAATATAAGCATTCCTTATACCCTCCATTAATCTTCCGAATTTTGTATTGACAGGAATGTTAGGCATTGGTATTATTTCAGCATACCTCACTAAACAGGTAGGAATAATCGAATTGTGACCGGACCACCGGAGCAATAGAAGCGAAAAGTGAAGTTTGTCCATTAGACAAAGGGGTGCTTGAACCAATGAAGAAGTTATCCATTGTTCGTTCCGCTATACTATTGCTGACTACAACGCTTGTGCTTGCCGCTTGCGGCTCGGGCTCCGGCAACGGCGCAAACGGCGGGAACGCCGCGCCGCCCGCCGCGGTGCCTTCGGCATCCGCATCCGGCGAAGCTGCGGCGTCGCCTTCGGCGGAACCGAAGGAGCCGGTCGAGCTGCTGAACGTTTCCTATGACCCGACGCGCGAGCTGTACGAAGAGTACAATGCCGCTTTCGCAAAGTATTGGAAAGAGAAGACCGGGCAGGAAGTAACCGTAAAGCAGTCTCACGGCGGTTCGGGCAAGCAAAGCTTGGCCGTTATCGACGGGCTGAAGGCGGACGTCGTCACGCTGGCGCTTGGCTACGATATCGACGCCATTGCCGAGGAGGGGCTGCTCGGCGCCGACTGGCAATCGAAATTCGAGCATAACAGTTCGCCGTATACGTCGACGATCGTCTTTCTCGTCCGCAAAGGCAATCCGAAGGGCATTCAAGACTGGAGCGACCTGCTGAAGGACGGCGTCGAAGTCATTACGCCGAATCCGAAGACGTCGGGCGGCGCCCGCTGGAATTACTTGGCGGCTTGGGGCTATGCCTTAAAGCAAAACAACAACGACGAAGCAAAAGCGCAGCAATTCGTATCCGATTTGTTTAAACACGTTCCGGTTCTCGATTCGGGCGCCCGCGGCGCGACGACGACGTTCGTCGAACGGGGCATCGGCGACGTGCTGCTCGCCTGGGAGAACGAAGCGTTCCTGTCGCTCAAGGAGCTTGGCCCGGATAAGTTCGAGATCGTGTACCCGTCTCTGAGCATATTGGCGGAGCCGCCGGTGGCGGTCGTAGACAAAAACGTTGACGACCGCGGCACAAGGGAAGTATCCGAGGCTTATCTGGACTACTTGTACTCGGACGAAGGCCAGGAAATCGCCGCGAAAAACTACTACCGTCCGATCAACGAAACGATTGCCGCGAAATACAAAGATACGTTTAAAGATTTGGAACTCATTACGATAGCCGATTTCGGCGGCTGGGCGGAAGCGCAGAAGAAGCATTTTGCGGACGGCGGCATATTCGATCAAATTTACGTTCCGGGACAATAAGCCCGGAACCGAAGACTGGAGCTGACTTCACATGAAAGGTTCCGCACCGAAAGCGCCGAAAAGCAGAAACGTCCTTCCCGGATTCGGATTGTCGCTTGGTTTTACGCTGCTTTATCTTAGTTTGATCGTGCTCATTCCGCTTGCCGGCGTCTTTATCCGCACGACGGAGCTTAGCTGGACGGAGTTCTGGAATACCGTTACGACGGTCCGCGTCCTGGCTGCCTACCGGGTAAGCTTTCTGACCGCGTTTGCGGCGGCGCTGGTCAACGTCGTGTTCGGCTTGATCGTGGCCTGGGTGCTCGTCCGATACCGGTTTCCGGGCAAAAAGCTGCTCGATGCGCTGGTGGATCTCCCGTTTGCGCTGCCGACCGCCGTTGCCGGCATCGCGCTTACGGCGATCTACGCGCCTAACGGCTTGATCGGCTCGGCGCTTGCACCGCTCGGCATCAAGACGGCTTATTCGCCCGTCGGAATTACGATCGCGCTTATTTTTATCGGCATTCCGTTTGTCGTGCGAACGGTGCAGCCGGTTCTTCAAGATTTAGAGAAAGACGTCGAAGAAGCGGCCGTCATGCTGGGCGCCCGCAGATGGAGGACGTTCCGCCGAATCATATTCCCCGAGCTTCTGCCGGCGATATTGACAGGGTTCGCGCTTGCGTTTGCGAGGGGAATCGGAGAATACGGCTCGGTCGTTTTTATATCGGGCAACATGCCCCTCAAGACGGAGATCGCGCCGCTCTTGATCATGACCAAATTGGAGCAGCACGATAACGCGGGAGCGACCGCGATCGCACTTGTTTTGCTCGTGTTGTCGTTTGCGCTGCTTCTGCTTATCAACTTCCTGCAGTGGCGGGTTAATCGCCGCACGGAAGCCGTATAGGAGGGGGCAATATGGCAGGAGCTATCACCGCACATCTGTCTCGCGAAGCGTCCAAACGGCCGAAGCATATTACGGAAGCTTGGCCCGTGCAAGCCGTTTTGATCGGGATCGCCGTTTTGTTCCTCGGTCTGGTCGTGCTTCTCCCGCTCGTTTTCGTTTTTGTCGAAGCTTTCAAGAAAGGCTGGGACGTATACGCCGCGGCTCTCTCCGATCCGGACGCGTTGGCCGCGCTCCGGATGACGCTGACGACGGCGCTGATCGCCGTCCCGCTCAATACGGCATTCGGCATCGCGGCGGCTTGGGCGATCACGAAGTTCCGTTTCCGGGGCAAAAACGCGCTGATTACGCTGATCGATTTGCCGTTTTCGATATCGCCGGTTATTTCCGGTCTCGTATTTGTGCTTCTGTTCGGAGCGCAAGGCTATTTCGGACCGTGGCTGGACGACCGCGGCATTCAGATCGTCTTCGCCTTGCCGGGAATCGTGCTGGCTACCGTGTTCGTAACGGTTCCGTTTGTCGCAAGGGAGCTCATCCCGCTCATGCAGGCGCAAGGGGTGTCCGAGGAAGAGGCGGCGGCCAGCCTCGGCGCCCGGGGATGGCAAATCTTTTGGCGGGTGACGCTGCCGAATATCAAGTGGGGCCTCTTGTACGGCATCGTCCTATGCAACGCGAGAGCGATGGGCGAGTTCGGCGCCGTGTCCGTCGTCTCCGGCCATATTCGGGGAGAAACGAACACGCTCCCGCTGCATATTGAAATTTTGTACAATGAATACCAGTTTTCGGCGGCGTTTGCGGTATCCTCGTTATTAGTGATGCTGGCGGTGCTGACGCTTATCGCCAAAAGCGTTGTAGAGTGGCGTTCGAGCAAAAAAGCTTAACCGCCCTGCGGCATTGCCGGACGTAGGCTTCCGAGGCAAGCTTTGGTTGCGGAGTCATTGATAAAGATTGGGGCTCCGCAAAACAAGCGAAGCAGGCTTTTTGTTTCACGCTCTCAATCGGGCGTTAATTCACACAAACCTTTAGGAGGGATTAAGGATGGCGAAACCTTTGGTATTGGATGAAACGTGGTTAAACCGGATTGTCGAGCAAACGACGGGACTGCAATACGGCTCGGTCGTCATTACGGTGCATGACGGAAGGATCGTGCAGATCGACCGCACGGAGCGGACGCGTTACGATCAGCCGTCCAAACCGCAACACGTGGATACGCCGAAAAATAAACAAGCGAGCAAAGACGATTCGTTGCGGATCGTGCAGTAGAGCTTGCAGTAGAAGATTCAACAAGCGGCAGGCAAAAAAGCCGGAAGGTCGAAATCGACCTTCCGGCTTTGTTCAATTCGAAAAACATACAAAGAGACAGGAGCACCGGTCCCTTATGTAATGATAAACTTTACGATGACGGCTGCAAAGAAGATGACGGTCATAAACAGAAGCATCCCGCCGAAGCCGAATACGACGTCCTGCAGGTCGTTTCTGGGCTCTTCGTTTACATGCTCGCGCGGGTCTCTTGCATTCACGTTCTCCATTGGTTGTCGTCCTCCTTCAAGGATGGCAGGTTAGATTGTAACCCCGTATGGACTAGTATAATCTTCGTAAGCTTATAATAGTATACCCAATAAAGCCAACATCTGTAAAGCGTTACAAGCCATCCTGATTTTATCGGGCCAAATATGATAAAATGATAGCTATATCATGCAGGAATGGGGGGAGAGCATGGACGAGCATGGAAGCGGAAGCCCGGCCGTATCGCGGGCGGAAGCGAACGAGTTGATACGCAACAAGCTGGCGCTGCTCCCGGATAAGCCCGGCTGCTACTTGATGAAGAACGGGGAAGGGACCATTATTTACGTCGGCAAAGCCAAAGTGCTGAAAAACCGGGTCCGCTCCTACTTCAACGGCAGCCATAACGGCAAAACGCAGCGGCTGGTGTCGGAAATCCGCGATTTCGATTTTATCGTGACCGGAAGCAATATCGAGGCGCTAATACTCGAATGCAACCTGATCAAACAATATCATCCGCGTTACAACGTTCTGCTGAAGGACGACAAAACGTTCCCTTATATAAAAATAACGGCCGAAGCGCATCCCCGTCTGGAAGTGACGAGGAAGATCGTCAAGGATAAGGGCAAATATTTCGGGCCGTACCCGAACGCCTTCGCCGCGCAGCAGACGAAGAAGCTGCTTGACCGGCTGTATCCGCTGCGCAAATGCAAGACGCTGCCGGATAAAGTGTGCTTGTATTATCATATCGGCCAATGCATCGCGCCGTGCGAATACGAGGTGCAGCCCGGCACTTACGAGAAGATGGTGCAGGAAATTACGAAATTTCTGAACGGCGGGCACGACGCCGTCCGGGCCGAGCTCGAAAGCAAGATGGCTGCCGCGGCCGAGCAGCTCGAGTTCGAGCGGGCCAAGGAATACCGGGATCAGATCATCGCCATCGACGCCGTGATGGAGAAGCAGAAAATTACGTTGAACGACGCGCTCGACCGCGACGTATTCGGCTATGCGACGGACAAAGGGTGGATGTGCGTTCAAATTCTGTATATGCGCAAAGGCAAGCTGATCGAGCGGCATGCGACGACGTTTCCTTATTACGGCGAGGAATACGACGATTTCCTGACGTTCGTCACGCAATATTACAGCGACAATCCGGCTTTGCCGAAGCAAATTCTGCTGCCGCTTCCCGCTGCGGGAGCGGGCGAGGAGATGCAGGGTCTCGACGAAATCACAAGCATGCTGCAGGATTGGCTGCATGTGAAGGTGTTAATGCCGCAGCGCGGGGCCAAAAGCGAAGTCGTCTCGATGGCGATCGACAACGCGAAAATTATGCTGGAAGACAAATTCCGCCTGATCGAACGCGACGAGGAACGGAGCGTCAAGGCGTCCGAAGGGCTCGGCAAGCGGCTTGGACTGCCGGAGCTGCACCGGATCGAAGCGTTCGACAACTCGAACATTCAAGGAACGAATCCGGTATCGGCGATGGTCGTGTTCACGGACGGCAAGCCGGACCGGAAGGAATACCGGAAATATAAAGTGCGGACCGTGCAAGGGCCGGACGATTACGAGACGATGCGCGAGGTGATCCGGAGACGGTACGAGCGGGTGCTGAAGGAAAATTTGCCGCGGCCCGATCTGATCGTGGTGGACGGCGGCAAAGGGCAAATTTCCGCGGCCATCGATATTTTGGAGAACGAGCTGGGGCTTGATATACCGGTTTGCGGCCTAGTCAAGGACGAGAAGCATAAAACCGCGCAGCTGATGATCGGGGAGCCCCCGGAAATCGTGCCGCTGCCCCGGGACAGCCAGGAGTTTTATTTGCTCCAGCGCATTCAGGAGGAAGTGCACCGGTTTGCGATTACGTTCCACCGCGAGCAGCGCGCGAAATCGATGGTCGCCTCCCGGCTGGACTCCATTCCGGGCGTCGGGGAGAAGCGCCGGAAAGCGCTATTGAAGCACTTCGGCTCGCTCAAAAAAATAAAAGAAGCGTCCGTCGAGGACTTCAAGCCGCTTTCGATCGGCGAGAAGCTGGCACGGCAAATTTTGGACGCGTTAAACGAAGAAAAGGAATGAGCCTTGAGAGGTTCATTCCTTTTCTTTCGTTGTCAGCTTAGCCTTGGCAGGCTTCCGCCCGATGCGGCCCATCGGCGGTGACGCCAGCGGATAAGCCATGCGATCAGCGCCGGAAGCGCGATATAAAACAAGCCGGCGGCAATGTTGAGCGATCCGCCCATCAGCATGAGCGACGAGCTCATCAGGATGGAGTCGAAAATCGCGTGCGCGAAGACGGCCGTAATGAAGCCGTAACGCAAGAAGATGGCCGCAAATACAAAGCCGATCACGATTAATTCGAACAGCCTTGTCGTCGACGGGAATATCGGGTAGGACACGTGGCCGAACGCCCAGATGACCGTCGGAACAAGAATGGCGACAAACCGGTTTTTCACAAGACGCTCGACGAGCGCGATGCCGAACATTCGGTATACCGCTTCCTCGGAGATCGCCGCGCACCAAGCCATGACCGGCAGCAGCAGCGGAGAAACCATGTTGTACGCCGACTGCGAGACGTCCGTGGTCGACCAAGCTCCCGTCATAAGCTGAAGAGCGAGCAGCACGACCGACTGAATGCCCAGTATGATCACCGCAAACAAATAGCCGAGGCCTACGCTGCGCCATATGTATTCCCCGTAGCCTTTGTCCCCGAAGCGGGGCCAAAGCGGCTTCAGCTTGGCCCGCCACATGCCGTCCCCCGCCACGAGCGAGAAATAAACGGAAAGGCCAAGCAGTACGGACAAGATCGTGGAGATGACGAACATGACGGCGACATAAACGTCGGCATTCGCCGCTTCTCCGATCGACGCCCGGATCCCGCCGATCGTATTGTAATTGTTGTACAAATAAAAAACGAGAAAAATGGCCGATAGCAGCAATCCGCGGCGGAACGAAGTATGTCTGGCATACAAAATGGAATATACGATGGCCAATATAAACATTACGCCGCTCATCAAGAGGAAGCCGTAAGTCGACAATTGACCGGCGAGCTGCTGTTGTTCGTTGACGTACGTTTCGTAACCGGCCGGTACGACGAACCGGGGAATGTAAGCCGTGACGGCTTCTTCCGTCCCGTCCAAATATCCCGCAGCGATCGTAAGCGCAAGCTTGGCGTCGCCGATTGCATATCCTTTCGGATAATAGATGGTTTCGCCGTTATCGCCCGGGGTTCCTCCGGTAAGGGAGCCGTCCGCCAGTCCGCGCTCGGCCGCCAGCTTGGACGCTTCCTCGTCGTCCATCGGTTCGGCGGGAGCGGCGCCAAGGACATGCCAGGCGACGACGCGGCCCGTTTCCATGTGGGTATAGACGTACGCCGTGTAACCGCCGTTTAGTTCGATTTCCGTCTGGTACGTGTCGGTTGGGAACAATAAACCGTATTGCGATCCGTATTCCGTCAGCAGCTCCGATTTGGACAAATAGCCGTACAGCAGGCTGTCGGATTGATGGACGGTATGGGCCGCCGCGGCCGGAAGCTTGAACTGCTCGGCGGCGAAATCGAGCGCCAGCTTCTCGGCTTTGCTTTTCTCCAATACTTGCGCTGCCGGCGCTTCCGGCATCTCGGCAGCCATCGGGAGCAGCTGGATGACGATAAAGACGGCGGCGCACAGAACGGCGGCCAAGCCGAACCGCTTCCACTCTCCCGCTTGAATCGTGTGGATCATCGTTCACCTCCTGAAGGTTTCTTTTTTTCGAAAAAGTCCGGTTAGCATTACAATATCACAGATGGTTAACCTTCACAAAAAAGCAGCGCGGCCGTACAAAAAAGAGAAATAACGACTCGCGGCGAGCGCAATGCCAATTGCTAGCCGTTCCCGCCCTTATTTGGACAAATAACGCCGGATTATCGCTCATCTGCGTTTTGTGCTTGCCATGGAATAAAGCTATAATCAGTTACGTCATAACAATCATATCGATTGCCGAATTTCTGAAAAGAAAACGGGGGAACCAACCGTTCGTCCCGCTTTAGGCCGCTGCGCAGCGGCTTGGATGCAGGGGACGGGCAAGGGGTGAATTTCGACGAAGTCTCGCGCTGACGCCGCGGCTTTGCCGAATAGGGCTGCCTGTCCAGGCCCGAATCCGACAGCTAACCTCGTAGGCAGCATGGAACAGGACTCATTCGCGAACAGCATTGGATGTCCAGTGCTTTTTTTTGTGCCCGGAAATTCGTTTTTCGGTTTTGCGAAGGATGCGGGCTTATGTTCAAAATAGTCGTTCCGGCTTGCGGCATCCGTAATGAAAGAGAGGAATTGGAAAGTGACGAAATGGAATTGGAACGGCTTGCGCATAGGGCAATGGTCTCCGCCGCGCATTTTGGTCGCCGGCTTCGCCTGTATCATTTTGCTTGGCGCCGTTCTGCTGAGCCAGCCGTTCGCTTCGAGCAGCGGGGAGCGGCTGCCGTTTATCGACGCCTTGTTTACGGCCACTTCCGCCACCTGCGTGACCGGACTTGTCGTAGTGGACACGGGCACTTATTTTTCCGTCTGGGGACAAATCATCTTGCTTGTTCTCATTCAGGTAGGCGGCCTTGGCTTCATGACGATGGCAACGTTGTTTGCGCTCGTGCTGAAGAAACGGATATCGCTCAGGGAGCGGCTTCTGCTGCAGGAAGCGATGAACCAAAGCAGCATGGAAGGAATCGTGCGCCTTATCCGCAAGGTGCTGATCTATTCCGTCGCGGTCGAGCTTATCGGGGCGGTCTTGTTCGCTTTGCGGTTCGCGTTTGACATGCCGCCGGGCAAAGCGGCTTACTTCGGCATTTTCCATGCGATTTCACTTTTCAACAACGCCGGCTTCGATATATTCGGCGAATTTCGCAGCTTGACGCTGTACGTCGGCGATCCTGTCGTCAATATAACGGCCATGGGTCTTATCGTTCTCGGCGGCTTGGGCTTCGTAGTATTGTCCGACATTATCGGGTATCGGAAGCTTCGAAAGCTGTCGCTGCATAGCAAAGTCGTATTGACGACGACGGGAGTGTTGCTTGCGGTCGGAACGATCGTCATATTCATATTCGAGTATTCCAATGCGAAGACTTTGGGTTCGCTCGACTGGGGCGGCAAAATATGGGCGTCGATGTTCCAGTCCGTTACGCCCCGGACGGCGGGCGCCAACACGCTTGACTATACGGCGCTTCGGCAGGCGACGGTGTTTTTTACGATCATGCTTATGTTTATCGGCGCTTCGCCGGGTTCGACCGGCGGCGGGATCAAGACGACGACTTTTACGACGCTGATCGGCGCCGTTATCGCGATGATCCGCGGGCGGGAAGATATCGTATTTTTCCGGCACAGGCTTGCGAAAGACCGCATCTTCAAGGCGTTGACCATTACGATGCTGTCGCTGTCCCTCGTCATTCTTGTGACGATGGTGCTGGCGACGACGGAGGATCAGCAATTTATAAAAATTTTATTCGAGGTGACGTCCGCGTTCGGCACGGTAGGATTGTCGCTGGGCCTGACGCCGGAATTAACCGATATCGGCAAAATCATCATCGCGTTCACCATGTTTGCGGGGCGGCTCGGTCCGTTAACGCTGGCATATGCGCTTGGTCCAAAAACAGAAAAAGAGCTTTTCCGTTACCCGGAAGGCAAAATTACGATCGGATAGGGGAAATTATCACATGTTGAAAGCGAACGGCTATGTCATTATCGGACTTGGGCGTTTCGGCTCGAGCTTGGGGAAAGAGCTCATGAAGCTGGGCTACGAGGTGCTGGGCATCGACAAGGACGAGGAAGCGGTGCAGGAGATGAGCGACATTCTGACGCATGCCGTCGTGGCGGAATGTACGGACGAGGAAGTGCTGCGATCGCTTGGCGTCCGTAATTTCGATTGCGGCGTAGTGGCGATCGGGGACGACATTCAGGCCAGCATCCTGACGACGATACAGCTGAAGGATCTCGGGGTGAAGAAGGTGGTCGCCAAGGCGATCAGCGAGCTTCACGGCCGGGTGCTGGAGAAGCTGGGCGTAGACCGGGTCGTTTATCCGGAGCGGGACATGGGCATTCGGGTGGCGCATCAGCTTGTATCGCCGAACTTGCTGGATTATATCGAATTGTCGGCCGATTATTCGATCGCGGAGCTGACCGTGCCGAGGGGACTGGACGGCAAATCGTTGCAGGAAATCAATCCGAGGGCGAAATACGGCTGCAGCATCGTCGCGATCAACAAAACAAGCGGCGTCATTATAGCTCCGACGGCGGGCGAGGTGCTGCGCGAGAGGGACGTCCTCGTCGTGATCGGGACGAACGACCAGATCGACAAATTCGAGCATGCGGTAGCGAAGTAGCGTATAAATAACGCCTGCCAGCCGGCATGGATTGGCATACATTGGGTGAAACTAGGGACAGCCGCAAGGCTGTCCTTTTGTGTTTCTTCTATTATATATGAGATTCATTCTCAATATTGCGGCTTGCCTTGCGACAGCTGCTTGATCCAAGCTCGGATCGAAGGATGGAGACTGCTCGGATCGTTATAAATAATCGAGGTCGTCCGTTTCGTTTCCTCCAGCTCGCGGATCGGTACGATCTGCAGCTCGTTGTCGGCCAGCAGCTGCTCTCGCATATACGATTTGGGCAGCAGCGTTCCGGCGCGGCACGTATGCAGCAAGCGAAGGATCGCTTCGAACGAATCGATTTCCATCCGTACGTCCGGCTGCAGGTTGTGCTTCGAGAACAGCTCGTCGGTCAAAATCCGGTACCACGTTCCTTTCGAGAACAAAATCATCGGCAAGCCGTCCAGTACATGAATGTCGACCGGATCTTTGTCGCTCATGAGCATCATGCTTTTGGGAAGCACGAGAAGCAGATGGTCGTTGAACAGCGGGACGCAATGCAGCTGCGGATCCGCAATGCGCGAAGCGACAAGTCCGACGTCGGCTCTGCCTTCGCGGACGAGCGTCACGATTTCGTGCGTTTTGCCCGTCACGGCCTTGATGTCGAATTCCGGATGGCTTTGCGTCAGCGATTGGATGAAATCGGGCAGCGTCGTCTGGAGCGTCGTCAGGCTCGCTCCGATCGTGACGGATGTCCGGCCGGCCTTCACATATTCCGACAGCGTTTGCAAATATTTATGATGAAGCTGGCGCATTTCAATCGCGTAGTCGTAAGTCAACTGCCCGACCCGCGTCAGCTCCAGCCGTTTGCCGATGCGGCGGAACAGCTCTACGCCCAGCTCTTCTTCGAGCTTGGCGATTTTGCGGGACAAGGCGGGCTGGGACAAGTTGAGCAGGGCTGCAGCCTTGTTCATGCTGGACTGCTCGACAACGGCGGTAAATACGGCTAATTCGTCTAGCATCGCGATGGCTCCTTTGTGCGAATCCCTTATGCTTTATTGTTATAAGAAATTATAAATAATAAGCAATTCCATTATAAGCATAAAAGGAGTACCATGTGAAGTGTGGCTAAACTGTGTCAATATTTGTTGACGGGGGTACGGGCCGGGGTTAAAATGAGAAAAGTTTTATTTGGAAAAAATGAGAAACTAAAAGCTGCACAACATGAAAGGAGAAGGCGATTTTATGAAGGGAAATTCGTATTTGCCTCGGAAAATCCATTCGCTGCTCGGGGTGATTCCGCTTGGCCTGTTCATCATTGAACACGCTCTCACGAACTACATGGCATTCCAGGACGGACCGGAGGGGTTTAATAAAGGGGTTAGCTTTCTCAACAGTCTCCCGCTCGTGACGTTTCTGGAGATTTTCGGCATCTTCCTGCCGCTCTTGTTCCACGGCGTTTACGGCTTGTACATGGCGTACCAGTCCAACTGGAACAACAACCGCTTTCAATACAGCCGCAACTGGGCGTTTACGCTTCAGCGGATTACCGGGATCATTACGTTCATTTTCGTATTGTGGCATGTCTACGATACGCGGTTCCAGGTTGCGCTCGGCAACGTGACGCACGAAGAGCTCGGCATGCATATGCACGGCATTTTCTCTAATCCTGTCGCTATCGTGCTGTACACGATCGGCGTACTTGCGGCGACGTTCCACTTCGCCAACGGCCTGTGGGCATTCCTGATCAGCTGGGGCATTACGATCGGCCCGCGCGCGCAGCGCGTTTCGTCGTACGTTTGCATGGTCATCTTCGTCATCGTATCGCTGTTGTTTATTTTGTCGATCACTGCATTTACGGGCGAAGAATTCGCGGAAGCGGCGTCCGCAGCTAACTTGTTCATGAATATCGGTTAGTGAATATCGGTTAGTTTTGAAGAGAAGGAGCGAAAGCTAATGGCTAATAATAAAATCATTATCGTCGGCGGAGGCCTCGCCGGGCTGATGGCCACGATTAAAGCAGCAGAAGCAGGCGTTCATGTCGATTTATTCTCCCTCGTTCCGGTTAAGCGTTCCCACTCGGTCTGCGCGCAGGGCGGCATCAACGGCGCCGTCAATACAAAGGGCGAAGGCGATTCGCCTTGGGAGCATTTCGACGACACGGTATACGGCGGAGACTTTCTCGCGAACCAGCCGCCGGTCAAAGCGATGTGCGAAGCGGCTCCGGGCATTATTAACCTGATGGACCGGATGGGCGTCATGTTCAGCCGTACGCCGGAAGGTTTGCTCGATTTCCGCCGTTTCGGGGGCACGCAATATCACCGTACCGCGTTTGCCGGTGCCACGACCGGCCAACAGCTGCTGTACGCGCTAGACGAGCAGGTTCGCCGCTGGGAAACGGCCGGCCTCGTCAAGAAGTTCGAACATTGGGAGTTTCTGGGCGCTATCCTGGACGAAGAGGGCGTATGCCGCGGCATAACGGCTCAAAGCCTGCGTTCCATGGAAGTGCAAGCGTTCCGTTCCGATGCGGTTATTCTCGCCTCCGGCGGACCGGGCATTATTTTCGGCAAAACGACGAACTCCGTTATTAACACCGGTACGGCTGCGAGCGCGGTATACCAGCAAGGCGTACGCTACGCGAACGGCGAAATGATCCAGATTCACCCGACCGCCATCCCGGGCGACGACAAGAACCGGCTCATGTCGGAATCGGCGCGCGGCGAAGGCGGACGCATCTGGACGTACAAGGACGGTAAGCCTTGGTACTTCCTTGAGGAGAAATATCCGGCCTACGGAAACCTCGTGCCGCGGGATATCGCGACGCGCGAAATTTTCGACGTATGCGTCAACCAGAAGCTCGGCATCGACGGCGAGAACAAAGTTTATCTCGACCTGTCGCACAAAGATCCGAAGGAGCTGAACGTCAAGCTCGGCGGCATCCTCGAAATTTACGAGAAATTCGTGGGGGACGACCCTCGCAAGGTGCCGATGAAAATTTTCCCGGCCGTTCACTACTCGATGGGCGGCTTATGGGTCGATTACAACCAGATGACCAACATCCCGGGCCTGTTTGCGGCAGGGGAATGCGAATATCAATATCACGGCGCTAACCGTCTGGGCGCCAACTCGCTGCTGTCGGCCATTTTCGGCGGCATGGTGTCCGGCCCGAAAGCGGTCGAATATATTAAAGGTCTCAAAAAATCGGCCGAGGACGTTTCGTCCGCTGTCTTCGACCGCGCGGCGAAAGAGCAAACGGACAAGTACGAAAGCATTCTGAAGATGAACGGCACCGAAAACGCCTATGTCATTCATAAAGAGCTGGGCGAATGGATGACCAACAATATGACAGTCGTCCGCTACAACAAGAAGCTTGAAGAAACGATCAACAAAATCAAAGAGTTGAAAGAGCGTTACCGCAACATTAACGTAAACGACTCGAGCCAATGGAACAACTCGGGCGTCGCCTTCACCCGCCAGCTGTGGAATATGCTGGAGCTTGCCGAGACGATGACGCTCGGCGCGCTTCTCCGCAACGAAAGCCGCGGGGCGCATTACAAGCCGGAATTCCCGGAACGGAACGACGAAGAGTTCCTGAAGACGACAATCGCCGATTGGACGCCGGAAGGGCCGAAGATCAGCTACGAAGAAGTCGACGTATCGCTCATTAAGCCGCGCAAGCGCGATTACACTTCCAACAAACATTAATGGCAGGAAAGGAGAATCACGATGGCGACAACAGCAACCGCTCAACAAACGGTCAAATTTATCATAACCCGCCAAGATAGTCCCGATTCGGCGCCGTATAAAGAGGAGTTCGAAGTTCCGTACCGCCGCAACATGAACGTCATCAGCGCGCTCATGGAAATTCAGCGCAACCCGGTCAAAGCCGACGGCTCCCGGACGACGCCGGTCAACTGGGAATCGAATTGCCTTGAAGAAGTATGCGGCGCATGCTCCATGGTCATTAACGGCAAACCGCGCCAGGCGTGCAGCGCGCTGATCGATCAGCTGGAGCAGCCGATCCGCCTGGAGCCGATGCGCACGTTCCCGGTCGTCCGCGACCTGGTTATCAATCGCGAACGGATGTTTAACGCGTTGAAGCGCGTTAAGGCTTGGATTCCGATCGACGGCACATACGATCTGGGTCCGGGTCCGAGAATGGCCGAATCGAAGCGCCAATGGGCGTACGAATTGGCCAAATGCATGACTTGCGGCGTATGCCTCGAATCGTGCCCGAACGTCAACGACCGTTCGAGCTTTATCGGTCCGGCCGCTATATCGCAGGTGCGGTTGTTCAACGCCCATCCAACGGGCGAGATGAACAAGGAAGAGCGTCTGGAAGCGCTGATGGAGGACGGAGGCATCGAAGGCTGCGGCAACTCGCAGAACTGCGTGCGTTCCTGCCCGAAAGGCATTCCGCTTACGACTTCCATTGCGGCCATGAACCGCGATACGACCAAACATTTGTTCAAGCAGTGGTTTACGAAATAATTGCCTTTAAAAATAACGAAGCCCTTTGGCGGCAAGAAGGCCAAAGGGCTTTCCTTCGCCATTAATTGATAATGATTATCACTAATCATAAATGAGAATGCAGGAAATGTCAATACAAACAAAGAGACCAAGCTCCGTAAAGGAACTTGATCTCTATGCTTTCACCACATAAGCCGTCTTTCAAGTAAATCGGCTTCGATCTTTACATCCAGGCTTCGCCCCAACGTTGTATCGTTTCGATTACCGGCTGAAGCTCTTTGCCTTTTTGGGTAAGCTCATATTCGATGCGAACCGGCATTTCCGGGTAAACGTTGCGTTTAATAATGCCTTCGGCCTCAAGCTCTTTCATGCGGTCCGTCAGCATTTTGTCGCTCATCTCGGGAATTTGCTCTTTAATCTCCTTGAACCGCTTAGGGCCGCCAAGCAACACCCGTATCAGTCGGCCTGTCCATTTCTTCCCTAAAAGATCGGATGCGGCTTCATATTTCGGACACATTGTGGAATAGTCCAACCCCATCACCCCGTTTCTGATGTTCTAATTGTAACATATGCGCTGTAGAAAAGTAAGTATATTTCGCCGGTTGTATAAGTTGGCGCCGTTTACGATCCAAAGAAAGGAGGGAGGTTTTTGTTACATAAATGAAACAATGCTGTTATCGTCCCAAAACATTACTGGGTTATGATAATAGCCAAGACCCCCTTTTTTTATAGAGCTTTCTTTCGAAGCCGGCGCCGGAGCGCCGGTTCTTTTTTTCTCTATAAGGGGCTTCGGCGGACGACGGATCGATTACAGCGGAACGACGACTCTCTTCCGGTTCCGGTAATAGACCCAATCCTTAAAGCCGATCTCCTTCAGCCGTTTCTTGACGAGCTCGAATTCGTCGCCGACCCGGCTCGGCACATGCGCATCCGAACCGAAGGTGACCTTCACGCCGAAATGGCAGGCCCGCTCCAAAATCTCGTCGGACGGATACCAGCCGCCGACGTCCTTCATTTTGCCGGACGTGTTGATCTCGATCGCAATATCGCATTCCGCAATCGTCTGCAGCGTATCGTCGATTTCCCGGTGGGCGGGAATATCCGAGAAAGCGGGGTAATAGGCCTTCATGGCGTCGATATGAGCCAATATATCGAACATTCGGCTTAAGGCGGATTGCTTGATGAGCGAGTAATATTCCCGCTTCTCGTTTAGCTGCTCCTCTTCGTTCAACCCTTTGAACCTTTTTTTGTTGAAGATGCTTATGCCCCGCACATGATGGACCGAGCCGATCAAATAATCGAACGGCTGCTTGGCATATACATCCCGGTATATCTCGGCATAATCGGGGAAGAAATCGGATTCCATGCCGAGCAGCACTTCGATGCGCCCTTTATATTTTTCCTTGAGCCGAAGCACCTCGTCGATGTAGCCTTGCAGGGCGCTTTTGGCCATGGCGATTTTCGGGAAGGGCTGATCCTCTTCGCTGCCGAAATAAGGCGAATGGTCCGAAATGCCGATAACCTGCAGGCCGGCGTCGATCCCCGCCTTTATGTAGTCTTCGATCGTGCCGTCCGCGTGTCCGCACCGCTCGTGATGGGTATGAAGATCGAATTTCATCATAAGTCCCCTTTCAAAAGGTTTCTGCGAATATATCCCGAAGGATCGGGATTCGAACAAAAAGCCTGCTGCGAAGCGATTATTCGCTGCTTATAAAATGATGCTCGGGCATCCCTTTCAAGTCGTTTAGAAACTGCTGCATGGCGGTGTTCAAATACCGTCCCGATTTGTACACGACGCCGACGGGATGAGCGATTTCGAATTCGTTCACTTTAATGATTTTGAGCGTTCCGAGCCGCAGCTCGTTAGCGATCGACAGCTTGGATACGACGGCTGCGCCAAGATTGATTTCGACCATCCGTTTCACTTCTTCGCTGCTCGACAGCTCCATGACGATATTCGGTTCGACATTGTTTTTGCGGAAGATGGAGTCGACGAACCGCCGGCCGAGCGTATCCGGCGCAAGCATAATAAGCGGAGTGTCCTTGAGCGACTCCACGGTCGTCATATTGAGGGCGCTCATCGGGTGATGAGGAGAAACGACAAGCACAAACGAGTCGTAATACAAAATGGACGAATCGACGCCGGGCGTTTTTTCCGTAAGATAGGTTATGCCAATATCTACGGTGCCATTCTCGACGCTGGACATGACCTGGACGGACGGCATGGAGTGGATGGTCGTTTTGATCAGCGGAAACTGGTTCTGGAAATAAGACAATACCCGCGGCAAAATTTGAATCGCTATGGATGAGGTCGTGCCTAGCAAAATATGGCCTTGCGGCGTTTGGTTCATGTCGTCGAGCCGCTGCTTCAGCTCTTCTACAATCGCTAATATTTTCTCCGCATGCTCAAGAAATACTTTTCCGTTGTCGGTCAGCGTCACCGGCTGATTGCGGTCGATCAGGATCGTCTTGAATTCGTCTTCAAGACTTTTAATTTGCGCCGATACGGCAGGCTGGGTCAGATTGAGCAATTCTCCCGCTTTGCGAAAGCTCATCGTTTTGGAAATGGTGAGGAGCGTTTCCAGCTGGCTTATATTCATATTCATCCCCCCTTTGCCGCTAAATCAGCGGCATTATCTATTATATAGGAAGCAAGCCGATACGGCAAAAGCGGAAATGTAAACGATATCAGCTTTATTCGCAAGCAAAAAACGCGCGGTTCCGGATGCCGGAGCTCTGCGCGTTTCGTGTAACAAAGCGGTTCATAGCCAATCTTTTTTGCGGAAAATATAAAACATCCCGAGGCCGAGCAAAAACATAAAACCGAGCAGCAAGAGCGAGCCGCCCCGGGAATGCATGCCGGGTATATAATCGAAGTTCATGCCGTAAATGCCGGTAATGAACGTGAGCGGCATGAAAATCGTCGTTATCGCGGTAAATACGCGCATAATTTCGTTCGCCCGGGCGGAAATGCTGGACTGGTACGCTTCGCGCAAGTTGCCCATCAAATCGCGGTACGTATCGAACGTTTCGGATATTTTAACGGCATTTTCGTAAATATCGCCGAAATACTTCTGTAGCTGGTCGTCAATTAACCGCAGTTCTTTTTTGTTGAGCGCCCCGATCACGTCGCGCTGCGGCCCGAGCATTTTGCGGAGCCACAAGATTTCGCCGCGCAGACCGATAATTTCGTTCAAGTGCGATTTTTTCGTATGCATCAGAATGTGTTCTTCCAGCTGTTCGATGCGGTCGTCGATCCGGTCGCCGACGATAAAATAGTTATCGACGACAAGGTCGATCAGATAATAAAGGAAATAATCGGGCCGGCTCACTTCCTGCTCCCATAGAATGGGCTTGAGCGTACGCAGCTCGTTAATCTTTTGTCTGGTAACGGTAATGATATAATGGCGTCCGAGAAAAATGTTCAGCGCGCGAAGAAAAATTTCTTCGTCGTCAAAGCGGATGCTGTTTACGACAATAAAATAATGGCCTTCGTAAATTTCAAGCTTCGGCCGCTGCTCTTCTTCGTTCAGGCAGTCTTCCACCGCCAGGTCGTGCAGATTGAACAGAGGCTGGAGCAGCGCAAGGTCGTCGACATCGGCGTCGATCCAATAGAACCCTTCCGGTGCCGGGACAAGCGTTGTATCAATGTCGTCGATCAAAGTGAATACGCCGTTGTTTACATGACGGATTTTCATCGGTTAACACTTCCTTTCATTCCATAAGGCAAAGAAGCTGCCGGACGGAACAAAAGGATGCCGGTCGGCCGTTTACCGATGCGTCCGGATTATTCCGCAAGGAGCGGAATGGACGCCAGCGATAAAAGCGACGGCACCGGGTTGTCGCAGCCCGGCAGCATGCATATTCGAATAAGCTCCTGGTCGGAGCTGGCCGAAACGTTCTGGCTTTGGGGCTTAGGTTTGTCGCCTTCCATCGTGTTCCACTCCTTTGCTTGTCGAATTGAATAAAGCCTCATACCGCAATTCTTGTCTAGTATACTCCCGGGCCAGCTTTACATTCAAGACAAAATTAAAGACGGCTCCGGCTCTGCTTTTCCCATCTTGACGGCGGCGGCGGAATCCATTAAAGTATGGTTAGGCATATGTCTAACAGCTTTATTTTTGCATTCGGTCATCAATTGAATAACCAATACTTTTCTTATCAAGAGCAGGCGGAGGGACTGGCCCGATGAAGCCCGGCAACCGGCATGAACATGCACGGTGCTAATTCTTGCGGAAACAAGCGTTTCTGAGAGATGAGAGAGGCAAACGGTATGTAAATACGGCCTTTTCTCTCTGCGGGAAAGGGCCTTTTATTTTAGGCCGCCGCTCATCGTCGAAGACATCGCAGAAGCTTTTCACCATATTCGGTATAGGGAGTGTCAGCCATGCCATTAAAAATTCCGGACAACTTGCCGGCCAAAGAAGTGTTAACAAACGAGAACATTTTCGTCATGGACGAAACCGTCGCTTTTCATCAGGATATTCGCCCGCTGCGGATCGCGATTTTGAATCTGATGCCAACGAAGGAAACGACGGAAACCCAGCTGCTTCGCCTTATCGGCAATACGGCGCTGCAGGTCGAATTCGTCTTGCTGCATCCTCGGACGCACGTATCGAAAAATACGCCTTCCGAGCATTTGGAAACGTTCTATAAGACGTTCGAGGACGTGAAAAACGAATATTTCGACGGCATGATCATCACGGGCGCCCCGGTGGAGCAGCTGCCTTTCGAGCAAGTCGATTATTGGGAGGAGCTTCAGGAAATTATGGACTGGAGCAAACGGCACGTTACGTCCACGTTCCATATTTGTTGGGCTTCCCAAGCGGGGCTGTACCATCATTTCGGCATACCGAAATATAATCTCGACGAGAAGATTTTCGGCGTGTTCCCGCATACCGTCGAGAAACAAAACGTTCAGCTGCTGCGCGGTTTCGACGAGCTGTTCTACGTGCCGCAATCCCGTCATACGGAAGTGCGCCGCGAAGATATCGAAGCGAACGAGGAGCTGGAAATACTGTCGGCGTCCGAGGAATCCGGCATTTATATCGTCGCCACGCGCGACGGCAAGCAAATATTCGTCACCGGCCATTCGGAGTACGATCCGTTGTCGTTAAAGTACGAATATGATCGGGATAAGGCGAAGGGGCTCCATATCCAGCTGCCGAAAAATTATTTCCCGGGCGATAATCCCGAGCTAACGCCGCGTTCGACGTGGCGCGCCCATGCGAACTTGTTGTTTTCCAACTGGCTGAACTATTACGTCTATCAGCAAACGCCGTATGAACTTGGCGCCGGCATTTAAAATTCGGATAAGGGAGTCGTCTAAGTATGAGAATCGAAAGCAAATTGGCGCAAATCGGCTCGGTTAACGAGCCCGTGACCGGAGCGGTCAGCTTCCCGGTCTATCAATCTACGGCATTCCGTCATCCGAAGCTCGGGCAAAGCACCGGCTTTGACTACGCCCGCACCAAAAGCCCGACCCGCTCCGTGCTGGAGGAAGCGGCCGCTTCGCTTGAATCCGGCGACGCTGCGTTCGCCTGCAGCTCCGGCATGGCCGCGCTGCAAACGATTTTCGCCTACTTCAGCCAAGGCGATCATTTGATCGTATCGCTTGATCTGTACGGCGGCACGTACCGGCTGCTGGAGAAAATTATGAGCCGCTTCGGCGTAACGGCTTCTTACGTCGATACGAACGACATCGACGCCATGTCGGAGCTGTGTAGACCGAATACGAAAGCGGTATTGATCGAAACGCCGACCAATCCGCTTATGATGATTACCGATATCGAACGCGTCGCGGCTTGGGCGAAATCGAAAGGACTGCTGACGATCGTGGACAACACGCTGCTGACGCCGTTCTTCCAGCGGCCGCTCGAGCTTGGCGCCGACATCGTTATTCATAGCGCAACGAAATATTTGGGCGGACATAACGACGTCCTGGCCGGTCTCATCGTAACGAAAGGCCAGGAGTTGTCGCAGCAGATGGCGTTTCTGCACAATTCCATCGGCGCCGTGCTTGGACCGCAGGACAGCTGGCTGCTCATGCGCGGCATGAAGACGCTGGCGCTGCGGATGGAGCGCCATCAATACAACGCGACGAGAATCGCCGAATATTTGCTGGCCCATCCGGCCGTCGAACACGTGTATTATCCGGCGCTGCCGCATCATCCGGGGCATGACATTCAGAACCGCCAGTCTTCGGGCAACACCGGCATCTTCTCGTTCCGGCTGAAGGATGCCCGCTATGTGGAGCATATCTTGTCCAGCATTAAGCTGATTTCGTTCGCGGAAAGCCTCGGCGGCGTCGAGTCCTTGATGACGTATCCGTCGGTACAGACGCATGCCGACATTCCGGAAGAAATCCGGCGCGCGATCGGCGTGGACGACCGTCTGCTCCGATTCTCGGTAGGCATCGAGCATGCCGACGACCTGATCGCCGATCTGGAGCAGGCGCTTGCGGCCGCGAAACGGGCAGTCGAGGAGGCGTAACCGATGAGCGAAATGACCGGCAACGAAGACAACCGCCGATTTGCGACCAAGCTGCTGCATTTCGCGGGCGCGATCGACGAAACGTCCGGCGCATCCAGCACGCCGATTATCCAGGCTTCGACGTTCCATCATCACGATATACACAACCCGCCCGAATTCGATTACAGCCGTTCGGGCAATCCGACCCGCGAAGCGCTGGAGCAATATATCGCGCTGCTGGAAGGCGGCCATCGCGGCTTCGCGTTTGCCTCCGGCATGGCGGCGATATCGACGGCGTTCATGCTGCTGTCGGCCGGCGATCACGTCATTGTGACCGAAGACGTATACGGCGGTACATACCGCCTTCTAACGACGATCTTGTCGCGGATGAATATCGAGACGACATTCGTCGACATGACCGATATCGAACAAGTGAAAGCGGCGCTTAAGCCGAATACGAAAGCCGTATTTATGGAGACGCCTTCCAATCCGACGCTTAAAATTACGGATATTGCCGAAGTGACGGCGTGGGCGAAGGGGAACGGCCTGCTCACGATGCTCGACAACACGTTCATGACGCCGTATCATCAACGGCCGATCGAGCTTGGCGTCGATGTCGTGCTTCACAGCGCAACGAAGTTTCTCGGCGGGCATAGCGACGTGCTGGCCGGGCTGGCCGTCGCCGCCGACGAAGACACCGGCCGGCGGCTGAAGCAGCTGCAGAACGGTCTCGGCACCGTTCTTGCGCCGCAGGAGTCGTGGCTGCTCATGCGCGGCATGAAGACGCTGCAGGCCCGTATGGAGCATAGCGAACGCAGCGCCCGCAAGCTGGCCGATTGGCTGAGCCGCCATCCGGAGGTTGAGCGCGTCTATTATCCGGGCTTGCCGGATCATCCCGGCCGGGCGATCCATGAGCGCCAATCTTCCGGGTACGGCGCGGTCGTATCGTTCGACGTCGGCAGCGGCGAGCGGGCCAAGAGGCTGCTGAACAAAGTGAAGCTGCCGCTTGTCGCCGTCAGCCTCGGCGCGGTGGAAAGCATCCTGTCTTATCCGGCCATGATGTCGCATGCCGCAATGCCGAAGGAAGTCCGGCTCGAGCGCGGCATTACGGACGGCCTCGTCCGCTATTCCGTCGGCCTCGAGGACATCGAGGATCTGATGGAAGATTTGGAACAAGCGCTGCGCGGGTGACCCGCATATAGCGGATTTTTGAAGCTCCCGGCCACACTGCGGCCGGGAACTTTTTTTGCGGTCGCGTGCTTATCCGCCGGGATTTCGCGCTTGCCTCAGCTCTTCTGTACACGACGGAAATTGCCCTCTTCTAGCACGGGAGCGGAAAGTATGTTACGATTGTTGTAAACATAAGGATTTATCAGCTACGCTCTATTCAAGTCGTTTCTGCTTATGAGAAGGCTTTAGTTATGGGCAGGGGAGGAATTTTTAAAATGCCGCAAATCGATTCAATTCTAGACAAAGCGCTGCAAGGCGAACGCATATCGCTGGAGGAATGCATACAGCTTCTGGAGTCCGACGAAATCGAAAAAATGGGAAAAGTCGCCAACGAGCTGATGCTCCGGCGCCATCCGGAGCCGGTGACGACATTTGTCGTCGGCCGCAACATTAACTATACGAACATATGCGACGTGTACTGCAGGTTTTGCGCCTTTTACCGCAGGCCAGGCTCCGATGAAGGCTACGTCTTGCCAAACGAAACGATTTTGAAAAAAATTCAGGAAACCGTCGACGTCGGCGGTACGGAAATATTGATGCAAGGCGGCACGAATCCCGACCTGCCTTTCACCTATTATTTGGATGTACTGCGCGAAATTAAACGGCATTTTCCGGACATTACGATGCACTCGTTTTCGCCGGCCGAAATCCAGAAGATGAAGGATGTGTCGAACGGGCTGTCGCTTGAAGAGGTCGTTCGGCAGCTTCACGAAGCGGGGCTTGATTCGCTGCCGGGAGGCGGAGCGGAAATATTGGACGACCGGACGCGGAGAAAAATCAGCCGTCTGAAGGGCTCGTGGACCGATTGGATGGACGTGATGAAGACGGCCCACAAGCTCGGCATGAACACGACGGCGACGATGGTGTACGGCTTCGGGGAGTCGATGGAGGAGCGGGCGCTGCATTTGCTGCGCATTCGGGACGCGCAGGACGAATGCATCGCGAACGGCTACGATTCGAAAGGTTTCCTGGCGTTCATCTGCTGGCCGTTCCAGCCGGACAACACGAACATGAAGCGCGAGAAATCGAAGCCGGAAGAATATTTGAAGATGGTGGCGATCAGCCGCATCATGCTGGACAATATCGACAATTTCCAATCGTCCTGGGTGACGATGGGACCGGAAATCGGCAAGCTGTCGCTTCATTACGGCTGCAACGATTTCGGCAGCACGATGATCGAGGAGAACGTCGTATCGGCCGCAGGTACGACGCACAAGGTGAACATTAGCTCCACGCTCGATATTATTCGGGCGGCGGGCAAGACGCCGGCGCAGCGCAATACGAAGTACGAAATTTTGAAAGTGTTCAGCGAAAGCGACACGGTTGAGAAAGATTTTATTATGCAAAATTAATACAATTATGGACACAAGGCATCTCATCGGGCTATCCCGGATGAGATGCCTTTTTTCGCATATTTCGCCGGGCGAATTCCCGGAGGACAGGATGAGCCGCCGATCCGCTGCTTGGATAAGGATAAACCGCCGGTCGCTGGTAGCGGACAGACGATCCGTTTTTGGCAGGAGCCGGATAATTCGGCACGCTTTGACCTGTCCGAGTAAAAGTGTCTGACGGCCACCTAAGTATCGGTGTTAGTTTTGTGTCATAAAAATGTTATATTTTCATCAAAATTAGAACCTCTTATTGTGCAATCCGCTAAATGTAAGCGGTATTATTCGTTAGGCTTCACTAAAACGGGCGGAATTTGCGTTATGTATATTTACGTGAAGGTATCGCTGTTTTACCATGGAGGCAGATCAAAGCGCGGCAGCGCGAGGAGGAATCGACAATGATCCCGCCTTCCGAAGCGGAAATTTATAAAGCCATTAAGGAAGCCATTATTGACCAGAGACTTCGTCCGAACATGCAGCTGGTTGAAGAGGTGATCGCGGAGTCTTTTGGGGTAAGCCGCACGCCGGTGCGTAACGTTTTTCGGCGGCTTGCGACGGAAAAGCTTGTATCTGTCGTTCCTTACAAAGGCACTTTCGTATGGTGCCCAACCGTCAGCGAATCGAAGGAAGTATTCGAAATGAGAAGGGTGGTGGAAGACGCCGCCATCAGACGGTTATGCCGCACAATGGACGAAACCCAGCGCAAGCAGCTGGAACAAATGCTGAAGGATGAGATGGAGGCGAACGGCCGCGGCGATTTGTTCGGAGCGCTCCGCATCTCGGGCGATTTCCATATCCGGATCGCGCAGCTGTCCGGCAACTCGTATTACAGCAAATATTTGGAGGAGCTCGTATCGCTCTCCTACGTCATTATCGCGTTTTACGGGCAACGAAGACCGACGCATTGCCACCATCATAAAGACATTCTCGGCGCTATCCAGTCGCGCGATGAGGATAAAGCGGCCAGATTAATGGCCGTTCATCTAAAAGAGCTGGAGGAAGCGTTGGATTACGGCGAAGGCTGGGAGGAGCCCGGCACGCTTGCGGATATTTTCAAGCCGCGGCTGGCCTGAAGGATCCCCTTTTTTTGGGAGTGCATTGTATACAATCTTGGATGTAATTTCGAGTGCAATAGAATATCCAATTATTTACGTAAGCAAGATCGAGAAACGGGGGCGAAAGCTCAAAAGGGAGGGGTAACCCATGCAACTGGTCGTGGACGGAGTGAACAAAAGCTTTAACGGCAGGACGGTTCTGGATCACATTCATTTGACGGTGAAGCCTCATGAGTTGGTTTGCATATTGGGGCATAGCGGGTGCGGCAAATCGACGCTGCTGAACATGGTAGCGGGCTTTATCGCCCCGGATAGCGGGACGATTGCGGTAGATGGCAAGCCGGTCAAAGGTCCGTCGAAGCAGAGGGGGGTCGTGTTCCAGGAGCATGCCTTGTTTCCGTGGTATAACGTGCTGGACAATATCGCATTTGGCCCGGAAGTGCAAGGGATGAACAAAAAAGAAGCCAAAGAGCGCGCGCGGCATTATTTAAGCCTCGTAGGCTTGGATGACTATGCCAAGCATTATCCGCATGAGTTGTCCGGAGGGATGAAGCAGCGGGTAGGAATCGCGAGAGCGCTGGCGGCCGGGCCCGACATGCTGCTGATGGACGAACCGTTTGGAGCGCTCGACATTTTGACCAGGGACGTCATGCAGCGCGAGCTTCTGCGAATATGCAGAGAGGTCAAGCCCACCGTTCTGTTCGTCACCCACAGCATCAGCGAAGCGATTTCGCTCGGCGACCGCGTCGTTGTGATGAAGCACGGCAAAATCGCCTCCGTGCTTGAGGTAGGCATGAAGCACCCGAGGTCGTTCCACGACAGCCGGTTTGGCTGGCTGATGACCGAGATCGAATCCGTCCTGATGGACGGGGAGGAAGAAGCGGTACAGGAGGTGAGCTCATGAGCCAAGCAAAAACGGCAATCCGCCGGACCGGAGCGGCCGACTCCGCCCAAATGCAGCTCCGGGGCAAAAACAAAACTTGGACGTTCAGCTCCTTCGTTCCTTATATCGCGATTTTTCTATTGTGGGAAATTCTATCCCGTTTGAACATCGCGGCGCATTGGTTTAATCCGCTGTTTTTCCCGCCTCCGACGGAAGTCATTCGTAACGGATGGCAATTGGCGCAAACCGGTATCATCGCCGACAGCTTATGGTCCAGCACACTCCGCATCGCGCAAGGGTTTCTGCTCGGCACTGTGACTGCTATCGCCATCGCGATGTTTATGAGCCGTTTTCGGATTGTCGAGTTTTGGATTTCGCCGCTTCTGAATTTGACGGGGCCGATACCGGCGCTTGCGCTGCTTCCATTGTTTATTATTTGGTTCGGGATCGGAGAATTTCCGAAAGTGTTACTGATCGCATGGACGACGTTTGTGCCAATGCTGACCTATACGCTTGATGGGCTTAAGTCGGTAAATCCGCTCCTCATCCGTTCGGCCACAAGCCTAGGGGCTTCGCAGCGGCAAATTTTCACCCGGGTCATATTGCCTTCGGCAATTCCGAACATTTTGGTCGGTTCGCAGGTAGGACTCGGGTTAGCTTTCTCGGCGCTCATCGTTTCGGAAATGATGGGGGCCAGCTCGGGGCTTGGCTATATTATCGTGGATGCCCGCAATTATTTTAAAATATCGAACATGTTTGTGGCCATCGTATTAATCGGCCTCGAGTACAGCCTGTTCTCGCAGCTGTTGAAGCTGGTCGAGAGAAGGGTGATGTCTTGGCGGAAAGGAGGAATACGCGACGCCTTGGGTAAATAACCCCGGCGCTTAACAATGGCGAAATCGGCTTTGTTACCGGCAAGACCATAAAAAGAAGAGTAGAGGGTGGAGAGACATGGTAAAGAAAAAGGAAAGAAAATTCGGCTTGTCGTTAATTGCTTCGCTTATTCTTACGGTAACCTTAACCGCATGCGGCGGAAACGCGGGCAGCAGCTCGGGTGGTAACACCCCGGCATCCTCCGAGTCTCCGGCCTCGGCGGCTCCGACCGAGTCTGCGAGCGCCGAGACCGGCGCCCCGGAATTGGAAACGACGAAGGTGACGCTGGTGGGAGTTCGCGACGCACAAATATCGTCGCAGCAAATTATTGCCGACAAGTTGGGTTATTTCAAGGAAGAAGGACTGGACGTAACGAGCCAGCTGATCGAAAGCGGTCCGGATATCGGCCCGATGGTATCGGGAGGCAGCGCCCCTATTAGCATTCAGACGAACTTTATGGACATTATTTTGAAATCCAACGGGATTGGCGTTAAAATCGTGGCTCCTCTAGCGCAAATCGCGGGTACGCAAGCCGTCGTCGGCGGTAAAGACCTGGTGCTCGAAAGCGCGAAGGATTTAGAGGGCAAAACGATCGGCATTCCGAGCGGGGCTGACGTCAAAATCGCCATCGACAACATGGCCAAGGAGCTTGGCGTCGACGCTTCCAAAATCAAGTACGTGAATCTGGCGCCAAGCGACGCGGTCGTTGCGCTCGAGAAGGGCGATATCGACGCGATGGCGGCTTGGGAGCCGTTTATTACGAAAGCGATCAACGCGGGCGGCCATTTCCTGTTCAGCGGCACCAAGTCGGAGCTGCCGGAGAAACAAGGCGACGTCAACTGGATGAGCGTCCATACGACCATCCAAGCAACGGACGACTACTTGGCGAAAAATCCTAATACGATTAAAGCCATTCTTCGGGCTTTAAACAAGGCGACCGCTTATATTAACGACAACAGGGAGGAAGCGGTCAAGCTGCTCGCGCCCGAGCTTCATTTGACGGAGGCGGAGCTGACGGACATTATGAGCCGCAACGTATATACGATGGAAGCGGGCGACACCTTCTTAAACGGCAGCAACGGCCAAGGCGTCATGGATTATTTGCTGTCTACCGGAAATATTCAATCCGTGCCCGAAGTTTCATCCTATATGGATTTGAGCTTGCTTAAGGAGATCGATTCGAGCCTTGCCCCTTAGCGGCGCTGGCGGCGGCCCCGGCTTTAACCTCCGGGGCTGTTTGCGTCAGGATGAAAATCAGCGGGGAGGAGATCACAGAATGACTAAAGAGTGGGAACTTATTGTTGCCGGAGGCCGCGTTGTGCTGCCGGATCGGGTTGTCATTGCGGATATCGGCATTAAAGGGGGGCTCATAACGGCGGTTTCCGATTCGCTGGACAGGATGTTGGCGGAGGAGGTGTACGACGCCTCCGGCAAATTCGTCATGCCGGGTGCGATCGACGTCCATGTCCATCTGGACGAACCCGGGCTCGGGCATTGGGAAGGATTCAAGACGGGATCGGCGGCGCTTGCTGCAGGCGGGTGCACGACGTTTATCGATATGCCGTTAAACGGGATCCCCCCGACCGTAACCGAGGAGGCGCTCCGGCTGAAGCTGAAGGCGGCGGCCGATTCCGGCTCATACGTCGATTACGCGCTGTGGGGAGGGCTTGTTCCCGGTAACGCAGCCGACTTGCGTCCGCTCGCGGAAGCGGGTGTCGCGGGTTTTAAGGCGTTCCTGTCGGCGCCGTCCGATACCGGGGAAGGCAGTTTCCTGAACGTGGACCACCGTACATTGGTCGAAGGGATGGAAACGATCGCAGCCATGGACCGTATATTGGCGCTGCACGCCGAAAGCGAGCCTATCGTCTCCCGGCTGGCTCAATCGAAAAAGCAGGCCGGAGCGGTAACGATGCGCGATTATTTGGAATCGCGCCCGCCCGAAGCGGAAACGGAAGCCGTGCGATACGCGTTGGAGCTGGCGGCGAAGACAGGCTGTTCCTTGCATTTTGTCCATATCAGCACGCCCGGGGCTGTTCGCCTGATTACGGAGGCGAAGCGAAGCGGGCTTGACGTTTCGCTGGAAACGTGCCCGCATTATTTGGCGTTTACGGCGGAAGATGCGGTTCGCATCGGCTCAGAAGCCAAATGCTCCCCTCCGCTTAGAAGCGCCGAGGAGCGCGAGGAAATGTGGAGGCTGATCGCGGAAGATCGCATCGACATGATCGCTTCCGATCACTCCCCTTGTCCTCCCGAGCTCAAGGCCGTGCCGGACGGGAATTATTTTGGGCCATGGGGCGGCATTGCCGGCGCGCAGCAAACGCTTGAGCTTATGATTGGCGAAGGGTGGAAAAAACGCGGCATTCCGCTTCCGCAATTGGCGAAGCTGCTATCCGAAAACCCCGCAAGGCGTTTCGGGCTGAGGGGGAGGAAGGGGGCGATCGAGCAAGGGCTCGAAGCGGATTTGGTCATTATCGATACGGAAAGCTCTTATGTGCTTAGCCGGGACCTTCTCTATTACCGGCATCCGCATAGCTTATACGAAGGCTTCCGGTTTGAATGCAAGGTGGCCGCGACGCTGCTGCGCGGCAAGTTCGTTTACGAAGCCGATGCCGGTCCGTCGGGTCCCATGACTGGGCGCTGGATAAAGCCGGATGTATCGCAAACGGGCACGACTCGACAGTTTTCTTCGCGTTCATCTGCCGCCCTTTCCGACCGGATCATACAAACCTAAAGTTTATCCGCAACCTTTGTAAACCGTCTTCGTCTAACAGTAAATAAATGGATGAAAGCGGGTTGGGTTCCTATGACGGGCCGGCGTTTCGTATCGCGTTTACTGTTTGTTATTATGGCACTCGCCATTTTGATTTGGAACGGGTATTACTGGGGCGGCGGGAGAATGTCCGAGACGTATCTGGAGACGGCAAACGATTCGCTCCCGCCTTTTTCGAATCCGGCTGCAGGAATTGCGACGCTTCCCCTATCTTCGCCGGAACCGATAGCGTCTCAGGGAGCGGCGGTTTTCCGGGCCGGCGAATCGGTTACGCTGAAGGCTGCCGCTCCCGTATGGTTCGGCAATCCGGATGTACTCGATAAGGGGGCGGATGACTACGGCGAAGTCGGAGACGTCTATACGGTTTCGGAAGCGTCCGGCGATTTTCTAGCGGCAAAATCATTTGAGCAGGGAGATGTATGGCTGCCCGCATGGTATGCCTCGGATGAAGCGCGGACGGCTTATTACGTTCATCCGTCGCGCATTTGGCTGAAGTCCGGGTCGAATATGCATATCGCGCCGAATAGCAGCCGCAAGCTGGGTGGAGACGACAACGCATGGTTCTCCGTCATGCGATGGAACGATTGGATCGGCCTTATGCTCGAATCTCGCGGACCTTATCCCGATGAAAGGCGTTTGTATCCCTATTTGCTGTGGGTTCGGGATGTAGACGTACAGAAGGAAGAGAAGCTGCAAGAAGGGCTGATGGCGGCATCTTCCTCCTTGCCGACCGGGACGGCAAAACATTTCACGGAAGCGATGCTGTATCGCGGAATGGAGGCTGCGGCTGCGGCTGTCCTGCTTGGGGAGCCCGATATAATCGAGCCGTCCGAGAGCTTGACCAGTCCTCCGGAACCGCTGCGGACCGGTGAGAGCTGGCGTTATGAGCGTCCGGACGGCCACTTGATCGCATCGTTCTCCAAGCAGGGGAAGCTGGAGCGCGTGAGGTGGCTGCTGCCTTCGGGAGGAGAAGAAGATATAGGTTATTCGTTCTACCGGGATCTTTTTCAATATGAACGGCGTGCCATCGCCTTCCCGCCGTCGGTGCGGCCGAAAGTGAAGTGGAGCCGGCAATATGATTTGAATTTCAACTTTTTGCTGGGCGCAAACGGGAATACGCTGCTCTTGAAAGGCGACGACGGCGGTTTCAGCGGAATGCATAACGCTTCTGCCATATTTGCGGTCGACCGGGAATCGGGCGATAAGCTGTGGCAGATCGACGCCGGCTTCGGGGGGAGCGACGCGCTTCTATCCGCCTCCGGCGATGCCGCGGCGGTGCTGACCCGCTATGACCCCGGGCGAAAAGAATACGTTACCCGCCTTCGGCAAGTCGGCTTGCGGGACGGAAAGGTGAAATGGGTTTACGAGCCGGGCAACGATTGGAACGAGGAATACAGCGGCATAGCGGGCACGAAGGGCGCGATTGTTTTTTATGGCAATGACGGCATCACGGCGATCAACGACAAGGACGGAACGATTTTATGGCAGAGGCGTTTCTCCGAAACGTATGAGGTGCTAAACGGAAGCCGCTGGCGGGCTCCCTATGTTCTTGCGCTTCAGGGCCGAACGTTGCTGGCGCTGAACCCGATGACGGGGAAAACGGCATGGACGTTCGAAGACATCGAGCCCGCTCTCCGGGAAATCGTTTATGGATCCTTTGTACTGGAACCGGAAATCGATCTATTCCGGCCTTCTCCCATACGCCGCAAATGGCTGCTTCTCGGCCGCGATTTCGTATGGCTTGATTTACAGAGCGGAAAGGAGCTTTCCCGCTATCCGATGCAGGATGAGCGCGTTACGGCGATTGGCGACGGTTATTTGCTTATTGAGAGGCAAAGCGCTGGGCCGGATAATGAAAATCGGACGTACACCGAGCTTTATGACGGCTCCGCCGGGCGAAAGCTTTGGTCGCTGGAAGGGAAAGGCGGGAGCGCGGCAATAGAAGGGAACCGTATATATCTTATATGGAACGGGGCACCTGCTTCCTTACGCTTGTCGGACGGCAAACCGGTTTGGCGGATGCCGATACGGAGCGAACCGGTTCAGGACATCGGCTACCCACTCGCTGCACGGCCGTTTGTTCTGAAAGACACGGTTTTGTTTCCATACGGATCCGATTTACTGCAGGTCGGCAAAAGCGACGGGGCGTTCAAAGGACGCGTTGGCATGACCATTCTCGGTTATCCGGATTTGCGCGAAAACGAGCAGCGAAACGGAATGATCAATGCCGACCGGGGCGGGCTTTATATCGGCGGCGGCAACGGATATTTCATGAGGCTGGAAAATCCGGAAGGATAGCTTGCTCAGTGACGTAAGCCGGAATTACCGGAACGGGCCTCCCTTTCAACCCATCTTCTTCATCGTATATCCCCTTTAACGGGACCATATACTGTTAGGGATGAAAGGGGTGAGCTCATGGAACTGTTTGCCGTCATGCCGGGCTCTGGATTCGAAGGAGATCTCGGGGAGCTGCACAATCTCCTGGTCCAACGCGCAGCCGAGGATTTACATACAATCCGCGAAGCGGGAGGCACCCGAATCATTCGATTCGAGCTATCGCCGGACAAAAGGCGTATTGATTGCCGGGCCGTCCTCCCTGAGTTTAAGCTGCTGGAGCATGGCGCCGCCGTTTACCGCACGGCCGCTCAAGCTTTGGCCGAATATTTCGTGACGTACCTGGAATCGGCAGTTCTGAACCGATTGATCCAGCGCAAATACCGCAATTGGGACAACGAAGCGGCCGTGCTTGCGAAATATTGCCAAGACCTGCTGTACGGAACGGAGACGGATGGACTCGGCGTCAAGTTTCGCGATGCGGACGCCAAGCGGCGCAAGGCGAAAGTAGCGGACGAGATCGAGCTTTATTTGCGGGAGCATACGCTCGTAAATTTGACGGGCTTAATCGATTTCCGGCTTCAAGCGTACCGGTCCGAATTAAACGAAATCGTCGAGTATGCCATGGACGAATACGTGCTTGACAAGCAATATCAGGAATTTATATCGTTGTTGAAATATTTCGTATGCCTGCAGGAAACGAAGGTGCCCGAGATCCATTTGGTTCATAAAGGCGGCCATGAGTTTGAAATGTACAACGAACGGTTTCAACGCTTTGAGGCGAAGCCCCATACGGACCGGGTCGTAGCCGAAATGCTGGAGACCGAAATCAATATCGAGGACATGGTCATCAGCTCGCTTATATCGGTATCGCCGAAAATGATCACGATCCACACCCGGCAGCCGGAGGCGCAGGTCATCCGCACGATCGAATCGATATTCGACCGGCGCGTCCAGCTATGCGTGAAATGCGCCTCGTGCGCCAAGCGTCTGGACGAAATGGATAATGCGCAGTCCTGAAGTCCCGCCGCCGCTTGCCGGAAAGGATTGCCGCGCTTTCATCCGCTTGACCAAACCGTCCGCCGCCGCTATAATTTTGCGTATAGACGAAATTTGAAGCAAAGGCCATGACAAAGACATGTATTTGCGTTTAAGTCCGTCCAGAGAGAGAATCCAACGGCTGCAAGATTCTCCGGAGCGGCGCAACTATACCCCTTTGTAGCCGTGCAGTTGAACGCGGACGGATGAGAGGTCCGGTTAGTAAGCTGCGCCGGGAATTCCCGTTACAGAATAGGAAAGGACTGCGGTCTGTCATTGACGCGGCGCATGCTGCGGGCGGAAGCGGTTGAAGCTGGGTGGAACCACGGGTAAGCGACAAGCACTCGTCCCTTTGCGGGGATGCGTGCTTTTTTTTGTGCCGTCTCCGCCGGCTATAGTCGATTTATTATCGGGAGGATGGAAATGATGAGCATCAAAGTAACGTTGCCTGACGGCGCGGTCAGAGAGTATGAAAAAGGCGCGACGATAGAAGATATCGCCGGTTCGATTAGCCCGGGACTCCGCAAAAACGCTATTGCCGGCAAAGTGAACGGCAAAGTGGTCGACGTCTACACGCCGCTCGAGCAGGATGCGGAAGTGTCCATCATTACGGTGGAAACGCCCGAAGGGCTGGAAGTATACCGTCACAGCACGGCGCATATGATGGCGCAGGCGATCAAGCGGCTGTACAAGGACGCGAACGTGAAGCTGGGCATCGGTCCGGTTATCGAGGACGGCTTCTATTACGATATCGACATGGACCAATCGCTTACGCCTGAAGATTTGGTCAAGATCGAGAAGGAAATGGAGAAGATCGTTCAAGAAAATTTGGATATCCGCCGCAAAGTCGTCAGCCGCGAAGAAGCCATTGCGATTTACACCGAACTCGGCGACAACCTGAAGCTTGAGCTGATCCGAGATTTGCCGGAGGATTCGGTCATTACGATGTACCATCAGGGCGAGTTTTTCGACTTGTGCCGCGGGCCGCATCTGCCTTCGACGGGGCGGATCAAGGCGTTCAAGCTGCTCAGCGTGGCGGGCGCGTATTGGCGCGGGGATTCGAAGAACAAAATGCTGCAGCGAATTTACGGTACGGCGTTTCCTAAAAAATCGCAGCTCGAAGAGCATCTGCACTTCCTCGAAGAAGCGAAGAAGCGGGATCACCGCAAGCTAGGCCGCGAGCTGAAAATGTTTACGTTCTCCCGCGAAGTCGGCCAAGGGCTGCCGCTCTGGCTGCCGAACGGCGCCAAAGTCCGCCGCACGCTGGAACGCTACATCGTAGACCTGGAGGAGAAGCTCGGTTACCAGCACGTCTATACGCCGGTGCTGGCCAACGTGGAGCTGTACAAGACGTCCGGCCACTGGGAGCACTACAGCGAGGATATGTTCCCTAAGATGGAACTGGACAACGAAGAGCTCGTCCTTCGTCCGATGAACTGCCCGCACCATATGATGGTGTTCAAAAGCGATATGCGCAGCTACCGCGATCTGCCGATCCGAATCGCGGAGCTCGGCACGATGCACCGCTATGAAATGTCCGGCGCGCTCACGGGCCTTCACCGGGTTCGCGCGATGACGCTGAACGACGCCCATATTTTCTGCCGTCCGGACCAAATCAAGGAAGAATTCGCGCGCGTCGTGAACTTGATCCGTAAAGTGTACGAGGACTTCGGCATTAAGGAATACCGCTTCCGCCTGTCGTACCGCGATCCGAAGGATACGGAGAAATATTTCCCGAACGACGAGATGTGGGAAATGTCGCAGCGCATGCTTCGCGAAGTCGTAGAAGAGCTGGGCTTGCCGTTCTTCGAAGCCGAAGGCGAAGCGGCCTTTTACGGTCCGAAGCTCGACGTGCAGATCAAGACGGCGCTCGGCAGGGAGGAGACGCTTTCGACCGCGCAGCTTGACTTCCTGCTGCCTGAACGCTTCGAGCTGGAATATGTGGGCAATGACGGCAATAAGCATCGTCCGGTCGTCATTCACCGCGGCATCATCAGCACGATGGAGCGGATGACCGCGTTCCTGCTGGAGAACTTCGCCGGCGCGCTGCCGCTGTGGCTGTCGCCGGTTCAAGCGAGGGTCATTCCGGTATCGGCCGCTTACGAGGCTTATGCGCGCGAGGTGGAAGACAAGCTGCTCGAGGGAGGCATCCGCGCCGAAAGCGACCTGCGCAACGAGAAGCTGGGTTATAAAATCCGCGAGGCGCAGCTGGAGAAAATACCGTATATGCTTGTCGTCGGCGAAAACGAATCGCAAACGGGCACGGTATCTGTCCGCAAGCGGGGCGAAGGCGATATCGGAGCGAAGCCGGTCGAGGATTTGATTGCGCTCATGAACGATGAAATCCGCACGAAACAAATCTAGTGAATGAAGCTTGCGCCGTTTGGGTATGATTTCTTCTGAGGAGGAAGCTGCCCAAATGGTGACAAGCTTTTTTGTTGCGGTTAGAAAAACCGGCCTGCCGCGCATGGCGGCCGTGCTGCTCGTGTTTGCCGTTTTTGCGGCGTCGGCAGAGGCCTCCGCGCTCCATCCGCACGGCGTCCGCCATAACGGACAGACGGAGGCCAAGGAAGCAGGCAAGCCGGACGAGAACGCGTCATACACGGTCGTGGCCACGGGCTATACCGCGGGCGTGGAGTCGACGGGCAAGCGCCCGGGCCATCCGCAGTACGGCATTACCTACTCCGGCGTTAAAGTCCGCCGAGACCGGGTATCGACGATAGCGGCCGATCCCAAGCTGTTTCCGATCGGCACTTTGCTGTTTATCCCCGGCTACGGCTACGGCATCGTGGCGGATACGGGCTCGGCCATCAAAGGGCCGAAAATCGACCTGTATTTCGAAACGGTCGAGCAGGTGTACAAGCAATGGGGCAAACGGACGGTAACGGTAAAAATCATCGACCTCGGAAACGGCAAGCTGTCTCAAAAACGGCTTAACGACTTAAATAAAGCGGTCGAGGCCGGTTTGCCGATCCCGCAGGATGACGTCAGGTCCTAGACGGTTCCGCCAGCATGAGCCCTTGGCATTACGCGCACGAATCGCCCGAGGAGGTGAAAGCCGCATGGCTAAACATAAAAACAGCAAGCTCGACGAATTAACCGGAGTCGCAGAGGTGTGGGGAAACACGAACACGAGCAACAATCCGAAAAACGTCGAGAAAAAAATAAAGGACCGGCGCAATAATCCGTGACCGGATTCCGGCGGAAAGGAGCCTGATGAGGGGCTCCTTTCTTTGCGTATGAAGCCGTATGGAGGCGGCTTGGTTGATGCCGCTTACATCTTTTTAGCCAAAAAAACAGTTTTCAAATCGCCTATTTCTATTGTATGATTGCTTATGTAATCATTAATCACATATTGAGATAGGTGATTTGACATGAACGAACCTTTAGCATCCGGATACAACGCTTCGAACCGACGAATCGCAGCCGAGGTGCTGCCTTTTATCGATGCTTATATTTCCAAGAAAGAGCAAGAAATCGCAGAGATCGAGCAAATGGTGGAACGTTACGAAAAACGCCGCCTGGCCGAGGATCGGGCTTATCAGTCCATGTCCACGCTCAGACGTTTCTTATCCGGCAAGAAGCCGGACCATCATTTGGCCGTAGAGTATATTCATTTTGTGAAGAAGCCGATGGAGAAGGTCCGGGAATTGCGGATGGAGCTGGAGAACGCCCGTGCCATTCAGCTTGGTTCCGCTCCAGGAGATATGGTGAGTTTGCCTGACGATCTGGCTCGCCATCTGGAATAAAATGAAGGCTTTCGTGTCGCCCCCCCCCCCAAAAAACACAAGCCGCCCCGGCGATCGGGGCGGCTTGTGTTCGTTTGCCGCCAAGTTGAACGTTCCGAGCGGCTAGTTACCTTTCAACTGATCCAAATCGATAAAGCCGTGCTCTCTGCTGTATGCGGGAACGCCGTGAATGCCGACGTCCAGCCCGACAAGCTCCTCGTCCTTCGAAACGCGGGCGGGGACGACGCGGTTAATGAGCCAAAGGGCAGCCCACGACATGAGAAACCCCCAGGCGGCGACGACGGCAAGGCCAAGCGCCTGCACGCCAAGCAGGCTCCAGCCTCCGCCGTAGAGCAATCCGTAATAGCCGCGGCCGACGCCGGAAGCGAGCTCCGGTAACGCAAACAAGCCTACGGCAAGCGTGCCGATGCTGCCGCTTACGCCGTGCACGGCAAAGGCGCCGACAGGGTCGTCGATTTGCCGGCGTTCCAGCCATTCGGTCACGAGCACCATCGCAACGCCCGACACGGCGCCAATCAGAATGGCGGCTCCGTCGGATACGAAGGCGCATCCGGCCGTAATGCCGACGAGTCCTGCAAGCGAGCCGTTAATGACCATTGGCGGATCGGCTTTTTTGTAGCGGAACATGGTGAACAGAATGCATGCGGCTCCGCCGGCCGCTGCGGAGAGCATCGTTGTGACGGCGATATGGCCGATCGACTCGTTCGTTGCGCTTAACGTGCTTCCCGCGTTGAAGCCAAACCAGCCGAACCATAATATGAAGGCGCCGACCGAAGCGAGCGGCAGATTGGAAGGCGGCACGATGTTCGCTTTGCCGTCCTTGCCGAATTTGCCGATTCGCGGCCCGATGAATAAGGCGGCGGCCAGCGCGGCGAACCCGCCCAGCGCATGAATGACGGCGGAGCCGGCGAAATCGATCATGCCAAGCTTGCCGATCCAGCCGCCTGCGGCCCATACCCAATGGCCGGCGAGCGGATAGATCAAGCCGGTCATCGCGATCGTAAGCAAAATATACGCGCGGAAGTGGATCCTTTCGGCGACCGCGCCGGAGACGATGGAGATAACGGCGATAACGAACGCGCATTGGAACAGCCAATACGTTTCATGGCTAATGTTCAAGCTGATATGGGACAAGTCCCCTCTCAGCATAAAGCCGTTTGTGCCGATCAAGCCCGCGGCGTCCGCACCGTACATCAGGGCGAAACCGAACGCATAAAAGACCAGCGCGCCAAACACGATGTCTACAAATACTTTCATAATGATGCTGACCGCGTTTTTTTGTCTGACGAATCCCGCTTCGAGCAGGGCGAAGCCGCCCTCCATCAGCAAAATCATCGCAGCCGTCAGGACGACCCAGACGGTGTCCAGCCCTTTCGAAAGCTCTATTAGTTCCACGATGATGACAACTCCCATTCGACGAATTCGTTCATCATTATAAGTAGGGTTGGCAGCAAAGTCAACGTTTTACCTCCTATAACTTGACATGATACGTAAGGTTTTAATGATTTCTTTTGCGGTTTTGGTAAAGACTGTCGTTCCCTCCGTCCCTGGACCGAGAGCGATTTCAATCGGGGGTCCCCTTACGGAAATAGACAGCCTTGGCTATACTGGAATTAAACCGGAACAACGTATAAACCGTTGCGTCGGAACGTCTGACCGAAAGAATTTACGTTACGGGAGTTGAAGTCATGTGAAAGGCCGGTTTTCGTTTAACCGAATCATGATAGGCTTGATCGTCATTGCGATCGGCGTTTTGTTCTTGCTCAGGCAAACCGGATATGTTCAGTTTGAGCTTGGAGATTTAAATTTGGCTTATATTATCTCCACGTTCTGGCCGGTTATTTTAATATTGATCGGATTGACGGGGCTTTTTAACGGATTGTTTTCCAGGGAAGGCTCGGCTTTCGGCAGTATCTTCCTTATATTGCTCGGCGTCGTGTTTCTGGGGCATAACCTGAGCTGGTTCGCTTGGTCGCTCGGCGAAATTTTCATGAATTTGTGGCCTGTCGCGATTATTTTGATCGGGATCAAAATGCTGTGGAAGCCGCGGCCCAGCCGCAGGGAAACACGGCCGGACGACGAGGAATGGCGGCCTTACGGACGTTTCGGCGACCGCTTCGACGACGATTACGACGTGCCTCCGGCTCCGCCGCTTCACCCCGACCCGACGAGGCCGAAGGATGAGACAAGCGGCGCGCGGGATGAGGAGCCTTTTGCGGGAGGACGAACCGAAGAATATGCGCATGAAGACGAGACGTACGATTGGAAGCAGCGGAAGAAGCAGTTCAAGCATCAGGTCAAGCAGATGAAGCATGAATTCAAGCATCACCATAAGCATGCATATAAGGAAGAGTATTGGAGCTACGATCCCGGGACCCTGAACAAATCCGGGTTTATCGGGGACATTCATATCGGGGATGGCTACTGGGAGCTGAAGCCGCTCAATATTTCGCATTTTATCGGAGATACGACGCTGGACTTGACCAAAGCGCAAATCAACCCCGGCGAAACAAAAATTAACATTTCTACGTTTATAGGTGATGTGAAGGTTTATATTCCGAACGATCCGGATGTCGGCGTGCAGGTCGTTTCCAGCGCTTTTGCGGGCGACGTGAAGATTTTCGGCCAGAAGGAAGGCGGGCTTTTCCATTCGGTCAACATTCACTCTCCCCGGTATCAGGACACGGACAAAAAAATCAAGCTCGTCGTCAGCACTTTCCTGGGCGATGTGCGCGTAACGAAGGTAGGGTAACGAAAGCATGATGGTCCGATTGCTTCGCAGCGGCAAGTGGGAAATCATATGGAAATTCGCGCTTTCGTCGATGCTCTCCGCATTGATCGGGGCTGCCGTCTGGTCGTTTCTCGTAAGCGAAGGCAGAGCGGCGCAAGCGATATGGGCCGCCGGCGGAGCGGTGCTTCTTGTGAGCACGGCTTGCGGCTACTGGTTCAGCCAGACCGTCTACCGGAGAATCGATGCGTTTCAGTTGGCGTTTAAACAATTGGCCAACGGCAATTACGAGTTTCGGCTGCCCGAGACGGGGGAGCTTGCGGCGGCAGGCGCAAACCGGGAATTTAACGAGCTGGCAAGCGTGCTGGAAGAGCGGATGAAGTGGCTGCAAAAAACGGGCGAGGAGCAAATTATGCTCGAGGCGGCCTCCAACGAGGCGGCCGTGCTGGAAGAGCGGAAGCGCCTCGCCAGGGATTTGCACGATACCGTCAGCCAGCAGCTGTTCGCGATTCATATGTCCGCAAGCTCACTGCCCAAGCTGCTTCAAATCAACGAAGAGAAAGCCGGGGAAGTGCTGCAGCAGCTTATTCACATGTCGACGCTGGCCCAGAAGCAAATGCGCGGCTTTATCGCCCAGCTCCGGCCGATGGAGCTGGAGAACCGGACGATCAGGGAAGCGCTGGACAGATGGTTCCCGGATTATTGCAGGCAGAACGGCATTCAAGGCGAGCTGGATTGGCGCATCGAGGAGCGGCTTTCCGAAGCGAAGGAGCATCAGCTGTTTCTGATCGTTCAGGAGGCGATGGCGAACGTCGTCAAGCATGCCGGCGCCGACCGCTGCAGCCTGACGTTTGCCGAAAGCGAGCGGCAAATCGTCATGACGGTGCAGGACAACGGCTTGGGCTTCCGGCCGGATGAGGTGAAGCGCGCCTCGTACGGGCTGTCGACGATGCAGGAGCGGGCGCAGAAGCTTGGCGGCACGGCCGAAATTATTAGCAAACCGGGAAGCGGAACGAAAGTAAAGGTAACGATTCCGAAAATATGGAAAGGAAGCTTATCCCATGAACGCTAAAGCCGGAACGTACAAAATCATGATTGCGGACGACCATGATATGGTTCGTACGGGACTACGCACTTATTTGATGCTGGAGCCCAGTTTCGAGATCGTGGCCGAAGCGGCCAACGGGCAGGATGCCCTCAAGCAGCTGGAAGCGGCTTCCGAAGAGGAGCGTCCCGATCTGATTCTGATGGACATGATGATGCCCGTCATGGACGGAATCGAAGCTACGCGCGAGATCGCGGCCCGTTATCCATCGATTAAAGTGGTGATGCTGACAAGCTTTCTGGAGGACGACAAAGTATTCGAGGCGATTCAAGCGGGGGCCGTCAGCTATGTGCTGAAGACCGTTTCCGCGGAGGAACTCATTTATGCGCTGAACGGCGCTTTTAAAGGGATGCCGGTCATGACGGCGGACGTATCGCAGGCGTTGACGAGAGGCTTGCGCCAGCATGCCGCTCAAGGCGCGGACGAAGGATTGACCGAGCGGGAGAAGGAAGTTCTTTTGCTTATCGCGGAGGGGCGGACGAATAAAGATATCGGCGAAGAGCTGCATATCAGCATCAAGACGGTCAAGACGCATGTCAGCAACCTGCTCATGAAATGCGGCCTGGAAGACCGGACGCAGCTGGCCGTATACGCCCACCGCAAAGGCTGGGTCAAAAACTAATAACGGCTGCGGCAATCGGACATACTTTACCTATTATTCGGTTAATAAGGTAAAGGAGCGATTCGATTGGTCCCGATATCGTCGGCTATAGAAGGAAGCGTCCGTGAATTTGCGGAGGCTAAGGAGCGGCTGCACAATTATCGTTTTTCGCTGGGGGGCGGCTGGGAATATAACGAGGGCACCTTCGACCGCGAGTTGGACGACAACCATAAAGTATGGCTGCGCATTCCTTTTGCCGTCGTCCGCGGCAATATCGATCCGGAAGGCGACAGCAACGCGACGATCCGGTTCGGGCAGCCTTTTGTGCTGAAGCATTTGTATAATGAAGGAAACGATCCGGAAGGCTCGGTCCGATTGTTCGGAGCGATGTTCGACCAATTTCAGGCCCCGGTCAATCCCGACGCCAAGGTGGAGCAGGCATGGCTCGATAAAGCGCGGAGCGTTTTATCCGAGGTCGAAGCCGCTTTTTCCCGATAAAGGCTCAAATCCAACCTCTAGCGCGGTCATTCGTCCATGAATTGCCTCGATGGAGGTTTTTTTACCGCATAAGAATGTGAAAGTTCCCAAGGTGATTCAGGAACTCAAATTCTTATTGGCATAAAAACCAACCTCTAAGCGCGGCTGCTCGTCCCCGAATTGCCTCGGTAGAGGTTTTTTTACCGCATCGGAAAGTCGTTTTTACAGCGGCAGCGTAAAACCGTTCCGATCGGCATAAAAACCTACCTCTAAGCGCGGCTGCTCGTCCCCGAATTGCCTCGATGGAGGTTTTTTTACCGCATCGGAAGGATTCGTTTTTACGGCGGCAGCGTGAAAACGTTCCGATCGGCATAAAAACCAACCTCTAAGCGCGGCTGCTCGTCCCCGAATTGCCTCGGTAGAGGTTTTTTTATTTTGGTTTAAATTCCTTTTAAGTTTGTTTTAAGGTAGAATGTGCATGATAGAACTACAAAGAAACCTGAATCCAACAGCTCAAAGTCAGTGAATGCGGAGGGGTTAAAGATGAGCGATTCCAGAAATAACGACTACGATGAATTTTTCAAAAATCAAGCTGGCAGCGAAGAGGCGCATGACGACGGCGGCAGCGGCGAGACGCAAACGGGCTCCGATTCGCAAAGCAAGCCTTCCTATTATTATTCTTACGGTCCTTTCAAATCGGGGTCGAACGGCTTAACGGGCAACGACGGCCGTTATTCGTCCGTCCGTTCGGAGGGCGGCCCTTCCGGCAGTCCCGCAGGCGGCGAACCGCAACCGGCGGCGCAATCGCAAGGAATCGGCAATGACGATGCCGTCTATGCCGGCGAAGAAAGGCAGGCAGCTTCGTCCGCTCCGGTTCAGCTGAGAAGCATCACGCCGAATCCGAACTACAACCGGGGCGGCTGGCAGGTGCGGGAGCCGAAACGCAAGTCTTCGTTCCGTTCGATTTTTGCGTCGTTCCTGGCCGGTGTCGTCTTGGTCGGCGCGCTTATGTGGGCTTCCGATTTCTATAACTGGTTCGGCGGAGCGAACACGGCATTGTCGGGCGCTTCGACTTCCGCAAACAGCGAGAAAGCGACCGGAACAAGCAGCACGAATGCGTCGGCCGTCGCCGCGCGGCCGGATAATCTGGCGCAGCTGTTCGAAACGGCATCGCCGGCGGTCGTCAAAATTACGACTTACGTCAATGCTTCGAATCGGCAAGGCAGCAGCCTGCTGGACGATCCGTTTTTCCGCCAGTTTTTCGGCGTGCCGGATTCCTCGCAGGAGCAGGAGAAAGGCGGCGACAGCCAGCTTCAAGAAAGCGGCGTCGGAACCGGATTTTTCTTTGAGTCGTCGGGTTATATTTTGACGAATCAGCACGTGGTGGGCGATTCCGACAAAATCGAGGTAACGGTTCAAGGCTACGACGAGCCGTTTACCGCCGAGCTTCTCGGTTCGGACTTCGATCTCGACCTCGCCGTGCTTAAAATTACCGGAGACAAAGCGTTTCCGACTCTGCCGCTCGGCAGCTCGGACGACATCAATATTGGCGACTGGGTAGTCGCCATCGGCAATCCGTACGGCTTCGACCATACGATTACGGCCGGCGTGCTCAGCGCCAAAGAGCGCCCGATTACGATCCAGGATACGGACGGCACGCGGAATTACAAGCATTTGCTGCAAACCGACGCGTCCATCAATCCGGGCAACTCCGGCGGTCCGCTGCTGAACACCGAAGGCGAGGTTATCGGCATCAACACCGCCGTCAGCACGGAAGCGCAAGGCATCGGCTTTGCGATTCCGACAAGCACGATTACGGAAGTGCTGGAAGACTTGAAGAACGGCAAGGAAGTGGAGAAAGAGCCGGTGCCGTTTATCGGCGCTACGCTCGGGGACGTGACGGAGGAGATTGCGAAGCAGCTTGGCATGGATAAGGCGGAAGGCTCGATCGTAACCGCCATTACGTTCAACTCGCCGGCATATAAAGCCGATCTTCGCCAATACGACGTCATTCTCGGCATTGACGGCAAAACATTTGACTCGACCTCGGATCTGATCACGGAAATTCAGAAGCATAAAGTAGGCGACACCATTACGCTGAACATTTTGCGGAACGGCAACAAGACGGATTTGAAGGTTGAAATCGGAGACAAAAACAAGTTTAATGTAGAGTGATCGGTAGCGAACCGGCAGCGCAGAGCGCACAGCTCTGCGCTGTTTGTCGATATAAAGGAGGAAACTGGCGTTGAGACCTCATGTGATGGTCGTGGACGACGACGAAAAAATCATTTCCTTATTAAGAAGGAGCTTGGCGTTCGAAGGGTATGAAGTCACGACGGCGGCGAACGGGCTGGAAGGGCTGAAGACGCTGATGACCCATGATCCCGACTTGCTTGTGCTCGACGTGATGATGCCTCAGGTGGACGGCTGGGAAGTGTGCCGCCGCGTCCGCGAAAGCGGAAGCACGGTGCCGATTCTGATGTTGACGGCGAAGGACGACGTGGTCGACCGGGTAAAGGGGCTTGATCTGGGCGCGGACGATTATTTGGTGAAGCCGTTTGCGCTGGAGGAGCTGCTCGCCCGGGTCCGGGCGCTGCTTCGGAGAAAGGCGGAGAAGCCGGAGGAATCGACGAGCCGGATCGTTTTCGAGGATTTGATTCTCGATCAGGATTCGCGCGAAGCGATCCGCGACGGCAGACGAATCGATCTGACCGCCAAGGAATACGATTTGCTGCTTTTATTTATGCAAAATCCGCGCCGCGTATTGACCCGAGATTCCATTATGGAAAAAATATGGGGCTACGATTTCAGCGGCGAATCCAACGTGCTTGAGGTTTATATCGCGATGCTCCGCCAGAAGCTGGAGGATGGCGGCGGCAGCCGGCTCATCCAGACGGTGCGGGGCACCGGCTACGTGCTTCGCGGAGAGGGCTGATCTTTCATGACCATTCGGCTTCGGCTTACGTTATGGTATTCAAGCTTGCTGGCGGCAACGCTCTTTATTTTTTCCGTGTCCATCTATGTGCTGGTGAACTGGAATACGTACTTTGAACTGAAAGGCGAATTAAAGAAGCAGGCCGAGTCGATACAGGTAGGGCTGCAATCTAACCCGTTTTTGTCCGTGCCGCAGTTGACGTTATCCGGTCAGCTTGGCAGGGATATGTATTTGCAATTGGTCTATTTTGAGTCAAATGATGTGTATACTTCCGACAATATGCAGGCTTACAAAATGGTTTTTCCATATTCGAAAGATTCTAAAAATTTGGAGGAGGGCTTTCAAAAAGTAAAAGCGAAAGTCGGAAACCAATATCTCGATTTTTTTGTTTACCAGGTGCCTCTTTATAAAAGCGACGGGACGCTGGCGGTGCTTAAGCAGGTCGGGGCCTATTCGGGGCCGGAAGAAAATATGCTGGCCAACTTGCGAACCATTTTGACCCTTTCGTCTATGATCGTGTTAATTATCGCTTTTACGTTCGGCTTGTTCCTCGCCCGGAAGGCGCTGCAGCCGATCGACCGGGTGACGAAAGCGACCGAACGCATCCAGGGCGGCTCGGACCTTAGCGTCCGCATTCCGCTCGAAGGTTCGGAGCGGGACGAAGTCGGCAGGCTTGTGCATACGCTCAACTTCATGCTCGCTCGGCTGGAGCACGCTTACAACAATTTGGACGAGTCGTACAAAATGCAGCGCCGGTTCGTATCCGACGCCTCGCACGAGCTGCGTACGCCGCTGACGACGATCCGGGGCAATATCGAGCTGCTGGAGAAGATGTGGAAGCAGTCCGGTTCCGGCCGGTTGGCCGAATTAAAGCATTCGCAGCTTGCTCTCGACCAAACGCAGCTTGAACTGTCGCTGGAAGCGATGCAGGACATTAGCGCCGAAGCAAGGCGGATGTCCACGCTCGTCAACGATCTGCTTTCGCTTGCGCGGGCCGACGCGGGCTACCAGATGGAGATGGACAACGTCGAAATTTACCCGCTGCTGGAGGAAGTGGCCCGAAGAGCGCAATTGCTTCCGCGCAATGCCGAGTGGATCGTCGGCGACTTGAGCCCGCTCGAGGGCGTCGTGGTGCGGGGCAATCACGATTATTTGCTGCAGCTCGTTTTCATATTTATCGAGAATGCTTTCAAATATACCCCCGAAGGACATGTGGAGCTTAGCGCGACAACGAAAGAAGGCCACGCCGGAATCGTCGTCAAGGATACGGGCATCGGGATGGATCCGGAAGAAGTGCCGCATATTTTCGACCGGTTCTACCGTGCGGACGAATCGCGCGGCAAAACGGTCGGTACCGGCCTCGGCCTGTCGATCGCCAAGTGGATTCTCGACGAGCATAACGCCTCCGTTGAAGTGGAGACCCGCGCAGGAGCGGGATCGACGTTTACGATCTGGCTGCCGGTCGCCTTTTCGGATGGTCCGCAATCGTCTATAATAGAAAGAACCGACCGTCCAAACGGATAGAAAGCAGGTGTAGCAAAGGTGGAAATCGTTAAAATATCGCCGCGCGGCTATTGCTACGGCGTTGTCGACGCCATGGTCATGGCGCTTGAAACGGCCAAAAACTTGGAGCTGCCGCGCCCGATCCATATATTAGGCATGATCGTTCATAATGCGCACGTCACGGAAGCCTTCGAACGGGAAGGCGTTATTACGCTCGACGGTCCTAACCGTCTGGAGCTGCTGGACCGGATTGATAAAGGAACCGTTATTTTTACCGCGCACGGCGTTTCGCCGGAGGTTCGGAAGAAGGCCCGGGACAAAGGGTTGACGGTCGTTGACGCGACTTGCCCGGACGTAACGAAGACGCATGATCTTATCCGCGAAAAAACAGCCGAAGGATACGAAATTATTTACATCGGCAAGAAAGGGCATCCGGAGCCGGAAGGCGCGATGGGCATCGCTCCGGAGCATGTCCATCTGATCGAGCGCGAGGAAGAAATCGAAGCTCTCGAGCTGGACAGCGACCGGATCATCATCACGAACCAGACGACGATGTCCCAATGGGATATTCGCCATCTTATTTCGCTGCTGCTCGAGAAGTTTCCGCATGCGGAAGTTCACAACGAAATTTGCCTGGCGACGCAAGTGCGCCAGGAAGCGGTGGCGAGCCAGGCCGGCGAAGCGCAGCTGTGCATCGTCGTAGGCGACCCGCGCAGCAATAACTCCAACCGGCTTGCGCAAGTATCCGAGCAGATTGCCGGAGTCAAAGCGTACCGCGTGGCGGACGTAACGGAGATTAAGCAAGAGTGGCTGAAAGGCGTCGACAGGGTTGCCGTCACGTCCGGCGCCTCGACTCCGACGCCGATTACGAAGGAAGTCATCGCCTATTTGGAGCAATACGACCATAATAATCCGGCTACATGGGAAATCAAACGCACCGTTAACTTCAACAAGCTGCTGCCGGCCGTTAAAACGAAAAACGCGGCTTCTTCATCGTCGTAACCGAGACCTCCTGTCATCGACCGTTCGGTCCGGTTGTTCCGACTGAAGCGGCGGGGTAATCCGGGCCGAAAACGTTAACCGGTATTTACGATGGAACCGCAGCGGACCTGAGAAAGGCGTCCTCGATTGAGGGGCGCCTTTTTTTGCACCGCGAGATGCCTTCATCTATACAGTCGGGCGGTAAATCATAACTGTCGCTTTCCCGTTCTGACTATCCTCTCTCGCTATTATTTCCTTGACTGCACGCAGCTCGCTCCCCGCAGTTACAGCCAATCGGATCGCCACAAACCTTGCAGCCGATAAACGGTTGCACAGTTCGTTTCCGTTTCGCCGCATATAACGTAATACTAAGTTCTTTTTGGCTCGGCGCCATTTATCGCAGCCGGAGTTCATTTAGCTATCGTCTCTTGCCGCCGGGTAAGCGAGGAAGCGAACATTTCGGAGAACAATGGAGGTGTAATCAGCTGCCATCATTTTTCTTATTGACTAATGGCTGAAAGTCGGTTATATTTTCTTTAGTGGATAAAAGCATAAAAGCTTAAAAGCGTATAAGCGTTGAAGTGACAAAAAGGAGAGATCGCGATGATCGTTATCACGAAACCGGATATTTCGGAAGAAAGAATTGCGGAAATCGTTCAATATATTGAGAAAAACGGCGTACAGCCGCATGTGTCGAGAGGGACGGACCGTACCGTAATCGGCATTATCGGCAAAGCCGAACCGACGCTGAGGGAGCATCTGCGTCAAATGAAAGGCGTGGAAGAAGTCATTAAAGTATCGAAATCGTATAAGCTGGCGAGCCGCGATTTCCATCCCGACGATACGATCATCGACATTAAAGGCGTGAAGATCGGCGGCAGCAATCTTGTCGTAATGGGTGGACCGTGCGCGGTCGAATCGCCGGAGCAGATCGACGAGATCGCCCGCCTCGTCAAAGCGGCCGGCGGCCAGGTGCTGCGCGGCGGAGCGTTTAAGCCTCGCACGGGGCCGTACAGCTTCCAGGGCATCGGCGTGGAAGGCCTGGAGATGATGGCCGAAGCGGGCCGAAAGCACGGCCTTCTTACGATCACCGAGGTCATGACGCCGGAATATGTGGACATATGCGCGCAATACGCGGATATTTTGCAGGTCGGCACGCGCAACATGCAGAACTTCGATCTTTTGCGCAAGCTTGGCACGATTCAAACTCCGGTGCTCCTCAAAAGAGGCTTCAGCGCCACTTACGACGAGTTTCTGAACGCGGCGGAGTACATTCTTGCCGGCGGCAACCCGAATGTCATGCTCTGCGAGCGCGGAATCCGAACGTTCGAAAGTTACACCCGCAATACGCTCGATCTGGCCGCTATTCCGGCATTGCAGCAGCTTAGCCATTTGCCGGTAATCTCCGACCCGAGCCACGGCACGGGCCGCCGCGAGCTGGTGGAGCCGATGGCTAAAGCTTCGGTAGCCGCAGGCGCCAACGGACTGATTATCGAAATGCATACCGATCCGGACAATTCGATGACCGGAGACGGCGTACAATCGCTGTTCCCCGACCAATTCGCCAACCTGTTGAAGGATTTGGAAAAGCTGGCTCCGATCGTAGGAAAGCAATTTTCGACGGCGAAGGAACCCGCGGAAGCGTTTGCGACTTGGAAAGCTTAAACCGGTCTGAAGGACCGCAACCCCTTGCGCAGCAGGGAGTTGCGGTCTTTTTGACGTTTGCTGCCGGTCGGCCGAACCGGCATGCAAAAACTTGTAAGTATAGCTTACACGCCGATAAAAAATACCTGACATAGCTATTGACGGCGTAAAGTTCGTAGTTTTATAATAGCCTCAATGGTTTGAACAAAAATTGAACAATTCACGTTCGAAACTAAGCAAATGTTCGGAAATGGAGGAACTATCTGATGTCAGTTCAAAGCGTTTTGGACACAATTAAAGAAAACAGCATTCAGTTTGTAGATTTCCGCTTCGTGGACCTTTCCGGCCGCGCTCACCACATTACGCTTCCCGCTACGGAAGTGGATGCGGAAACGTTCGTTAACGGCGTAGCATTCGACGGTTCTTCGATCCCGGGCTTCCGCGGCATCGAGCAATCCGACATGGTTATGATGCCGGATACGGAATCGGTATACGTGGATCCTTTCACGGACCATCCGACCCTGAACGTAATGTGCAACATCTACACGCCGGACGGCGAGCGTTATGACCGCGACCCTCGCAGCATCGCTCAAAAGGCGGAAGAATACCTGCAAACGACTGGTATCGGTACTGCAGCGTTTTTTGCTCCTGAATCCGAATTCTTTATTTTCGACGACGTTCGTTACGAAAGCTCGATGAACACGTCCTTCTATACGGTTGATTCCGAAGAAGCTGCCTGGAACACGGCCCGCAAAGAAGAAGGCGGCAACCTCGGCTTCAAAGTTGGCGTTAAAGGCGGTTACGTTCCGGTAGCTCCGGTAGACGCTCAACAAGATATCCGCAGCGAAATGGTTCGCCTGATGCAAGAAGCCGGCCTTCGCGTAGAGCGCCATCACCATGAAGTTGCAACGGCCGGTCAAGCCGAAATCAACTTCCGCTTTGACACGCTGACGAAAACAGCAGATAACCTTCTGAAATATAAATATATCGTTCACAACGTTGCCCGCCAGTACGGCAAAGTGGCGACCTTCATGCCTAAACCGCTGTTCGGCGACAACGGAAGCGGCATGCACGTTCACCAATCGATCTTCAACGGCGATTCGCCGCTGTTCTATGAAAAAGGCGCATACGCAAACCTGAGCGAAATGGCCATGCACTACATTGGCGGCATTCTGCATCACGCTCCGGCACTGATCGCGTTGACGAACCCAAGCACGAACTCGTTCAAACGCCTTGTTCCTGGCTACGAAGCGCCGGTTAACCTTGTATTCTCGAAAGGCAACCGTTCCGCTGCCATCCGTATCCCGGTTGCAGCCGTTACGCCTAAAGGCTGCCGCATCGAGTTCCGTACGCCGGACTCCACGGCTAACCCTTACCTTGCTTTCGCAGCGATGCTGCTGGCAGGTCTGGACGGCATCAAGCGCAAAATCGACCCAACCGCTCTTGGTTACGGTCCATACGACAAAAACATTTACGAGCTTTCCGACGAAGAGAAGAAAGAAATCCGCAGCGTGCCTGGCACTCTGAACGAAGCGCTTGACGCTCTCGAAGCGGATTCCGCATTCTTGACGGAAGGCGGCGTATTCTCGCAAGACTTCATCGACAACTATGTCGCGTTCAAACGCCAAGAAGCGAAATCGGTTGATATCCGTGTACATCCGCACGAGTTCAGCCTGTACTTCGATTGCTAATCAGCACTCATACGTACAAATGATAATGTTACCAAGCGGGTTCCCAATCGGGAGCCCGTTTTTTCATGATAAGCGCGAGTCCTAAAGCTCCCAACCCTCTAAATCAAAGGGCTCCCAACCCCCTAAATCCCCCTTGTCGTAAGGGGGACCCCAAGGGGCTTTGCCCCTCTGGACACCCCAAAAGGGGAACGACACCTTCACCAGAGACGCCAGTCCATCCACTTCGTGCTATGAGCGCTTGTGTCCCTGCGGGACACGCTTCCAGTCCGTTTATATCATGATTTGGTGGTTGGAGGTCCTTGGAGAGGATTGGCGAAAATTGGGATCCCTACAGGACCCGCCTTAGGCCTGGGGAAACATGACCCGCGCAACCTCCTCGTACATAGGCTTGCGGCCCATATGGGTACGATAGGCTACGATACCGTCGACGTTCCATGAGACGGCGTTCGTCTTGAGCTTGTCGTTGAAACCGGACAATAGGCCGTCTTGGAAAGGAGCTGCACCCGTATATTTGCGAGCTAACGTGACATGCGGCCCGTACGGGCGCTTCTCCGGCGTAAAGCCAAGCTTGTCCGCCAGCGTATTTCCAAGCGCCTCGTGAAGCCTCGGAAGCTCTTCGGGAAGCGACGACAAACCAAGCCATAGGACCGATGGCCGATCGGGCTTCCCGAACGTTCCGAGACCGTTAATCTCCAGCTGAAACGGGTTAGGTTGTTCGGAGCATGCCTCTCGCAGCGCTTCTTCGACAAGGGGGAGAGAGGAGACGGGAACGTCTCCGATAAAATGCAGCGTCAAATGCCAGTCTTCGGGGTATACCCACCGATCGAAAGATAAATTAATTTGCCATTCGGGGACAAGGGCGGAAATGGAGCGCCGAGCGTCTTCAGATAAAGCGATTGCAGTGAAAATCCGAATATTTTCGTACAAAATGCTAACCTCCGTTCGACTTTTATTCGTTTTTTATACGAGTTGGTATTGAACGTATGCTCTAAAATTGCTATTATAGCCATATCATATTTTCATGCTATGGCGCTATTCGAATACGATAAAGGTGGTAACGGAAATGAAACGAGCTTATAACTTTAACGCCGGTCCGGCTGCTCTTCCGCTTGAGGTTCTTCAGCAAGCGCAGGAACAATTTGTCGAATACGAGGGCGCAGGCATGTCCATCATGGAAATGTCGCACCGCAGCGGGCTGTTCGAGCAAGTCAACAACGAAGCCCAAGCGCTTATGCGCGAACTGCTGAGCATTCCCGACAACTACCGGGTGCTGTTCCTGCAGGGCGGGGCAAGCCAGCAATTTGCGATGATTCCGATGAACCTGATTCAGGAAGGCCGTCCGGCCGCATACGTCCATACGGGCAACTGGGCGGGCAAAGCGATCAAGGAAGCGAAGCTTATCGGCGAGACGGTTATCGCCGCGTCGACGGAATCCGACGATTTCAAGCGCATGCCAAGCCTGTCGGAAATCGACGTTCCGGAGCAAGCGTCCTACCTGCACCTTACGTCCAACGAGACGATCGGCGGAACGCAATTTGCCGCATTTCCGGACACCGGCAACGTGCCGCTCGTAGCGGACATGTCGAGCGATATTTTAAGCCGTCCGATCGACGTTAGCAAATTCGGACTCATTTATGCGGGTGCGCAAAAAAACCTGGGCCCTTCCGGCGTAACGGTCGTCATCATTCGCGACGATCTCGTGGAAAGAAGCCCGAAATCGATCCCGGCCATTTTCCGTTACGAAACGCACGCCAAAAACAATTCGCTTTATAATACGCCTCCGTCCTTCTCCGTATACATGGTGGGACTGGTGCTGAAATGGATCAAGTCCAAAGGCGGCGTAGCCCAAATCGACCAATACAACCGCGATAAGACGAAGCTCATTTACGACGCCATCGACCAAAGCGGAGGCTTCTATCGCGGCGTTGCGCAGCCGGACAGCCGCTCGGCGATGAACATTACGTTCCGCATTCATTCCGAGGAGCTGGAGAAGCTGTTCGTCAAGGAATCGGAGCAGCAAGGGTTCTCGGGCTTGAAGGGCCATCGCGACGTCGGCGGCCTGCGGGCTTCCACCTACAACGCCGTGCCGCTTGAAAGCTGCAAGGCGCTTGTAGAATTTATGGCGGACTTCCAGAAGCGCCACGGCTAAACGTCATTCCCGCGCAAGCACAAACGGCTTCGCCGTCCTTGTCAAAGGAAGAACCGTTTCGGCGAGACGAGAAATACAGGGCGATTATCAGGAAATCATTTATAAATCCTTATATTAAAAACCGCCTGTCTTCCTTTTCGCAAAAAGGAAGACCAGGCGGTTTTTTTTCGAAACTGGTGTAACGATCGCCGGCAAGGCGGTTACGCCTGCGCCATCGACGAGTCGGGCATCGCGGGGATGTTGAGCTTGTACCCGACGTTGCGAACGGTCGTAATATATTCCGGCATGCGCGTGTTTTTTTCGATTTTGTCGCGGAGATGGCTAATATGCACGTCCACGATGCGCGTATCGCCGAGAAAGTGGTAATCCCAAACGCCGTGAAGCAGCTGTTGGCGGCTCAGCACTTTGCCCCGGTGAACGCACAGGAACAAGAGCAGCTCGAATTCTTTCGGCGTCAGCTCGATCGGCTTGCCGTTTACGAGCACTTCCCGCTGCTCGGCTTTCACCGTAAGCTTGCCGATCTCGTATACGGCATTTTCGCTTGTACCGGGCAGCGCCTGGACGCGGCGGAAAATGGCCTGAATGCGGGAGATCAGCTCCTGCGGGCTAAACGGCTTCGTCATATAGTCGTCGGCGCCGTTGTCCAGGCCGGCGATTTTGTCGCTGACATCTTGCAGCGCGGTAAGCATAACGATCGGAACGGCATTGTTTTGCCTGCGGAGCTCCCTGCATACTTCGATGCCGTCCATCTTGGGCAGCATCAGATCAAGCACGATCAAATCGGGACGAAACGGCTTCAGCCATTCGAAGACGGCTTCTCCGTCGTGAACGCAGCGGACTTCGTAGCCTGCAAGCTTTAAATTAAATTCGATAAGGGTGGAGATGGAGGGCTCGTCGTCAACGACCAATATTTTCTTCTTCATCTCATGGTCTCCTTTGTTCTAAAGTCCACTCTTATACTGGTTGGTTCGATGATAGCACCATTGTAGAAGTCCAAATTCATGCGAAGATTAAGATAACGTTAAGCGTGTGTAAAAAGTGGCATTGAAACGAAAAACGGACTTAATTCGTATACATAGCAGGTTTCGTGTATAATAGTTCGTTAGAGGTGATAGGAGGGAATGGCGTTTCATATCGTATTGGTTGAGCCGGAAATTCCGGCTAACACAGGCAATATTGCACGAACCTGCGCAGCGACAGGCACGCATCTGCATCTGGTCCGGCCGCTGGGCTTCAATACCGACGACAAGACGTTGAAGCGGGCGGGACTGGATTATTGGTATGCGGTACATATCGAGTATCACGATTCGTTCCAGGAAGTGCTGGATGCGAATCCCGAGGGCCGTTTTTTTTACACGAGCACCCGCGCATCCAAAGTTTACTCGGATTTGCAATATCGGGACGGAGATTTCTTTGTATTCGGCAAGGAGACGAAAGGGCTGCCGGCTGAGCTGCTGGAAGCCAATCCGGAGACAAGCATCCGGATGCCGATGACCGACAAAGTCCGATCGCTGAATCTTTCCAATTCCGCAGCTATTATATTGTTTGAAGCGCTGAGGCAAAACGGCTTTCCCGGCATGAGTTAAAAATACGCAAAGGCAAGTTTTTTTGGCTTTAAGGGAAGGAAAAAGGGAAACGGCAATCGAAAAGGTTAAATGCAAAGGTTTCACTGGAGCCGGCTTGCAAATCTAGACATAAAAAGAGGTGGAAAAGATGAAACCAGCAGGAGTAGTGAGAAAAGTAGACCAACTGGGAAGGATTGTGCTTCCGAAATCGTTGCGCAAACGTTATCAGATGAACGAAGGCGATCCGGTGGAAATTTTAGTGCAAGGCGACCATATCATTTTGGAGCGTTACCGCCCAAGATGCGTATTTTGCAGTTCGATGGACGAAGTATCCGAATTCAAGGAGCGCCACTTGTGCGCGCAATGTTTAAGCGAGATGGCTTATCTGAAATAGTTTTCGTATACTAACCTTCGAATACGATGCGGCCTTTATACGCCGCTTCAATAACTAAGAAGCCTCCAGACGCGCCCAGCGTCCGGAGGCTTCTTTGTATCGCACGTTCAAGCGCCTTGACGGGAGAAGGCTTGTCCTTCGGGGTTGCGCCCGGAGCGGCGCTTCTCCTTGTCTTGGCTTAAAGCCCTTTTGTTTTGTCGTCGTTGTAAGAGGAAGTACAAATTGCGGTCAAAATCAACACAAACACCGTCATCACGATAATAAAGTTGATGCTCATCGCGTTAGACACCTCCATTGAACTGCCTATATTATACCCAACGTTCCGCCAAAAGAAAACGATGGAAATGAAATTACGGAATCCGCTTGCCGATCACGTCGGCGTATTCCGCCAAAGCCGCCGTCCCTTCCGGCGTCAACCCGTACTTGCCCCGTTCGATCCGCTCGAACCAGCCGTAATAGTTGTGCCGCAGCAATTCTGCGCAGCGCGGATTGCCGGTCAACGCCTTCGCGCGGCTCGGCGACAACGGACCGGCCTCATGCATCGCATGCGCCAGCTTGAGCGCTTTCTCCCGGTAAGCCGTGACAAGCTTGCGCCCCGTGCTGCCGCCGACATTGTAATCGCCGGACCGCTCCCGGAACTCCTGCAGCAGCTTGGATTGCCGTTTCGGCCTTGCGCGCCTGACCGGTTCGTCTCCGGGCTCGCACAGCACTTCGATGACGGCCGGTTTTGTCTTGAAGAAGGTGACGGTCATGAGGCCAATGCCAAGCATGCGGCACAGCTCGGCGATATCGCCGAACCGCTGGTTGTGGGCCCCGCTTTTTTTGCGGTTCCGCTCGACGGCAAGCATGACGCGGTCATTGATGCGGAGCCGTTCGATGCCTTGCAGCAGCAAAGCCAGATTGAACGTTTTTTTCATCTCCACGATAACCGTTTCGCTTCCGTCCGGTGTCATGGCGACCAAATCGCAATGAAGCACCTCGCTTTTGACGATATACCCTTGTTGTTCATAGAACGCCTTAATCGGCAAGTATAGCTCCTCTTCCTTGCGTACAGCCACTTCGGGCCCTCCTTCCGGGCGTAAACATTCTATTATTATAGCAAATCGGATAGGTTCGCTCACCAGTCTCGCATTGTCGCATCATGGCGAATCGAGGACAAAAATAATGGTCAATTTCCGACCTGTCTACGCATAGTTATGTAATACTTCACTTGATGTTGGAGAGTCCACTCGTAAAGATCGATAGATCGTTATCCCGGGCGGAGAAATGACGGCGGAATGCGATGGGAGGAGGCGCTTCATGGACATTTTTAAACGGATTGCGGAATATCAGACAGAGAACGAGAAGCTGGCATGGACCGGCACGTTCAAAGAATATGTTGACCTGTTGAAGAAAGATCCGTCCCCGGCCATGACAGCTCATGCGCGTGTGTATGAAATGATTGAATCGTACGGTATCGAAGAAGCCGGAGGACGTAAAAAGTACAAATTTTTCGAGCAGGAAATTTACGGCCTCGACCGGGCGATCGAAAAGCTGGTGGAGGAATATTTCCATTCCTCAGCCAGAAGGCTGGACGTCCGGAAGCGGATACTGCTGCTCATGGGGCCTGTCAGCGGCGGCAAATCGACGATTGTGACGATGCTGAAGAAAGGGCTCGAGAAGTTCTCGAAGACGCAGCGCGGCGCGGTTTACGCGATTAAAGGCTGCCCGATGCACGAGGAGCCGCTTCATCTTATACCGCATGAGCTGCGTTCCGAAGTCGAAGCCGAGCTTGGCGTCCGGATCGAAGGAAGCTTGTGCCCGAGCTGCCAGATGCGCTTAAAGACCGAATACGGCGGCGATATTCAGAACGTATTGGTCGAACGCGTTCTTATCTCGGAAGAAAACCGCGTCGGCATCGGCACGTTCAGCCCCTCGGACCCAAAATCGCAAGATATTGCGGACTTGACCGGCAGCATCGACTTCTCGACGATTACGGAATACGGCTCGGAGTCCGATCCGCGCGCTTACCGGTTCGACGGGGAATTAAACAAGGCGAACCGCGGCCTGATGGAATTTCAGGAAATGCTGAAATGCGACGAGAAGTTTTTGTGGAACCTGCTTTCCTTAACGCAGGAGGGCAATTTCAAGGCGGGCCGATTTGCGCTCATCAGCGCGGATGAGCTTATTATCGCCCACACGAACGAATCGGAATACAAATCGTTTATAAGCAACAAGAAAAACGAAGCGCTGCAGTCCCGGATGATCGTCATGCCGATTCCGTATAACCTGAAGGTTTCGGAGGAGGAGAAAATATATACGAAGCTGATCGGCCAAAGCGACATGAGGCATATCCACATCGCTCCGCACGCGCTCCGGTCCGCCGCCATCTTCTCGATTCTTACCCGTCTGAAGGAGACGAAGAAGCAAGGGATGGATCTGGTCAAAAAAATGCGCATGTACGACGGCGAGGAAGTGGAGGGCTTCAAGGACGCCGACCTGAAGGAAATGCAAAACGAATATATCGAGGAAGGGATGACCGGAATCGATCCCCGGTATGTCATCAACCGCATTTCGAGCGCGCTTATCAAGCAGGATACGTCGTGCATCAACGCGCTTGACGTGCTGCGCGCCTTAAAGGACGGCCTCGACCAGCACCCGTCGATTACGAAGGATGAGCGCGAGCGGTATTTGAACTTTATTTCCGTCGCCCGGAAAGAATACGACAGCTTGGCGAAGAAGGAAGTGCAGAAGGCGTTCGTCTATTCGTTCGAGGAGTCGGCGAGGACGCTCTTCGAAAATTACTTGGACAATATCGAAGCCTACTGCAACTGGACGAAAATCAAAGATCCGCTTACCGGCGAAGAGCTGGATCCGGACGAAAGGCTTATGCGTTCCATCGAAGAGCAAATCGGCGTATCGGAAAACGCGAAAAAAGCGTTCCGCGAAGAAATATTGATCCGGATCTCGTCTTATTCCCGCAAAGGCAAAAAGTTCGATTTTACGAGCCACGAGCGTCTGCGGGAGGCGGTAGAGAAAAAGCTGTTCGCCGATTTGAAAGATATCGTCAAAATTACGACTTCGACCAAAACGCCGGACGAAAGCCAGCTGAAGCGGATGAACGAGGTGACGAAACGGCTGATCGACGAACACGGCTATTGCCCGATCTGCGCCAACGAATTGCTTCGGTACGTCGGCAGCTTGCTGAACCGTTAATTTTAATCTCTTAACCCTTATCGGGGATTTCGCGAAGACGCGAGGGCGACGCGGTTTGCGGAGCGAGCTCGCTTCGCAAGCGAGCGGCAAGCTTATTTGCCGCTTGAAAACTCCGACTCGCTTTAATGCGTTAGCGAGTGCAATCTAATATTTGCGGCGAAGTTTGACGGCAGGGAGGTGGGCCCCCTTGCCGTCTTTGCATCTTTTTATCGGTTATCTATAGGTTCTTGGTCCTATTTCCGATATAATGATAAGAACGAGTTAACAATTTGTAAAAGCCAAAGGGGAAAAAGAGATGATTACTGTCAGCGGCGAACGATTGAAGCAGCTTCAATACACCGGAATTACGGAACAGGATCTTCAGCTGCTTGCGCAATGCAGGCCGGTATTCGAGCAAGTGGTCGAAGAGGTGGTTGGCCGTTTCTACGAAAACGTCGGCGCCCAGCCGGAGCTGATGGAGCTGATCGACAGGTTCAGCAATATCGAGCGGCTGAAGGAAACGCAGCGCGCCTACTGGCTGTCGCTGGCCGACGGGGTGATTGACGACGCGTTTATCGACAACCGGATTCGGATCGGCTCCATCCATTCGCGCATCGGCTTGTCCACTTCATGGTATCTCGGCACTTATATGACGTACCTGGACATCGCGTGCGAAGTGCTGGAGCGGGCGATTCCGGATAAGTGGACGAAGGTTGTCCATGCGCTGAGCAAAATGTTTAATCTCGATTCGCAATTCGTGCTCGAAGCGTATAACCGATGCGAGCAGAAGCAAATCCGCGATCTGGCCGAATCGAAAACGTCCATGCTGAAGACGGTCACGGAGGCGGTCGAGCAATTGGCGGGTTTGATCGTGGAGATGGACGAGGGGGCGCAAATGATCGCCGCGACGGCCCAATCGACGTCCGATTCCCAAGAGATGACGAACGGCTTGCTCGGCGAGCTGCGCCAAGAGATCGACGGCATAACCGAGATGGGATCGCTTATTCGGGAAATTTCGGAGCAGACGCATCTGCTTGGCCTTAACGCCGCGATCGAAGCGGCACGGGCGGGAGAGGAAGGAAGAGGGTTCCAGGTGGTGGCGAACGAGGTCCGCAAGCTGGCCGCATCCTCCAAGTCGGCGCAGGAGAGCATTCAGGCGAAGCTGGAGGAAATCGAGAAGAAACTGCTCGCCGTTAGGCGGGAATCCGACCAGACATCCGTCGAGGCGCGCAACCAGGCGGCAAAATCGAGGGAGCTGGCAACGTTCGTGTCCATGGTGGACAAGGTGACGAAAGAGCTGCAGCAGCTGAACAAATAAGGGCCATGGCGGCGCGGAAAGATCGGAGCTTCTCTGCAAAAGGGAAGCTCTTTTTTGTGTCAATTAAATTGACATAAAATTCAGAATTTAGTATGATGAACCTAAATAAACGTACATTTCTGCAGTATCGCGTCATAAATGTTAACATTTTGTTGCCGGTACTAACCGTCAACCCCGTCACGGCGATGATTACCCGGAGGAGGCGGCATCGATGTCTTACGCCAAACCGTCGCAATTGCATTGTTACGATTCTCGTTCTTTCTACGACGAAATGTTCGATCAAGACGGATCGGTTCGTCCGCATTACGATTCCGTGCACCGGCTGTTCAATCGAATGATGCCTTCCGAACTGGCTTTGCGCCGGAACGCGCTTAACCGGCGAATGATGGAGGAAGGCATCACGTTTACGCTCTACAGCCCGAACCAAAGCGACCCGCTCGAGCGGACGATCCCGTTCGACTACATTCCCCGCATCATCCCGAAGCAGGAATGGGAAACCGTCGAGCGCGGCATCCGTCAACGGATTCAAGCGCTTAACGCCTTCATTCGCGACATTTACCACAGCGGGCGCATCGTAGCGGACGGCATTATTCCCCGCAGCATGATCGTATCCAACGTTTATTTCCGGCCGGAGATGGCCGGGCTCGACATTCCGCTCGGGACGTACATTACGGCGTCCGGCATCGATTTGATCCGCGACGAGAAAGGCCGGTATTTCGTTCTGGAAGACAATTTGCGGTCGCCTTCCGGCTTCTCCTACCTGTTTAAAGGCCGCACGATCATGAGCGAAATTTTCCACGAGCTGTTCCTTTCCACATCCGTCCAAAGCATCGACAGAAGCTTGAATTGCTTCCTTAGCTCGCTCCGCGCCCTGGCACCAAACGGAAACCGCGATCCCCTTGTCGTGCTGTTGACGCCCGGCGCCTATAACTCCGCTTATTACGAGCATACGTTTCTCGCGCAGCAGCTGGGCGTCCATCTGGTCGAGGGGCGCGATCTCGTGTACAAAGACCATAAAATTTATTTGCGCGATCTGAGGGGCTTAAGGCAAGTGGACGTCATTTACCGCCGCATCGACGACGATTATCTCGATCCGCTGTCGTTTCACCCGGAATCGCTGCTGGGCGTTCCGGGCTTGATGAACGCTTACCGGGCCGGCAACGTCGCCATCGCCAATGCGCCGGGAACGGGAGTGGCGGACGACAAAGCCGTCTATGCTTACGTCCCGGACATGATCCGTTATTATTTGGGCGAGGAGCCGCTTTTGGACAACGTGCCGACGTACCTTTTATCCCGCAAGGAAGACCGCGAGTACGCGCTCGGTCATTTGGAGCAGCTCGTCGTGAAGGAAACGTCGTTGTCCGGGGGCTACGGGATGCTGATCGGGCCGTCCGCGACGGCGAAGGAGATCGGCATGTTCGCGGAAGCGATCCGCAAGGAGCCGGGCCGCTATATCGCCCAGAAGACGATGATGCTGTCGCGGGCGCCCGTCATGGCGGACGGACGTATGCAGCCGCGTCATATCGATTTGCGGGCGTTCGCCTTGATGGCCGGCGGCGATATTCATGTCATACCCGGCGGCTTAACGAGAGTCGCGATGAAGGAAGGGTCGCTCGTCGTCAATTCCTCGCAAGGCGGAGGGGTTAAGGATACTTGGGTGCTGAATCGTTAAGAAACGAACGGGGGGATCGGAATGCTTAATCGGAATGCCGAGGCGTTGTTTTGGACCGGACGTTATATGGAGCGGGCGGAAAACCACGCAAGGCTGATCGACGTTCATTATCATCTTCAAGCGGATGACGGGGCGGCGGGCGGCGCCGGCGAGCCGGCGGAAGCGGCGACCGGGAACGTTTCCGTCAAATGGGCCTACATCGTGGAGGCGCTTGGCAGCGGCGAGCGTTACGAGCGGCAATACGGGTCTTATTCGGAGCAGGACGTCCTCCGTTATGTCGCGCTGGACAAGGACAACGAGAACTCGCTGTTATGCTGCGTCAAGCATGCGCGGGGCAATTTGCGGACGCTCCGGGAGAAAGTTCCGGCGGAGCTCTGGGAAGCCGTTAACGGATTTTATTTGTGGCTGAGGGACAAGGAGCCGGAAAATATGATGCGGGAATCGCCGCATTTGTTATTCGGCCGGATCAAGGAATGGGCGGCATTGTTCCAAGGCTTCGGACAGTCGGTCATGCCCCGCGAGAACGAATGGCATTTCATCGAATGCGGCCGTTATCTCGAACGGGCCGAGAACACGCTTCGGATCATGAAAGCGGCCGTCTTCGCTTCGGATCTGGAGAGCCGGAACGCTTCCGGCGGTTATGCCTATTTGGTGGCCGTTCTGAAGTCGCTTGGCGCTTACCAGCCTTTCCGCCGATATTGCGCGGATGCGGTGTCGGAGGAGACGATCGCGGAATTTCTTGTCCTGCATCCCGCGTTTCCCCGTTCCGTCTATTTCGCCATCCATGCTTTGGAGGATCATATGCGGCGAATCGAGCTGCAGGATGGGCAGCTTCGCGCCGCCCATGAGCGCATCATTCGGCAAGTCGGCAAAGTAAAAGCGGATTTGGCTTGTCTGGAACGCGAAGATATCCGACTGGACGGGGCGGGTGCGATCGTGGCCCATCTGGCCGATGCAAGCCGCCATCTCGGGGCGGCGTTTGCCAAAACCTTTTTTCGAATGGGGGAGGCGACCGCGTGAAGCTAAGCATCTCGCATGTGACGCAATACGAATACGAGAACCCGGTTACGGACAGTGTCAATGAAATCCGGCTGACGCCGTGCACGAACGAACGCCAGTCCTGTTACCAGCAGGCGATCTGGATCGAGCCGAACGCCTCATTGTTCAGCTACGAGGATTATTTCGGCAACCGGGTTCACGCCTTTTCGGTGAACGACCCGCACCGTAGACTAACGATCCGGACGCAAATGACGGTCGTAACGAATGCCGCTCCCGAGCCCGAGGCGCAAGCGGCCGTTCTGCGGGGCAACCCGCAGGGCGAGGGATGGGAGTGGCTGAAAGGGGAAGAGGCGCAAAACCGCTTCGCGGAATTTTTGCTTCCGACGGAATACGCGAACGTTACCCCTTCGGTCGAACGGTTCGCGGACAGCGTAACCGCGGAGCGTCCGGCCTTTGACGAGAAGCAGATCAGCGTGCTGGAATGGCTTTCGGCGCTGTCCGCCAAAATTCGCGGCGATTTCGTTTACGATCCGGAAGCGACGACGGTCAAGACCAAAGCGGCGGAATTGATCGAAAACAAACGCGGCGTATGCCAGGACTTCGCCCATCTGATGATCGCCTGCTGCAGGGCGCGGCGCGTGCCGGCGCGTTATGTGAGCGGCTATCATTTCGTGGGCGATCTGCAAGGAGGCGCCGCCGACTTCGAGCAGGCGTCGCACGCCTGGGTCGAAGCTTACGTACCGAGGCTTGGCTGGTGCTGCTTCGATCCGACCAACGAGACGCCGGTCGGCGAACGTTACGTCAAGCTGGGGCACGGCCGGGATTATAAAGACATCGTGCCGGTAAAAGGAGTTTACCGCGGCAACGGCGGGCAAACGCTGAAAGTAACGGTCGATGTCCGAAAAGAAGAGGACTAGAGAGAGCCGGATAGAGAGCGGAGAGTGGAAGATAGAGAGAGCGAATAGCTTATGCGAGAGGGAATTTTAATCCGATACAGAAAATAAGCAGCCAGGGCCGTCAACGGCCCTGGCTATTGAGATTTCGGCAAACGTCTGCACGGGAAAGTGCTATTGAGGGGATATTAATAAGGATTACGATAGTCGATGACATTGCGGACAGGCCGGCCATCGGTCAAATAGGCCTGCAAATTTTCCGCGAATATCGCCGTTACCTTTTCCTTGTAACGGTCGCTCATGCCGCCGATATGGGGCGTAATGATGACGTTATCCATCCTCCACAGCGGGTGGTCTTCCGGCAGCGGCTCCGGATCGGTCACGTCAAGGCCCGCTCCCGCGATGACGCCTTCGCGCAGCGCTTCGGCCAAAGCGCCGGTATCGACGGCTTTGCCCCGTCCGACGTTAATGAAGATCGCCGTCCGCTTCATTCGGGCGAACTGCTCCTTGCCGAACAGCTTTGACGTTTCGGCGGTTTGCGGCAATATGTTGACGACAACGTCGGAAACCGCAAGCAGCTCGTTCAGTCCGCCGGCGTCCAGCATCCGGTCGAAATTCGGCTGAGGCAAGCCGGACCGTCGCACGCCGACCGTCGCCATGCCGAACGCTTTGGCGATGCGGGCCGTTTCCGTGCCGATGGCGCCCGCCCCGACGATCCCGATCGTTTTGCCCGCCAGTTCGCCGTAGGATCCGCTTTTATCCCATTTCCCATTCGTTTGATTTCGTACGGCATTATGCAAGTTTCTCGAGAACGCAAGCAGCATCGCAAAAACCGTCTCGGTCATTTGCACAGGGTGTACGCCGCTCGCTCCGGTTAAAATAATGCCGCGCTCCTCCAGCGCTTGAAGCGGGAGCGTATCGACGCCTGCCGACCAGGATTGCACCCAGCGCAGCTTGGAGCCTGCCGCAAGCCCTTCCTCCGCAACGGCCGGGCACCAGCCGAACACGATTTCGGCTTCCCGGAACAGCTCGCGCGGAATTTCGTCCGGCCTTCCGTAGACGGTGCGCCAGCCTGGGACGAGCGAGTTGATCCGATCCTGCTCCGCGGCGGTCAAGCCGTGCATTCCGATTAACGTTCTCATGCGTATGGCCTCCTTGTACGTAAGGTTGCAAGCCGCGTATCGGTTTGACGCGGTTTGCCTGTAATAAGACTGCAATTGCTACTAGTTTACCAGAAGAACGGGGACGGGCGGCATAAACTTTTTGGGCGATTGTCTTCGGCGCTTCAGCGTGCTATGGTATCAGTGGGTGGACGTTGTTCATATTTTTTACATACCAGGCGGAGGTGTTTGTTTATGAAAGCGCTATTTATTGGTGGAACGGGCACGATCAGCATGGCGATTACGAAGCAATTGCTGTCGCAAGGCTGCGACCTGTACCTGTTGAACAGAGGCAGCCGCAGCGGGGCGCTGCCGGAAGGGGCCAAGGTCATTCAGGCGGACATTCGCGACGAGAACCGCGTAGCCGAGCTGATCGCCGACCTGTCCTTCGACGTCGTCGCCGACTTTATCGCGTTTGAACCAAGCCAGCTGGAACGGGACTTCAGGCTGTTTAACGGCAAAACGAAGCAGTTCATCTTCATCAGCTCCGCTTCCGCTTATCAGACGCCGTTGTCCGATTACCGCGTTACGGAAGGGACGCCGCTGTCGAATCCGTATTGGGCTTATTCGCGGAACAAGATCGCTTGCGAGGAGTATTTGATCCGCCAATACCGGGACAACGGATTTCCCGTCACGATCGTAAGGCCGAGCCACACGTACGACGAACGTTCCATTCCGCTCGGGGTTCACGGCGGCAAAGGCTCGTGGCAGGTAGCGAAACGCATGCTGGAGGGTAAGCCGGTCATCATTCACGGCGACGGCACCTCGCTCTGGACGATGACGCACAACAGCGATTTCGCGAAAGGCTTTATCGGTCTGATGGGCAATATTCATGCGATCGGAGAATCGGTGCATATCACGTCGGACGAAACGGTCACATGGAATCAAATTTACGAAACGATTGCGGACGCGCTTGGCGTCAAGCTGAACGCGGTGCACGTCTCCTCCGAGTTCCTAGCCGCCTGCAGCAAAGACGACCTGAGGGGCAGCCTGCTCGGGGACAAGGCCAACTCGGTCGTGTTCGACAATGCCAAGCTGAAGCGGCTTGTTCCCGATTTCGTCGCGACGACGCGGCTCGATCAGGGGATCAAGCGGACGGTCAGCAACATATTGGAGCATCCCGAGCTTCAAATCGAGGATCCCGAATTCGACGCATGGTGCGATCGGGTCATTGATGCGCTGGACCAGGCGTTGGCCTCGATTAAAGGCTGAGGGGTTGAACGGCGACGGCCATAATTGCGTTATGCCGAATGTATCGAAAACCGGACGAGGGTTAACCGCGTCCGGTTTCTTTTCGTTTGTTAAGCCGGGGAGAACGTATACGGAAGCGTGAAGACGGCGAGGCGGAATTTGGAATGAACGCCGATTCATTGGGTTAGCCAGCGTCTTCGGCAATAATTAAAAACGTTATTGACAGCGGGCATTGAGCATGATAAATTCAATATCAATTATTCCTATGAATTAAGTTGGTTTAAACGATGGCGCGACAGTAGCGGCCATTCTCGCTGTCCCGACGCCGTTTGCCCCGCTTGCCGTTCACCTTGCTGACTGTACGAAACAGAGGCATTGCCGTATCAAGCCAATGAATTTGTTTTGGAGAAATTACATTCAGCGATCGGAGGAGTTGAAATGGGGGCTACGCTGCTGGAAATCGGCGCGTTAAACAAAACGTTCGAAACGGGCAAAGGCCCGGTCCGCGCGCTGCACGACGTGAACCTGGACATCGCGGAAGGCGAGTTCGTCACGGTCATCGGGCCGAGCGGCTGCGGCAAAAGCACGCTGCTGCGCATCGTCGCGGGCCTGGATACCGGTTATTCGGGCATGGTGAGGCTCGCCGGAAAGGAGATCGCGGGACCGGGCATCGACAAGGGCTTTATATTTCAAGAGCATAGGCTGTTTCCTTGGCTTACGGTGGAGAAAAATATCGCGTCGGATTTGTCGCTTAGAGACAAGGAAGTCCGGCGCAAAGTCGATGAACTGATCGAGCTCGTCAAGCTGAAGGGCTTCGAAAAAGCTTATCCGCGCGAGCTGTCGGGCGGAATGTCCCAACGGGTCGCGATCGCCCGGGCGCTGCTCCGCAAGCCGAAAATTTTGCTTCTGGATGAGCCGTTCGGGGCGCTGGACGCCTTTACGAGAGCGCATATGCAGGAAGCGCTGCTCGATATTTGGCGGACTAACAAGACGACGATGATTTTCGTGACCCACGATATCGACGAGGCCGTGTTTTTGGGCAACCGTGTAGTCATTTTGAAGCCGCGGCCGGGGGAAATCAGCGCCATCGTCCCCATCGGCCTTCCGTATCCGCGCAAAAAAGCGACGCCTTCCTTCCAAGAGCTGCGCCTTAAAGTATTAAGCCGGTTCGAACAGGCGGAGGACGAGACGTTTACGGACGGCGCCGGCATATAAAACATTTCGAATAGCATCGTATCGCGAGTCTACCGTTCGAACGGAGGCATTCTCTTTTTTGGAAAAGAGAGTGCCTCTTTTGTTTTTCGATTAAACCATTCCAATACGAAAGCGGTGATAGGTATGGGCAATCCCGCCGTGTCCGGCGCAGGCACAGCGCACGACAAGACGCCGGGCAAATGGACGCTCGCGGGGCTGGCGCTAATCGTGCCGGTCGCCGTACTGGCGTTATGGCAGGCGCTTGGACATTTCGGGTATATTTCGCAGCTGCTCTTTCCGACGCCCTATACGATTGCGAAGACTGCAGCTTCGCTTGCGTCGACGGGCGATTTATGGGCAAATATCCGGATTAGCGTCCTTCGGGCTATGTCCGGTTACGCGTTAGGCGGCTCGCTTGGGCTTGCGTTCGGCATTGCCGTAGGCTTATTCAAGCGAACCGAGAAGCTGCTTGACCCTTCCATCCAAATGATTCGGATGATTCCCAGCCTGGCCGTCGTTCCTTTGTTTATATTGTGGTTTGGCATCGGCGAGGAGTCGAAGGTGCTGATTATTGCCAAAAGCGCGTTTTTCCCGCTTTATATCAACACGTTTCTGGGCATCCGTAACGTCGACAACAAGCTGTTCGAGGTCGCGCGCGTGCTTGGCTTCAGCCGCTTCAAGCAAATCGTCAGGCTGATCGTGCCGGCGGCGCTTCCGAACATGATGCTTGGAGCCCGCCTGTCCGCAGGCCTTTCCTGGCTGGGCCTCGTCGTGGCGGAGCTGATCGCCTCGACCTCCGGCATCGGTTACATGATGTCGGATGCCCGGCAGTTTGCGGATACTCCCGTCGTATTTGTCGGCATTTTTATTTTTGCGGTTCTCGGTCTGTTTACGGATTCGCTGCTCGCTTTGCTCGAGCGACGGCTGCTGAGGTGGAAGGACCGGTATAACGGATAAGAAAGGAGATCGGCAACATGAGCAACGCGATCGAAACGGCCGTTCGCCCGCGCGCGAAGAAAGAGCCGGCAGAAGAGACCGTCTCTGATCATGGCGAATACAGCGGGGTCAAACCGACGCCTCTTCCGTTAGCGGGAAGACGGCCGAAGCCGGCGGCGTCCGCGCTGAAAGACGCGGCCGCGGGAGCGGCAATTCCGGTTTTGGTTATCGCCCTTTGGCAAATCGCCGTGTCCGCCGGGCTCATTTCGCTCCTGTTTTTGCCGTCGCCCGCCGCAATAATGCGCACGTTCGCGGCGCTTGCGCTGTCCGAGCAGCTGCTGCATCATTTGCTCGTCAGCATGGGACGCGCCGCCTTAGGCTTTCTGATCGGGGGCGCATCGGGTCTGTTGCTTGGAATCGTTACCGGCTTGTTCCGTAAGGCGCAATATGTGCTCGATCCGAGCATTCAAGTTTTGAGGCTGGTGCCGCATTTGGCGGTAGCCCCGCTCATCATTTTATGGTTCGGCTTCGGGGAAACGTCGAAAATCGCCATTATCGTCAGCGGATCTTTTTTTCCGCTTTATATTAATACGTTTTTGGGCATTCGCAACGTCGACAACAAGTTGTTCGAGGTGGCGAAGGTGTTAAGCTTCAGCCCGTTCCGGCGTCTTACGCGGCTCGTCTTGCCTGCCGCGCTTCCGGACATCTTGCTGGGCGTGAGGACGTCGCTGGCGGTATCTTGGATCGGCCTCGTCGTGGCCGAACTGATCGGATCGCAATCGGGCATCGGGTTCCTGATTAACGAAGCAAAGCAAAACTCGGAAACGACCGTCATTTTTGTCGGCATTATTATTTTTGCCGTCGTAGGCAAGCTGATCGACTCGCTTATGAGAGGGCTGGAGAGGCGGCTTTTGAGATGGCGCGACAGCTACAAGGGATAACATTGCGGGGCTGCTGCATGGTCCCGTTAAGAAACTGAATATTCAAACGATTATAAACGCGAGGAGGACTCAAGTCATGGCAATCGGAACGGTAAACGGGTCGATACGGTTAAAGGCGGATGTCTTGGTGCTCGGCGGCGGGCCGGCGGGAACATGGGCTGCCGTCTCGGCGGCCGCCAAAGGGGCAAAGGTGGTTTTGGCGGATAAAGGATATTGCGGTTCGAGCGGAGCGACGGCTCCTTCCGGGACCGGCGTATGGTACGTCAAGCCCGACGCCCGCTTGCGCGAGGAAGCGAAAGCGAGCCGGTACGAGATGGGCGGCCGGCTGGCGGAGCACCGGTGGATGGACCGGGTGCTGGAGAAGACTTACGAAAATATGAACCGGCTTGGGCACGAGGGATATCCGTTTCCGAAAGAGGATGACGGCAGTCCTCACCGGAGGGGGCTGCAAGGACCCGAATATATGAAGCTGATGCGCAAGCTGACAAAAAAAGCGGGAGTAAAAATTTTGGACCACAGCCCTGCGCTGGAGCTGCTTGTCGACGAATACGGCGTTGGCGGCGCGTCCGGCGTACAGATTCAAACGGGCACGCCTTGGATGGTCGAAGCGGGAGCCGTCGTCATCGCGACGGGCGGCTGCGCCTTTCTGAGCAAAGCGCTGGGCTGCAACGTGCTTACGGGCGACGGCTATCTGCTGGCGGCCGAGACGGGGGCCGAACTGTCGGGAATGGAGTTTTCGAACGCTTATGCCATTTGCCCGACCTTCTCCTCCGTAACGAAAACCGCATTTTATTCGTATGCTTCCTTTTATTACGAGGACGGAACTCCCGTCGAAGGCGCTGGTTCGAAGCGGGGCCGTTCGGTTATCGCCCGCAAGCTGATGGAAGGCCGTCAAGTTTACGCGAAGCTCGATCTGGCATCCGAGGAGCTGAAGCCGCTGCTGCGCGTCAATCAGACGAACTTTTTCCTGCCGTTTGACCGGAGGGGCATCGATCCGTTTAACGATTTGTTCCCGGTGACGCTGCGACTGGAAGGAACCGTCCGCGGAACGGGAGGCATCCGGATCGTCGACGAAAGCTGCGCCACCTCGGTGCCGGGATTGTACGCGGCGGGAGACGCGGCGACCCGGGAGCTGATCTGCGGAGGTTTCACGGGAGGCGGCAGCCATAATGCCGCATGGGCGATGTCGTCGGGCTCTTTCGCCGGCGAGGGAGCGGCCGCCTACGCGAACAAGCTCGGTGAGAAGGCGGCAAGCCGTAAGCTGCGCAGCGCTTCTTCGTCGCAGATCGCGGATCCGGGCGCGGCCGGAAGCCTTTCCGCTTCCGCGAGGACGGAGGAAATCGTGCGCGCCGTGCAGGAGGAAGTAACGCCTTATGACCGCAATCTGTTCCGTACCGAACAGAAGCTGAACGACTCGCTGGAGCGGATCGACGGCATTTGGAAGGCGCAGCGGGAGCTCGTCGTGGAGCGTTCCGCCGCCGGCGCGAAGGCCCGGGAAGCGGCCGCGATGACGGCTACCGCAAGGTGGATGTACAACTCCGCCTTGGCAAGGACGGAGTCGCGCGGTATGCATAAGCGCGAGGATTATAAGGGAACGGACGAGAATCAGCATCATCGTCTCATCAGCGGAGGATTGGACCGGGTATGGGTAAAGCCCGAGGCCGTAAACGAAGGCAAGACGGCGAAGGAGGAGGCGGTTCTATGATCGAGATTGTAAGCGAATCGCGATGCGTCGAATGCAATCAATGCGTTTCGGTTTGCCCGACAAACGTATTCGACCGGGTCGAGGGAGGGGTGCCCGTTATCGCGCGGCAAGACGATTGCCAGACCTGCTTTATGTGCGAGCTTTATTGTCCGGCCGACGCTTTATACGTAGCGCCGGATTCCGAGGAGGTTATCGGCATTACGGAAGCGGAAGCCGAGCGGCAAGGACTGCTTGGGGGTTACCGGGAGAAGGTCGGCTGGGGCAAAGGAAGAACGCCGGTCGCATCGCACGATTACATGTACCGGCTTTCGCTTGTCGCCAAATTTTAAAGTTATCTATCGAACCATTTATCCAAATAACGAGAGGGGTCATCAGCATGATCGTTCGAAATAGAGAGAAAAAAACAAAACACGCGGGGCCGGCCAGACTTGCTTTAGTCGCCTTGCTCGTCGCGGCAACGGCTTGGCTGCAAGCATGCGGGGGCGGAAACGCCGGCGGCGCCAAGGAGACGGGCGCAAGTACCGCTCCCGATACGGAAGCCGGCGCCCCTGCATCGAATGTCCCGTCCGTTCTGAATTACGGCTATATCGGCAGCAACGACAAAAACTTGCCCGGCGGCGCGGAGGGCTGGGGCTTGTATAAAGGAATTATTCAAGAGGAACTAAAAAAGTACGGCATTGAAGAAGTGAAGCTGACGGGTTTCCCGAACGGTCCCGACCAGACGGAATCGCTAATTAGCGGCAGGCTCGACTTCGGCGGGCTCGGCGATACGCCGGCTATTATCGCTTATGCGTCCGGCGCGAAGACAAGGCTGGTCAATCAGACGAACATTACGAATATCGGTTATTTGATCTCGGCTGCGAACGGTCCGAAGTCCGTCGGGGAGCTGAAAGGAAAAGCGATTGCCATTCAAAAAGGATCCTATATGCACCGTTATGTGGTTGGGCTGCTGAAGCAGGCCGGCATCACGGATTACAAGCTCGTGCATATGCTTATTCCCGACGCGCAGGCGGCGCTTGCGAGAGGCGATGTGGACGCGATGACCAATACCGGTTATACCGCGCAAAAGCTGTTGGCCGAAGGGTACACGCTCATCGACGATTCGACCAAGCATCCCGACCTTCACGGAACGGGCGTAACGGTCGTATCGGAAAGCTATTTGGAGAAATTCCCGGATTTCCCGAAGGTTTGGAACGAGGCCCGAAAGAAGGCGCTCGACGACCTGAAGCAGCATGAGGAGGAATATTACCGGTTTATTGCCGATTTGAACAAAACGACCGTCGAGCTGGCGAAGAAAGTAAGTCCGATCAGCGAAATAACGGTTGAACCGTTCAGCGACGAAGGGCTTTCTCGGATTACCGGAACCAAAGACTTCCTGATCGGGGAGGGGCTGGCCAAAAAAGATTTTGAAATCGGCGATTGGGCCATTCGGACAGAGTAGATATGCCAAGCAATGACGCGAGGCGGGGGAGACTGATATGGGCCGAAGCAAGATATAAAAGCTGCGGCCGACGTGCCTCGCGCTTGGCGGCGGGACCGGCCGGCGCTTGGGCGGCCCGCCGCTTATAACCATTCATACACGCGATCCCGATAGTCGCCTGAAATGTTCCTGCACTGGCCGCTTGCTACAAAATGTTCTATGAATTCAACGACGAGAGGATAAAAGGACGGTTTTCCGGAAGAGAGCCTAAGGCCCGGAGCAAGCCGGCGGGAGATCAGGCTCTCGCAAATACGCCTTGCGCTCCCTTCCCCGGAAATCAACAGCTCAAGAATCGCGTCCTGCAGTTGATCGTCGAGGCCAAGTAACGGCTCATCCTGCCGAACGAAAGTGTTCGAAGGCGCGGGTTCGAATAAAGGCAGCGACTGTTGGAACGCTCGGTCTGTTGCGGAGCGGTTTCGAAGCGAAGCCCGCGCGGCTTCGATTTTCCGTTCTTTAATCAGTCTGCGGATTTTTTGTATTTGGCGGTCGAGCAGGGGAAGCTCATGATCGATATGGCCTTGAATATCCGCCGGCAAAACGATGTCTTCCGGTATTTGTCCAAGCGCTTGATTCAGCTTCCAGCCTGTTTGTTTTTTTATGAGCACATCGTCCAGTTCGTAATCGATTTTGTCGAACCCTTTCACGATGTCATAAACAACTTTTGGATCTAAACCGGTATGCTCCCGCAAGTGATGGATTCCGAATTTTTTCACCTCTCCGGTAGAGCGGTCCTGCACCGAATGCTGATAACGAAGCGGCCTGCCGCACTCATACGGATAGTCGGAGGAAACGGTACCTGCATCAATATATCCTATATAAATCCAAGAATCCAAAAGGTGTTCGACTTCTTCAAAAGGCGTGTCATCCGAAATATGGTGTCCCTTGCTTCGGGCAAGCGCGTTGGCAACCATCGTGCGTCTTCCGCGCGTCATCGTTTCGTTGAGGAAATCCCGTTGATTTTGAGTAAGGGTGCATAAAATTTGATCGCGTTCTTCCTGGCTTAACTTCATTCATTCTTCCTCCCCGGCCGCCTCACAGCCGCGAAATTCGGCAAACCGCAATCCGAACGCCGCAAGCGAAAAAATTTAAGGTGACGGCATCCGCTCCGAATAGATCGCCGGCGTGATTTCTCCGTTCCTAGCAGTCGCTTTTGTTTAGGCATATTATAACACACAGAGGACACGGGCCGTTTTGCCGCAAGTCACTGCTAACGCTGTAGGGCGCTTGGCGAAGGGCGGATGTCCAATCGTTTCGCAGCGGGCTTTCATATGTTGTAGGCATACAACTTGCTTGACGGGAGATGATGCCATGCCCCGCATATCGGATGCCGCGAAGAAAAAGGGTCCGCTGATAGATATCCTGATTCCGGCGATCGAAAAGGATTTAAAAACGCTGCCTCATGTCGTTCGGGCCGCCAAACGGCATGTCCGACACCCGATCGGCGAAGTGATTATCGTCGCTCCCCGGAAGGAATCGATCCGCTCGTTGTGCCGCGAAGAAGGCTGGAGGTTCGTCGACGAGAATACGGTGCTCCCGATTACGAAAAAAGACATCCGTTACCGTTCCAAACGCTGGGAGCGGTCCGGCTGGCTGTTTCAACAGCTCCTGAAGCTTAGCGGCGACAAGCTGTGCCGGGCCCGGCATTTTCTGGTCATCGATGCGGACACGGTGTTTATACGCCCCCATACGTTCCTCAAGGGCGAAAAAACGGTGTTTTATACGCGAGAATGGAGCCAGCCCGAATATTTCCGGGCATACGCCAGGCTTATGGGCTCCTGTGCGTCTGCCCCCCGTTCGTTTGTAACCCACTATATGCTGTTCGAAAAAGAGAAGCTTGCCGAATTGAAGCGGCATATCGAAGCCCGGCATCGGATGGGCTGGCACGAAGCCGTGCTGAAATGCATCGACCGGACCTCGAAGTTTGGTTTCAGCGAATATGAAACGTACGGCAATTTTCTTTACAGCCGTTATCCCGGCAGCGTCAAGCTCAGAAAGGCGCTCAACCGGGCCATGTCGGCAAGCGTCGATCGGATGACCCCGGATCGGTACAAGACGTTGGCGGCTCGATACAGGTCCGTCAGCTTTCATGAGCGTAAAGGATATGTACGGAAAGCGGAGACGGCTGCCGCAAGAGCGAATCGCCGAGGGAAAGCGGAAAGACGGCAGAGCCGCTCGGGAGCCGGCCGCGTGGCGGAAGCAAGCGGAATAAGGAGAGGGCGGTAATGCCGGGGAAGCCGTACAAGATCGAGTGGCGTGGACCGCTTCACCGCCTCGGTGGACTTGGGCATGCCAGCCGCGAATATGTCAAAGCGCTGAAGCGGCGCGGCATAACGGTTCATTCCGGCTCAGCCCGCAGAACGGCCGCTTCGGGATTGTTGGAAAGCAAGCGCGGAATGAAGGTGCTAATTTATCATTATCCGCCGCATACGCTGGACATGGCTCGGGAGCGGAGACGCTACGGCCGGATTATCCTGAACGCCGTATGGGAAACAAGCCGGATTCCGGCAAGGTGGATTCCTGCGATTAACGAATTCGACGCCGTGTTCGTACCGACGCGGCATAATGTCAAGGCTATGAGGGAGAGCGGCGTCCGGGTGCCGCTTTATATCGTCCCGCACGGAGTCGATACCGCCGTATACAACCCTTCGAACGCGCCGAAGCCGATTCAGGGAAGCAAAGGAAGATTCGTGTTTCTTTCCGTCTTCGGGTTTCAGCATCGCAAAAATCCGGAGACGCTGCTTCGCGCTTATTGGGAAGAGTTTACGGACAAGGACAACGTCATGCTGGTGATCAAAACCGGCGGTTACGGCCCCAAACAAACCGGCGAGTGGATACGCAGCCGGATTGCGCGGTACAAAGCTTCATTAAACATTCCCCACAAGACGGCGCCCCTTGTCATCTTAACGGGGCTTATGAACGAGAAAAAGTTGAAAGGGCTCTATACGGCGGCGGACGTCTTTGTTCTTCCTACCAGAGGGGAGGGGGTGGGCATGCCTTTCATGGAGGCGATGGCGAGCGGAATTCCCGTTATCGCGACGGCTTGGGGAGGGCATATGGATTTTGTTAAGCCGGCCAACTCTTTTCTAATTCCTTATAGGTTGAAAGCCCCCGCTGCCAGCATGAAAGGCCGATCGGCCATCGCCAAATCGTTCCGGCATCTGTTCGCGGACGAAAGGCAGCGCTGGGCCGAAGCCGATCTGCGAAAGCTGAAGGAGCTGATGCGCAAGGCAAGCCGGAATCCCGCCTTGTGCCGGGCGAAAGGACGAAAGGCTCGCGGCGACATGCTGAAGCTGGGTTGGGATAAGGCCGGCAGCGTGATGGAGAAAGCGATCGATTCCGTAATCAGAGGATGAAGGACTCCCCGCCAGCGTTATGAGCGGGGCGTCTTTGCTTTAATCCTGAATTTACATAGTTCGACCGGAATTGGGGAAACATTTCCTTATTACCCTTATGGATCCGGGAGGGACTTTAAATGGACAAAGTCAGAATCAGTCCCAAACAGATGTTTGCCCTTATGATTTTATTCGAGTTTGGCACGGCGATTATTATTCATATCGGACTGGAAGCCAACCATGTCATTTGGCTTTCGACCCTGTTTGCCATACCCGGCGGAATGCTGCTTTATTCCCTTTACAACTACCTGTTCCGCGAATACCCGAACCTTATCCTTAGCGGATACATGCGCCGGATCCTCGGCTCGTATGCCGCGTGGCCGCTTTGCCTTTTTATGATCGGCTATTTTATGTACAACGCCTCCCGCAATTTGCGGGAAGCGGGCGATTTGCTGGTCGCTTCGGTCTATGACGAAACGCCTCTTCCCGTCATTAACCTCGCCATGATCATGATCGTGATATACGTGCTCGGCAAAGGAACGGAAGTGTTTTTCCGGACGGCGCAGCTTTATTTGTTCATTATCGCTGTCATCGGAGGGATCGGCTTCTTGGTGCTGCTTTGCTCGGGAGTGCTGGATTGGGGCCAGTTATGGCCGTACGGCAAAGGAGATTGGTTGTCGGCGCTCCGAAGCGCGTATCCTTCCATTATGCTGTTTCCTTTCGGCGAATTGATTTGCTTTGCAACCGTGCTTCCGGTATTGGAAAACAAACAAGCGGCGGGACGGGCGGGCTTGACGGCAATTGCCGTCAGCGGCGTAATACTCGCCTTTGCTCACGCGCTGCAAATCGCGGTTCTCGGAGAGAGCGTGTATCAGCGCTCGACATTCCCGCTGCTTTCCGCCATTTCGATCGTCGATATCGCCGATTTCCTGCAGCGTCTGGACGCTCTGGTGATGTTGACCTTGATCATTTGCGTTTTTTTCAAAATGAGCATGTATTGCTATGCGGTTGTGGCGATGACGGCGGACCTGTTCCGTCTGCCTTCGGGCGAAATGCTCGCGGCCCCGGTTGGATCCACCGTCTTTTTTCTGTCGCTTTTCGCGGCTGCCAGCTTTCCCGAGCACGAGAACGAAGGCAAGCTATCTTCCATGCCGCTGCTGTTCCTGGTGTCGGTTGCCATCCCGCTGCTGCTGGCGATTGTTCATCTGTCCAAAAAGACGTTGTTCCCGAAAAAGCAAGGAGGCGCATGACGATGATGAAAAACGGAGCTTCGGACCGGGGCGGCGGATCGAATCCGGAGAAGGCGCATCGAATGGCTTTAAGCCAGTCAGTGGAGGAGAACCTTGCCCAAATCCGGGAGAAGCTTGGGCCCAGTCCGGATCTGATTATCCGCCGGTTCGAGCTGCAAGCCGGGCGGACGAAAGCGGCTGCCGTCTATATGGACGGTCTGACCGACAAGTTAATGGTTAACGAATTCATTCTTCATGCCCTTATCGCCGAGTCGGGCGGCGAAGTTGAACAGACAGCAAGCGGCAAATCTTTGATTGATGCCGTTCAGGCGAACATGCTGTCCATCGGAGGGGTAGAACCCGTCCGGGACTTGGACGGCGCGCTGCTCGGCTTATTGTCCGGCGACACGGTTCTGCTGCTGGAAGGTTATGCGGACGCGCTCGGCTGCAGCACGCAGGGAGGGGCTGTCCGGTCCATCGAGGAACCGACATCCCAGATCGTGATACGGGGCCCGAAGGACGGCTTCAACGAGTCGATAGGCACTAACGTGTCGCTCGTGCGCCGCCGGATAAAAAGCTCGAACCTGTGGCTTGAAAAAATGCAGGTGGGCACGGTGACAAGAACCGACGTCGCGATGATGTATTTGAAGGGCGTCGCGAACGAAAAAATTATAAAGGAAGTAAAAAAAAGGATAAACGACATTCATTTCGATTCGATTCTGGAATCCGGCTATATCGAAAACTTTATTCAGGATCAGGCTATGACGCCTTTTCCTACGCTGCTTAACACGGAGCGGCCGGATACGGTGGCGGCCAATATTTTGGAAGGACGGGTCGCGGTGTTCGTCGACGGGACGCCGTTTGTCCTCATTGCGCCGACGACGTTTTTTATGTACTTCCAAGCGGCGGAAGATTATTACCAGCGGATGGACGTGGCCACGGCTATCCGTTTGCTTCGTTATTTCGCTTTTTTTATCTCGATGTTCGGGCCGTCGATATACATAGCCGCCATTACATACCACCAGGAGCTCATCCCGACCCAGCTTATCATATCGCTTGCCGCACAGAGGGAATCGGTGCCTTTTCCCGCCTTGGTGGAGGCGCTTATTATGGAAGTCACGTTCGAAATATTAAGGGAGGCCGGGGTAAGGCTGCCGCGGGCGGTCGGCCAAGCGGTTTCGATCGTGGGTGCGCTTGTATTGGGACAAGCCGCCGTAGAAGCCGGAATCATCTCTTCGGCCATGGTCATCGTCGTGGCCATTACGGGCATCTCAAGCTTTGCGTCGCCCGCGTTTAACGTCGCACTGTCCGTCCGGCTCATTCGGTTCGCGATCATGTTGTGCGCGGCATTGCTCGGTTTCTACGGGATCGTGTTGTTCAGCATTTGGATGGTGGCGCATATGTGCGGACTGCGCTCGTTCGGCGTGTCGTATATGTCGCCGCTTACGCCGTTATACACCGACGACCAAAAGGATACGCTCGTTCGCGCCTCCTTCTATAACATGGCGAGCCGTCCCTCGTTTGCCCGTCCCCGCGATGACAAGAGAGGGGGCTAAGGGATGAAACGCGTGAAGAAATACGGCCTGCCGCTTATGATCGCGCTCATGGCCGTATTCGCTTCGGGGTGTTGGAACAGCCGGGAGCTTAGGGACATGTCCATCGTAATCGGGATGGGCATCGACGCCGTCCCGGATTCGCAGCAGTACCGGGTTTCTTTTCAAATCGTCAACTCGGGAGCGATGCAAGCCGCCGGCAGCAGCCAAGGAGGGGCTAACATGCTGCCGATCGTCGTATTCAACGAAAAGGCCGATACGTTGTTCGGAGCGCTTCGCAAAGTGTCGCGCAAGGTGCCGAGACGATTATTTTTCGGCCATATCCAGGTCGTTGTTATCGGAGAAAGCATCGCAAGAAAAGGGATGCCTGAGGTGTTCGATTTTTTCGAACGAGCGCATGAGATTCGCATGAACTCCGCCGTCCTGATTGCAAGAGACGCGACCGCCGAGAAAGTCATTAGCATCATTACGCCGCTCGAGAGGTTGTCCGCCATCGGCATCGCGAAGCGGACGAGAATGTCGTCTCATTTATGGGCGGAGAACGCGGATTCTACGGTACACGAGGTTGTGAGAGAGATCGTTGGTCCGGGAGTTCCGGTTATCGGAGGAATCAGAGTATTTGACGCCGAAAATGCCGGACAAACGACGAAAAACCTGGAAAATTCCAAACTGCCCTCCTTTTTGAAAGTGCAAGGCTTGTCGCTGCTGCGGGAAGGCAAGCTGGCAGGCTGGCTGGACGGCAGGCTGGCGAGAGGAGCGCTGCTGCTGCGGAAGGAGTTGAAAAACACCGTATATGAGGTGCCTTGCGGCGATTCCGGGCATGAGGTCGTCGTTTCCGTCGCCCGGTCGAGAGTAGGCGTTAAGCCCAAACTGGAACAAGGAAAATTAACGTTTGCCGTAGATATTATGGAAACCGGAAGCGTCGTAGAGGCCAATTGCGCGCTCGATCCCGGGCGCAGCGAAACGCTGGAACAGCTTCAGAAGCAATGGGAGAAGCTGGTGGAGCAAGAGGTGACGGAAGCGGTCAAGGCGGCCCAGGAGAAGCAAAGCGACATATTCGGCTTTGGAACGACCGTACGGCATCGTTATCCGGAGCAGTGGAAAACGATGGAGAAGGATTGGCCGAAGCGGTTTGCCGAAAGCGGAGTGGAAGTCCATGTCGACATGTTCCTCCGGAGGACGGGCATGCGGGGCGAAACCTTTAAAGAGGAGCAGAGCAAGTAACGAAATCCGGCCGGGCGTCAGCCTGGCCGCGTTATTTGTTCTGCGCGGATTGCCGGCGTTTCCGGACACTCTTCACAGCCGGAATCAAGGGCATGGTTAAAACGATGAACATAATCGTCAAATCGATGCTCGTAAGGTGGCTTATCCCGACGATCAAATTTTTAAGCGATTCGGCGACCGTTTGCCCGGTTATCAGGTCGGCAATGACGAGCATGGAGAAACCGATAGCCAGCAGAAAGGCGTAGGCCAACAGAATAAACATTGAAGCATTCTCCTCGTTTTATGTAAATTTTTCCTCGTTAGGATTCGTTTTCGCTTCTTGAAATATGCGAACGGGGATTGGAAATGCCAAAGACCCGTTGAACGGGTCTTTGGAGCCAATCCTATGCTTATTGTTGCTGAATCCAGACGGGTACACGGGAACATAAGAGTTTCGATCGCTTGATTAGCAGCCCTTGTAGCCGTGACCGCCGAAAAAGCCGCAGCCGCAAACAATGATCACCAATAGAATGAAAAGCACCAGAATGAAGGCGAAGCTATCAAAACCGCAACCATAACCGAAACCTGACATTTCTCATGCACCTCCTCGTTAATGGAGTACGCTATAGAGTATGTTCGGCAAGGCATGGTTGATTGGACGTTTGCCGGGGAAGCGTTTGCCCCCGGTCATTCGCCCTGAACCGGATTGACGATAATCGGGGCGGATACGGCCTATGCTATAAAAGCATTAGGGAACTGCCGGACGATACCGGCCGTCATCATATCCGCCATTCCAAGCGCTTGAAGCTCAATGGGATCGCCAAGCTCGACGTATAGCGCATGATTTCCGGAAAGGCGCGCGGAGACTGCCCTTGCCAGCAGGTTCAAATGCTCATAGAGCATTTTTTTCCATTCCGCTTCGGGCCAGTAGGGGTTGATCCGGCTTAGGAAAACCGCAATATCGTCGGCATTGGCGAACCAGCGTTTCCGGGCATCCGCGGCCGCTGCGGAGTTTCCGGATTTCAGCGCTCTAATAAGTTCTGCCGCAATCGTAAGATGATCCGTGAACAGAGAGGCGAACCGATTCGCAACGTTCGGTCCGTAGAAAGGCCGCAGCGCCGCGGCGAAATCGGCCGGGTTGCGGAGCAGCCTTTTAAGCGTCTCTTGTTCGTCCGGAAGCCCCGCAACGATACTCGTCATCGCTTTTCTCGTCCAATACACATGTTGTTCCCATAATACGCGCAGATTTTGGTTCAATTTCACCATAGACGTAGTCCAGCAATGAGGGGAAGGCTGTCTATTCCCGTAATAATAGCCGGGAGCATAGGTTAACATGCAACGATACACCACCATTCCGGTTTTTTATAGTATATTGGCCCGGCGATTCTATCGTGCCTAGCCGGTTTCCAATGAACTTTTGCTTGTAAATCATGGATATACCATGTAGGATAGTGTTATCGGTAACTCTAATTCTATTTCCGTTAGAGAGGGGAATTACGATGGACCAAAATCGCTATAGGTGGAAAGACGGTTTTCCGAAAATCGGCATTCGTCCGACGATTGACGGGCGGCGCAAAGGAGTGCGCGAGTCGCTCGAAGAGCAAACGATGAATATGGCAAAGGAGGCCGCCAAGCTTCTCTCCTCGGAGCTCCGTTATCCGAACGGAGAGCCGGTTGAATGCGTCGTGGCCGACACTACGATCGGCGGAGTGGCCGAATCGGCCGCTTGCGCGGATAAATTCCGCCGCGAAAATGTAAGCGTTTCAATTACGGTCACGCCTTGCTGGTGTTACGGCACCGAAACGATGGACATGGATCCGTTCACGCCTAAAGCGGTATGGGGATTCAACGGGACCGAGCGTCCGGGAGCGGTCTATTTGGCGGCCGTTCTGGCCGCGCACGCGCAGAAAGGGCTGCCCGCTTTCGGCATTTACGGAACGGACGTCCAGGATGCGGGCACGACGGAAATACCGCAGGACGTGAAACAGAAGCTGCTCCGATTCGCGCGGGCGGGACTTGCGGCGGCGCTAATGCGCGGCAAATCGTATTTGTCGATCGGTTCCGTATCGATGGGGATCGCCGGGTCCATCGTGAACGATCAATTTTTTCAAGAATATTTGGGAATGCGGAACGAATATGTGGACAGCTCGGAAATCATCCGCCGCATTGAAGAAGAAATATACGATAAAGACGAGTACGAGCTCGCTTTGCAATGGGTGAAGGAGAACTGCAAGGAAGGAGCCGACAATAACCCGGAAGCGCTTCAAGCGTCCCGCGGGAAAAAAGACGCCGACTGGGAAACGGTCGTGAAAATGACGATGATCGGCCGCGATCTGATGGCCGGCAATCCGAAGCTTGCCGAGCTTGGTTTCGCGGAGGAGGCGCAGGGGCATAACGCGATTTTGGCCGGTTTTCAAGGGCAGCGCCAATGGACGGACCATTTCCCGAACGGCGATTTCATGGAAACCGTGTTGAACTCCTCCTTCGATTGGAACGGCCGCCGCGCTCCTTATTTGATGGCTACCGAAAACGACAGCCTGAACGGCGTCGTCATGTTGTTCGGCCATCTCCTGACCAATACGGCGCAAGTATTCGCGGACGTTCGGACCTACTGGAGTCCGGAAGCGGTGAAACGCGTTACCGGCTACACATTGGAGGGCCGTGCGTCAAACGGCTTGCTTCACTTGATCAATTCCGGTTCGGCGGCGCTGGACGGAACGGGCGAGCAGACCAGGGACGGACAGCCGGCGATGAAGCCGTATTGGGAAATCACGGATGCGGAAGCGAAGGCTTGCCTGGAAGCGACTTTATTCCGTCCGGCTTCGGTCGAATATTTCCGCGGCGGCGGCTTCTCCACCGACTACACGACCAAAGGCGGAATGCCGATTACGATGTCGCGCCTCAATCTCGTCAAAGGGCTCGGACCGGCGCTGCAAATCGCAGAAGGCTACACGGTCGAGCTTCCTGCGGACATTCACGATGCGCTCGATAAGCGGACGGACCCGACATGGCCGACGACTTGGTTCGCTCCGGTGCTGACGGGCAAGGGAGCGTTCAAAGACGTCTATTCGGTGATGGATCAATGGGGCTCCAATCACGGCTCTTTCAGCTACGGCCATATCGGAGCGGACTTGATAACGCTGGCATCGATTCTTCGCATTCCGGTTGCCATGCATAACGTAGCGGAAGAGCAAATATTCCGGCCGCGCGTTTGGGGCTCCTTCGGCACGGAGTCGCCGGAATCGGCCGATTTCCGGGCATGCTCCGCGTTCGGGCCTCTTTATAAATAACTTTCGGCATATGGATACGATCGGAGGCGTCGCCGATGGGCAATAAGACATTAAACATGTTGGCCGTCGATTACGGGGCGAGCAGCGGCAGGGCGATGCTGGGGCATTATGACGGCTCGCGGCTGCAGCTCCGCGAAATTCGCCGGTTTGAAAACGAGCCGGTTCGGCTCGGATCGGGGCTGCATTGGGATTTCCCCCGACTATATGCGGAGCTGCTGCACAGCATTCGAAGCTTTCAACGGGAGACGGGCGGATCGGGCGTGTCGGTTGCGGTGGACACATGGGGCGTCGATTTCGGACTGCTCGACCGGAACGGTTCGCTGCTGGGAATTCCTTACCATTACCGGGATGGGCGAACGAACGGCGTGCCCGAGCTGGCCGCGGAACGTCTTCCGTTAGAACGGCTGTATGCGTTGACGGGCATCGAGATCATGCAGATCAACACCGTCTTTCAGCTTTACGCTATGCTGCAGCGGAACAAACCGCTGGTTGATCTTGCCGACACGCTGCTCTTTACGCCGGACTTGCTCAATTATTTTTTAACGGGCGAACGGGCGGCCGAATACAGCATTGCCAGCACAAGCGGACTGCTTGACCCTTATGTTCGGGATTGGTCGGGCGAAACGATGAAGGCGCTTGGCATACCGGCCCGGCTGTTCCCGGACGTCGTCATGCCCGGCAATGTGCTGGGGGAGCTTGCGCCATCCGTACGGGAGGAGCTTCAGACCGGGCGCCTCACGGTCATTAACGCCGCTTCCCACGACACGGCTTCGGCCATCGCGGTGGCGCCCGCCGGGAGCGGACCGTTCGCATACATCAGCACCGGCACCTGGTCGCTTATGGGGGTGGAGCGCGAGAGCCCCGTCATTACGCCGGAAAGCGGGCGGCTCGGGTATACGAATGAAGGCGGAGCTTTCGGCAAAACCGTGCTGCTCAAAAACATTATGGGATTATGGCTGCTGCAGGAGTGCAAAAGGCATTGGAGCGGGGAAGGCGTAAACTGGTCCTACGCCCAGCTTCAGGAGCTGGCGGAGAGGGAGCCGGGACATCAAAGCTTCGTGGATCCGGCTCACCCATCTTTCCTGGCTCCCGGGGATATGCCGCGTCGTGTGCAGGATTATTGCCGTGAGACGGGGCAAGCGGTGCCGCAGACGAAAGCCGCGATCGTACGGTGCATTCTGGATAGCCTGGCGCTCAAGTTCCGGCAGACGCTTGAAGAGCTGGAGCTGCTGACGCGGCAAAGCTTTCCGGTCATTCATATGGTCGGCGGCGGAGTTCAAAACGAGCTGCTGTGCCGGTTAACGGCCGAAGCGACCGGCAGGCCCGTTATTGCCGGACCGGTCGAAGCGACGGCAATCGGCAACTTGCTTGTCCAAGCGTCGGCGCACGGGGAAATTAGCGGATTAAACGAAATTCGCGAGATTGTCGGACGTTCGTTTCCCCCTGCTACGTACGAACCGGGCCATACCGGCAATCAGTGGCAGGCCTCCTACGAAAAGTACGCCAAGCTTACCCGGACTATCGCTTAACGATCAGGAGGCCGGGGCGCGAAGCGCAGCCGCCATAATTTTACGGACTTCATGTTCGAATACGATGAAAAGGGAGCGGGGATGAAGCGATGGCACATGATGACTACAAGCTGCGGCTTGAGCTAAGCGTCTACGCCAAAAAAATCGTGCAAAAGGGGCTTGTCGTCGGCCCCGGAGGCAATATAAGCGCCAGAAGCGGCGACACGATGTATATATCGCCAAGCGGCTTCGCCTTTGAGGATATCGAACCGGAGCAATGGGTACCGGTAGCCGTCGATTCGGGCGACATTCTGGACCGGACGTACCGGCCTTCCTCCGAGGTTCTGATGCATTTATACGGCTACCGGGCGAATTCGAACATAACGGCGATGGTGCATACGCATCCGGCTCACTGCATCGCTTTAACTCTTGTCGAGAGCAAGCTTCCGATGCTGTTTCCCGACCAGGCGGCGCTGGTCGGCGACGTCGGGTTCGTCCCTTATGTCGTTCCGACGACAAACGTGCTGGCTGAAGCGGTTGCGGCTAAATTAAACGACCACAATTCGCTGCTGCTGGAAAACCACGGCTTGGTCACGGTCGGGAAAAATTTGCGCGAAGCGTTTTACCGGACGGAGGTGGTGGAGGAAAGCGCGCGGATTTATTTGCTGGCCAAAAGCGTCGGCGTGCCGAAAGCGCTCACCGCCGAGGAGTATAAGGAAATTCAAGGCTTGGAAAGCGAAGCCTATCGCATCAACTTGCTTCAACGGTTGAAGTCGTAATAACCGATAACCGCCTTTAAAGAACAGTAACCGCTTCTCCCGGCTAGGAGAAGGGTTGCTGTTCTTTTTGTTGCGGAGCGGCCATGCGGGCCGCAATAATGGGCAATCCGCAAAGCCGGGGATCAAAAAGAAGCGCAGGACCCGGCTGATGCCGGAGATCGGTGCGCTTCGTTTGTCTTCGGTGGTTCGTTTACGTGCGGCGCTTGCTCTCGGCGTTATTGTTGTCGCGGAACGCTTGAGCCGCTTCCTCCGCCGAAAACTCCGTATCGTCAGCGCCCGGCACAGGCATCGTGTTCAACCTTGTCGATTGTACGGCAGCTTTGGCGTCTTGTTTTCGTTTGTTGGCCATTTCGGTGCACCTCCTTCTTGAAAAAGACAAGCCTATTATTCGCGGAAACGCGGGTTTTTACGCAACGCAGGATCGCGTTGATTTTTGCAATAGGCGTCTTCATTAGGAACACCCGCGGAGCCGCCTACATAATTTATCACGTGAAGTTTCATCGGCATCATAATCATGCAGAAAGTTGTTGTTCCACATTTACCTGCCGATGGTGCAGCAACGAATCAATATGGAGGTTAAACAACATGAATGAGTTTAAAAACGAGCTTCAAAACTTGAGCATCGACGGTTTCCAAGCGAGCGGGATGACGCCAAATGCCGGCCAAGGCCAAATGAACGCTTCGGATCCAAGGCTATGTATCGGCTTCTGTATCGGCTTCTGCGTCGGTTGTTTCCGCTGCTTCAACTGTTTCAATTGCTTCAACTGCTTTCATTGCTCCAACTGCTTCCGGTGCCACAACTGTTTCCGCTGCGGGAGCTGCGCCCGCTGCCGTTAAACATCGGAAGAGTATACGGCCTATGCAGCTTATCGGGCGCTCCTGCATGCAGGGGCGCCTTTCAATATATGTTCAGGCATGAGGGACAAATCGCCTTACATACCATTAGAGATGAACGATTTTGCAAGATTGACGAAAAGGAGGCATCCGGTTGAATCCTTCCATGCGTCTTAAAGTGAAAGGGGATACGTTTTATCTCCCCGGCCCGGACGGAGGTGTTTACTTTCGCAACAATGTCGGCTCGTTCCGAATGGAGGGCGGCACAATCGCCCAATGGATTGAAAAGCTGATCCCGATGTTTAACGGGGAATACTCGATGGCGGATTTGACGGACGGGCTGACGGACCAATACCGGGAACATGTATATAAAATCGCCGAAGTGCTTTATACAAACGGCTTTGTCCGTGACGTGAGCCAAGACAGGCTGCATCGATTGCCGGACGGGATTCTCCGGAAATATGCTTCTCAAATCGAATTTTTGGACAGCTTCGGCGGTTCGGGCGCTTACCGGCTGCAGCTTTACCGTCAGGCTAAGGTGCTCGCTGTCGGCTCAGGCTCGTTTTTTGTGGCGCTCATTAAGTCTTTGCTGGAATCCGGACTGCCCCAATTCCGCATGCTTATTACCGATTCGGAAACGACCAATCGGCAGAGAATCTCGGAATTGCTGGAATATGCCCGCGCAACGGATCCGGAAGTCAAGGCGCAGGAGATCCACTTGCCGAAGAAGGGGAGTATGGATTGGCATGCGGTCATCGAGCCGTTCGATTTGATCTTGTATGTCGCCCAAGAGAGCGGAATGGAGGAGCTTAAAGCCCTTAACTCGGCTTGCAGGAAGAAGAAGGCGCTGCTTCCCGCCATGTTTATGGAGCAAGCCGGCCTGGCGGGGCCGCTGGTGCACCCGGATTCGGATAGCGGCCTCGAATCGGCATGGCGGCGCATTCATCGTGGCGCGCTTTGTAAAGATCCTGATTTGCACACGGTTTCCACGACGGCGGAAGCGCTGCTTGCGAACGTCATCGTGTTTGAAGCGTTTAAGACCATTACGGGAGCGACGGAATCGGAATTGAAAAATAAACTGTTTCTGCTTAATTTGGAGACGTTGGAAGGACGCTGGCATACATTCCTGCCGCATCCTCTTGCGGCCGGAGGAACTCCGCCCGCCGCGCAGCCGGTTATAGATTTTGAACCACGTGCCCGAGAGCAGGGATCGCACGGCCTGATTTCGTATTTTAGCCGGTTAACGTCAGCGGAAACGGGAATTTTTCATCGTTGGGAGGAAGGGGATTTAAGGCAGCTTCCGCTGTCGCAGTGCCTCGTTCAGGCGGCCGATCCGCTGTCGGAAGGGGCCGCCGAGCTGCTGCCGGAAATCGTCTGCAACGGTTTAAACCATGATGAGGCAAGAAGGGAAGCGGGGCTTGCAGGAATCGAAGCGTATGTATCGCGCTTGGCGGAGGTGTCGGCGGGGAGTTCGCTCGAACCCCGGTCATTCGAGTTTCTAGGCGTAGGAGCGGGCGAGACGATACAGGAAGGCGTTGCCCGCGGACTGCAAAAGTGCCTGACGGAACGGCTGCGCAAGCGGCTGGAAACGCGCAAGCCTACTGTCAATCGGATACGGCTCGGCAGGGTAGAGGACGACAACTGCCGCTATTATTTACGGACGTTAACTACGATGCAAGGCGCGCCGAAGATCGGCTTGGGCGAGGAAGTGTTCGGCTTTCCGGCCGTTTGGGTAGGCACGAAAGACGGCTGGTACGGCTGTACCGATTTGAGCCTTACGGCGGCTTTAAGCCGGGTGCTTCGGCAAGCGCTGTTAAAGGCTCAGAACAAAGGAGTTTACCGTGCGGCGCAAGCATTGGAGCTTGCAACCGTAATCGAAAGAGAGGAAGCGCCCGGGTTCGTTTCGCTCCCTGCGCGGGAGCCGTCCGGGGAGGAATTGCAGACCGCTATGCAATTATTGAAACGGAACCGTCAGCGGCTTCTGGTGTTCGACTTGGCTACTGAACCGTTCTTGAAAGAGGAGCTGGCGGGAGTTTTCGGCGTATTGCTGCGTGAGGAGGGATCGCATTGAAGGACACGGTGGCGGTCATTGGCGAAGGGCAGCTCGCAGGCTTCGTATATGACGTTTTATCCCCCCAATATCGGCTTGTCCGGCAAAACCATATCGAAGCCGGCGTGCCCGAATCCGTGAGTTTAGCGCTTGTGTTAAGCGATTCTTGGAATCCGTCCGCTTATGATTTGGCGGAAGAAAGCTTCCGGCGGACAGGAACGCCTTGGCTCCGGGCATTTGTATCGTTTGGCGAAGGCGTAATCGGACCGCTGGTGCGCCCCGGCGTACCGGGGTGCTCGCAATGCGCGGATACGCGGCGCCTGTTGGCGGGCAGCGACCGCAAGGAAATGTGGGAGCTGCAGCAAAGGCTTTCGGCGCAAAATTCGATGCGCCCCGATCCGTGGGCTTCGCGGACGGCGCTATGGCAGATGGCCGGTCTTCTTGCGGCAGAAGCGAGGAAAATATTGCAAGGCAATAAGGGGCAGACGGAGAACGGACTGTTTTTGATCCATACGCAGACGTTGAATACATCGCGGCACTTTTTTTTGCCCGACCCGCTTTGTCCGGTTTGCGGCGAGCTGCCCGAAGACTCTGCGGCGGCGTCCCGTATTGTGCTGCAGCCAAGCCCTAAGACAGATGCCGATAGTTACCGCTCCCGTCCGAAGAACGAATTGAAGAAAGTTTTAGCAAGCGACTATCTGGACGCCCGGACCGGCTTTCTGAACGGAAAAATGATCGATCTCCTGTCGCCTTTTGCCGATGCCAGCATTAATTTGCCGTTGTTTGCCGGGGACGAGGGGTGCGCAGGGCGGACTCATTCCTATGCGGACAGCGAGCTGACGGCCATATTGGAAGGCTTGGAGCGATATTGCGGCCTGTCGCCGCGCGGCAAACGGACGGCGGTGTATGACAGCTACCGCAATTTGAAAGACCGGGCGCTCGATCCCGTCAAGGTCGGGGTGCATGGCAAGGAACAGTATGAGCGGCCGGACTTTCCGTTTCGGCCGTTTGATCCGGACCAGCCCGTCCGTTGGGTGTGGGGCTACTCCTTTTTGCAGGAGCGTCCGATTCTTGTGCCGGAGCTGCTTGCTTACTACAGCTCGGGATGCGGACACGGCTTCGTTTATGAAACCTCAAACGGATGCGCGTTAGGCGGCAGCTTGGAGGAAGCGATTTTTTACGGCATTTTGGAAGTGGTGGAACGCGATTCGTTCCTGATGACCTGGTATGCGCGGCTGCCTCTTCCGCGGCTTGACCCTTATTCGGCCGGAGACCTTGAATTGGACTTGATGGTCGAGCGTTTGCAGGACGTTGCCGGGTATGACGTCTATTTGTATAACTCGACGATGGAGAATGGAATTCCGAGCGTATGGGCGGTGGCGAAAAACAGAACGCAGAAGGGACTGAATCTCATCTGCGCGGCGGGAGCCCATCCGGATCCCGTACGGGCGGCCAAAAGCGCGCTTCACGAGACGGCGGGCATGCTGCTGACGTTTCGCGATAAATTCGAAGAGAACCGGAAGCAGTACGAACGAATGCTCCGCGATCCTTATTTGGTGCGGGAGATGGAGGATCATTCCATGCTGTACGGTTTGCCGCAAGCCGAGGAACGATTGCATTTTTTGCTGGACCCCGGCCGTCCCGCGCGATCGTTTGCAGAGGAGTTTAAGCCTAGAGCCAAGCATGCGGATTTAACCGACGATTTGAAGGATTTTCTTGAAACGTTCCGCAAATTGCATCTGGATGTGATCGTAGTCGATCAGACGACGCCGGAAACGCTGCGAAACGGACTTCATTGCGTAAAAGTATTGATTCCGGGCATGCTGCCGATGACCTTCGGCCAACATCTGGTCCGCCTGACAGGGCTGGAGAGGGTGCTCCGAATTCCGGCAGAGCTTAGGTTTGTGAAGGAGCCGCTTAAGCCCGAACAGCTCAACCCGCACCCGCATCCGTTCCCGTAAGCAAGGGCTTGCGGTCTAAGAGCGGTTATTGCACAGGGGAAGGAGAGGATTGGCCTGAATCTGAAATCATTCCTGCACGATCTGCAATTTGATCCGGACAAGGTGAAACCGCCCGATTGGGAGACGAATTGGGACGATGCGCCGCTTCCGTATAAGCTTTATCGCCGCTTGCCGGGGATGCCGCTGCCGGCGGACGTACCGCTTACGCTGGCGGGCAAGGAGACGCCGGGAAAGCCGAATGTTCGGAATGTCGGCCATTTTCTGTGGTACGTATATGGGCTGGCGCAAGTAAGCCAATCGGTTTTTGTCCCGGATCGGATGGAGGAGCCGGCGGGGCCCGTTCACTTGTACAGGCGTTTTGCGCCTTCCGGCGGAGGGCTGTATCCGAACGAAATGTACATTTATTTGAAACTGGAGGATTTGCCGGCCGGGGTTTATCATTACGACGCAGCGCATCACCGGCTTGTTTTGCTGCGGGAAGGCCATTTCGACTCTTATCTGGGAAAAGCTCTCGGAAACCGCTGCGACCTGGCGGATTGCTTCGGTGTCGTTTTGGTCACCTCCATGTTTTGGAAAAACTTTTTTAAATACAACAACTTTTCTTACCGCCTGCAAGGGCTTGACGCCGGCGTGCTGCTCGGGCAGCTGCTTGAAGTGTCCAAACGGTTTGGATTTGAGCCTTGCGTCTACTTTCAATTTGTCGACCGGGCCGTTAATCATCTGCTTGGGCTTTCCGAACAAGAGGAGAGCGTGTATGCGGTTATACCGCTGTCGGCGGAGCCTAAGACGAATTGGTTCGCTAACCTTGACGAAAGCGAAAGCGGCGGCAAGTTGTCTGCACCCGAGCTGTGCAAGGAGCTGGAAGCGGTTCGGCATGACCATTACGTTCGATCGATGAACGTCGTCGATTATCCGATGCTGATTAAGCTGAATGAAGCGTCTATGCAAAATTCCGCAGGCATGTTCAGGCCGTTGGAACGGGAGGAAGGGGGCGGTACGCGCAAGAGAGATGCGGTAAAACTGCCTGCCGCCGACAGGTTGAGCTATGATCTGGCCGCCGTCAGCCGGATGCGGTTTTCGCCGGAGACGAATTTCGTATTGCGTCAAGTTAGCCTGTTGGATCTCGCCGCTCTGCTGCAAGAGACGACGGCTTCGTTCTCCTACCGCAACGATCTGGACGGGACGGAACGGAATGCCGCAGCTCGCGTCTCCTTGTACGGCTGCTTCTATGGGGTCGAGGGCATTGACGACGGCGCTTATCGCTACGACGCTGCCGCTCATGCCCTAGAGCCGGTTCGTCCCGGCGACTGCCGGTCCTGGCTGCAATACGGGATGTCGCTGCACAATTTGAATTTATTCCAGATTCCGCTTTGCTTTCATGTGGCGGCGGACAGGAACCATCTGGGCCCGCAGCTTGGATATCGGGGTTACCGTATCCAGCAAATGGAAGCAGGCATGCTTGTCCAGCGTTTGCTGCTGGCTGCTTTCGCCTTAGGGATGGGGGGACATCCGCTCCTCGGATACGACGCCAAATCGGCGGATGAGCTTTACGGGCTCGCTTCCGACGGAAAAACCGCCTTAATTCAAATTCCGGTCGGGCCTTATCGCGCCCGTTCCCGCCTGGAAGGAGGATTAAGCCAATAAACCCGAAATGCCGGCTGGATTGCGGATCGCATTCCGGCCGTCCTTTTTCGTCCGAGGACGGCGAAAGCCGTTTACGCTTCTAGGGGGGGAACGGTTCTGTAAAGGTGAGAAAACGGTTCGATAACAAGAAACCGAAATCCCGCCATTCCAAACCGTTATCTTATCGAGAAATGACGGAGCGCCGTTAAAATGGAAAAAGAAGCGCAGAAAGGAGTTATCGATAACGTCAACTTGTGTCCCGGTCAATCGGAAGATGGAAAATGCCAATCGAGGAGTGATTCCATGAAGACGGTCACCCCGTCGGAGCCGGCGCCGGCCAAAGACTCCCGACGCCCTGTCAAAGCGGTTCCTGACCGTATCCGCCTATTTTTGTATGCGCTGCCATTTCTCATTCTTGTGCTCGTTTTCAGTTACTTTCCGCTATACGGATGGATTTACTCGTTTTATAATTATCGGCCCGGCTTTCCGCTCTCCGAAACTCCGTTCGTCGGGCTTCAATGGTTTCGCGCGATGTTCGCCAATCCTACGCAAACGCAAGAAGTGCTTCGCGTAATGCGCAATACGCTTGCCATGAGCTCGCTGGGCATATTGACGTCGGTTCTTCCGGTGATTTTCGCTGTCCTGCTCTCGGAAATCCGTGTGCTGTGGTACAAAAAAACCGTTCAAGTACTGACGACCCTTCCGAACTTTATAAGCTGGGTGCTTGTTTATGCCATCGCCTTCATGATGTTTTCGGTCGATAACGGCATCGTCAACAAAGTGATGATCAGCCTCGGGCTTCAGGAAACGGGCGTCAACTATTTGGCGACGGACAATCATACGTGGCTTGCCATGACGTTATGGGGGCTATGGAAAGGGCTCGGATGGGGAGCCATCATGTACATCGCGGCCATCGCTTCGATCGATCAAGAGCTGTACGACGCGGCCAAAGTCGACGGCGCCGGGCGCTTCCGCATGATTTGGCACATTACCGTACCGGGCATTATGCCGACCTATTTCGTGCTTCTGCTGCTGTCGATCGCCAACTTCATTAACAACGGCATGGAGCAATATTTCGTATTCCAAAACGCCATTAACAAAGACCATATCGAAGTGCTGGATTTATATGTCTATAACATCGGCATGCTGGGCTTCAATTTCTCGTTCGCCACGGCCGTAAGCATGCTGAAGTCGATTATCAGCATACTGCTGCTGTTTTTTGCCAACCGGCTGTCCAAGCTTGTGCGCGGCGAAGCGATTATTTAGAGACGAGAGGGGGATAGGCATGCGCAGCGGCAGAAAGATCGGAGATATCGCGTTTCATAGCGTCAACTACACCTTTTTTACGTTATTTACCTTGATCTGCTTGTTTCCGTTCTACTATCTGTTCATCAATACGATCAGCAGCAACGATTTAAGCTCGAGAGGACTCGTCACCTTTTATCCCAAAATGATTCATTTCACCAACTATATTGAAGTGCTGAAGGTGAAAGGGCTGGCGAACGCGGCCGTCGTATCTTTGCTTCGGACCGTTATCGGCACGGTATTGACCGTAGCCGCCTCGGCGTTTCTCGGTTATTTGTTCACGCAGCGGAAAATGTGGGGCAGACGTTTCTGGTACCGTTTTGTCATGATTACGATGTATTTCAATGCCGGCATTATTCCATGGTACATCATCATGATGAATCTGAACCTGACGAATAATTTCCTTGCCTATATTTTGCCTGCAATCGTTTCTCCCTTCTACGTCATATTGGCCAAAACGTTTATCGAGTCGATCCCCGAAGTGCTGCAGGAGTCGGCGCAGATGGACGGCGCGGGTTACTGGACGGTATTCGCCAAGATTATCTTCCCGCTGATTACGCCGATTTCGGCGACAATCGCGATTTTCTCCGCGGTAAACCAATGGAACTCCTTTATCGATACCGTCTTTCTGATGACCGACGACAAATATTATACGCTGCAATTCGTCTTGTACAAATATTTGAACGAGTCGACTTCGCTTGCCGCGATTATACGGAACTCGCAAGGCTCGCTCGGCAACGTCGATTTAACGAACCAACAGACGGCCACCTCCGTACGCACGACGGTTTCGATGATCGTAGTGCTGCCGATTTTGTTTGTTTATCCGTTCTTCCAGCGGTATTTCGTAAAGGGCATCATGATCGGCGCGGTAAAAGGATAAAGAGGAGCTCGCTTGGCTTGCATTTAATAAATGACAGGGAGGCAAACGATTTGATCCGATTTCACAAAACGGTTTACGTTCTTTTCATTGTTCTTCTAAGCGTGAGCTTGGCAGCGTGCACTTCGGGCGGGGGCAACGGGAATCAAGGGAACAATGCCGCAAGTCCTTCGGCTCCGCCGGCAAGCGGCGACGGCTCGTCCGCGCCGGCCGGGCGCGAGGAGATTACGCTTGACGTTTTCTCCATGCTGTCGAATTTTTCGGGGGAGCAGACCGGCTGGTTCGCCAAAGTGATCAAGGATAAGTTCAACATCAAGCTGAACATCATCGCATCCAACCTGGAAGGCGGGGGCGATACGAAATTCGCGACAATGATGGCCTCCGGCAATCTCGGCGATCTGGTCATCTTCGGCGACGACGGGCAGAAGTATCTGGACGCGATCAAGGCGGGAATGCTCGTCGACTGGACGAAGGACGGATTGCTGGACGACTATGGGAAGAACATTATGAAATACGCCCCGAAGGCGATCGAGAAGAATAAGGCGAACTTCGGGAACGGCGCCAGCGTATACGGGATCGGCTTCGATGTCGGCGACGACAAAGACGGGCCTTCGGAAGCGAAGGATCTCACTTATCATCCGAATTTAAGATGGGATTTGTACGAGAAGCTTGGCCGGCCGGCCATTAATACAATGGAAGATTATTTGCCGGTTCTGAAGCAGATGCAAGAGCTGGAACCAAAAAGCGAATCCGGGCGTCCAACCTACGCCTTCTCCATGTGGTCCGACTGGGACGGCAACATGATGGTGCTGGCTAAAGCTTGGGCGGGCTTGCACGGCTTCGACGAGGGGGACGGATTCAATCCGGGCGGCTTTACGCTTATATCCGCGGATACGGAGGAAATTCAAGGCGTGCTTGACGAAGACGGTTATTACATGCGGGGGCTGAAGCTTTATTTCGACGCGAACCAGATGGGGCTCGTCGACCCGGATTCGATGACGCAGAAATTCGACGACGTCGTAAACAAAATGAAAGACGGCCAGCTGCTCTTTACCTTCTTCCCTTGGCTGGACGACACGTACAACACGCAAGAGCATCTAAGCGAAGGAAAAGGGTTCGCGCTCGTTCCGTTTAAACAGGAGCGCACGTTCTCTTACGGTTATGTTCCGTACGGCGGGCAGCGCGTCTGGGCCATCGGTTCCAAGGCGAAACATCCGGAGCGGGTGCTCGAGCTGATCGACTGGCTGTACAGTCCGGAAGGGATGATGGTTTCCGCCAACGGGCCGGAAGGCTTGACCTGGGAGCTCAAGGACGGCAAGCCGGTGCTGACCGCATTCGGCGAACAAGCGCTGCCGGCCAACGATACTCCCGTGCCGGAAGAGTTCGGCGGCGGCACGTGGAAGGACGGCATGAATCAGCTTAACAACACCACCTTCAAAAATACGAATATCAACCCGGATAACGGCGAGCCTTACGACTACAATTTGTGGACGTCGACTTTGCAGAAATCTCCGACCAAGCTGGACGAAAGCTGGAGAGCGGCGATGGGCGGCGCCTTGACGGCGAAAGAATATTTGGAGAAAAACAACCAATTGGCCGTTATGAAAGCGATCTTTACGGGGACCCCGCCGGCGGTCATGGCGCCGGAGCTGGAGCAGAAGAGAGGCCAGGTTGCACAGGTCATTAAGCAATATTCCTGGAGGATGATTTTCGCCAAAGACGAAAACGAGTTTAACGCGCTGAAGCAGGAAATGATCGACAAAGCGAAAGGGCTTGGCTACGACGAGGTGCTGAACTGGAATATCGAGCAGAACAAAAAGGTTTTCGAATACCGCAAGCAATAACTTAGCGAAATTCGCACAACTGGAAGCTTCCGTGTAATACCGGGGGCTTCCGTTTATTTTTGTTCGCCTTGTTGCATAAATTTGTTTAAAAATGTAATATAAGGATTAATTATTGAAAGCGTTGTCATTTTCCCGGAAGGCATATGGGGGGCATAGGGAGGATTTCGATGATTAAAGCGATTGTCGCAGATAGCGAAAATCTGGTCCGGAAAGGTTTTCTATCGATGTTCGATTGGTCCTCCTTCGGCATTCGGATCGTCGGCGAGGCTGCCGACGGCCTGTCGGCGCTTCGACTGCTGGAAACGGAAGAAGCGGATCTTCTGTTTACCGATATCGCTTTGCCTCCGTTGTCGGGCTTTGAGCTGCTGGAGCGGGTGCGCCTCCTGTACCCGCATATTCGTTCGGTCGTGCTTGCACGTCATTCCGAGTGCGATTCGATTTTGCGGGCTCTTCGTCTCGGAGCCATCGACTATATTGTCAAGACGCGGCTCGATTCGGACGAAGCGGAGACAACGATGCTCGGCATCGTCGATCGTTTGCGGTGGGAGGAGAACAACCGGCACCGTTATTCCGGAGGCGTTCCGTTCAAGCCGATGCCGTCGGATACGGCTCTAGTCTTCGTTCCGCTCTCCGGGGAAGCTCGCGACGAGGTCCGCGACTTGCTCCGGCTTCCCATCGTACGGCGAAATTCGCTTACCGCTTTAGGCCGGATGTGGTTGTCTCCGCTTCACGAACCGGATGCCGGAGATCGCGGCTTGCGGGATTCGGCCGCGCAGCTCGGCGGGCAATGGGCGGTCGTTCTTGTGTCGGGCCTTGCGGGCAGGCTGCAGTCCGGCCTTCAGCATCTAGCCGACTATCTGGAAAGGCTTGTCTTTTATGCGAACCCGGCTCAGTCGCCATTGCGGATTACTTATGAGCAATGGTTAGAGCTGGCGGCGGACAACGGGCATAGAGATGAATTAACGGAGCATGAGGACCTTCGGTGGGCGCTGAACAAATCCGGCTGGGAAGCTTTTGCGGGCGGCATTCGGGAGCGCAAACCTTCGCCTTGTTTATTCGCCCCGTTTGCGGAGAAGCTGTGCAAAGAATGGAACGGGTTATTGTTCCCGGCGGAGAAGCGCGACAAGATGATTGCGGCTATCCCTAACAACCGGATATGGGACGATTGGAAGTCGTGGTTCCTCCATTTCGCGGAGCAAGCGGAGCGGAGGGCGTTCGAGCTGTCGGTATCGAAGGAAGTGCTCCTATCGCTGGTGAAAGCCGTTCGATATATGAAACGGAATTCGCATGCCATAACGAATCAGAAGGATGTGGCCGATCATGTCAACATGAGCCGCAGCTACTTCAGTCTCTGCTTTGCGAGGTTTGCGGGACAGCCGTTCGGCAGCGCGCTGCAAGGGATGCGGATCGAACGGGCCAAAAAGCTGCTGCTGGAGACAGACGAGCCGATTTATAAAATCGCGCATGACGCGGGATTTGAAGACGATAAATATTTCAGCAGGCTGTTCCGCAAGCTTGCGGGCCGCTTGCCAAGCGATTATCGGGCGGAAGGCCGGAGGCATTCCGCCCATGACTGCGAGGAGTATTACATCGAAACCCGCGGAAACGCAGGGGATGCTTAAATTTTTTTCACGGAATCCCGGTAAATGATTTTGCCCTGCACGACGGTTCTCCCGAAGCTGGACGCCGGGTCGTCTATTTTTTTCAAAATAGACTGGATGGCGGTTTGGGCCATCTGTTTGATATTGACTTCGACCGTCGTCAAATGCGGCTCGGTCAACGTGGCGTAAATATCGTTGTCAAAGCCGACGACGGAGCAATCGTCGGGAACCTTATAACCCGATTGCTTAAGCTTCTGCACAAGCGAATAGGCGACTTGGTCGCAATTGCATACGAACGCCGTCGGGAGAACGGACGGCAGTTCGATATCGATATAAGCCCCTTGCTCGTCCCGGTCGTTAACGATATATTCCGGCTGCAGCCGGATATTATGCTCCAGCAGCGACTTGTAATAGCCGAGGAAGCGATCCTGGATGCTGCTTGTCGAATAAATGTTGCCGACGTAAGCGATTTGCCGATGGCCTTGCCGGACCAAATAATTCGTAAGCTCGTACGCCCCGTAGAAATTATCCGTTACGATAGAGTCGATATGGGAATGCTCGTCGTAAAAATCGAGAAACAGTTTAGGCTGCTCGATTTCTTCGATCACTTCAATATAAGGCTTGTTGATTTGGCCTAAAAGGATAAAGCCGTCTACTTTTCGCTCGTAATAAATACGCGGAAGGGCGAGCTCCTCTTCGTCGGCCGCGCTTAAAATATGCAGAATCCCGTAATACCCGTGCGCTTCGAGCGATTTTGAAATTTCCTGATAAACCTGCATGTAAAAGGATTGATTCGGCCCGGTAAACCTTTCCGGAATAACGACCCCGATGTTATAGGTCAAGCCCTCGCGCATAGACTTGGCAGCCGTATTGATGCGGTAGCCCATCTCGTGCGCAAGCAGCTTGATCTGCTCCTTCAGCTCGTCGCTGACGCCTTCTTTATCGTTTAACGCTTTGGATACGGTTACGCTGCTTACCCCGATTCTGTTCGCGATATCGCGCATCGTTATTGGTTTATTCATCGCATCAACTCCTTTCGCCCTTTCGCGAAGCGCTCGGATAAGATATTCGTTACAACCGTTCGTTTAACAGCCGCTCGTTGTTCTCGATCAGGCTTGCCCGCTGGCTTGCGCAGCCGAGAGAGCGGAACGGGTCCGCCGGCGTGTTAAACGTATAGTCGATCAGCTTGTCGACCGTCGTTGTCGCAACATGAATTCGCGTATCGCTGGAAGCATAATAAATATACACTTCCCGCTTGTCGTTCACAACGGCTCCGTTGCAGAAGACGACGTTAGAGACGTCGCCGACCCTTTCGTCGTCGTACGGCGCGAGAAAATGGCCGCCCGGCTTGGCAATGACGCGGTTCGGCTCGTCCAGGGCGGTGGCGAAAGTGTACAGCACGTAACGAAGACCTGCGGCCGTGTTGCGGACGCCGTGAGCGATATGAATCCAGCCCTGTTCCGTCTTGATCGGCGCCGGGCCTTGTCCGTTTTTCACTTCGTAAACGGTATGGTAACGCCTCTCGTCGATAATTTGTTCTTCCTCGATGTACGGATTTAAAATATCGTCGCAGTAACCGAAACCGATGCCGCCGCCGGAGCCGGTGGAAATAAAGCCCTCCTGCGGCCGGGTGTAAAAGGCGTATTTGCCGTTTACGAATTCGGGGTGAAGGACGACGTTCCGCTGCTGCGGAGAGTTCGTCCGGATGTTGGGAAGCCTCGTCCACGTCTTCAAGTCTTTCGTGCGGACGAACCCCGCTTGGGCGACGGCGCTGGACGTATCGTACGGAGCGGCGTCCGGATCCTTGCTTTCGGAGCAATAAATGCCGTAAATCCAGCCGTCCTCGTGTTTGACCAGCCTCATATCATACATGTTCGTTTCGTTCTCGTCAATGTCCTCCCACACAAGCGGCCGGCCGACGAATCGGAAGCCGTCGACGCCGTTGTCGCTTTCGGCCAAGGCGAATACCGATTTGCGGTCAAGCCCTTCCGTGCGCACGACGAGAATATATTTGCCCTCATGGTAAATCGCGCCGGGATTTAACGTTGCGTTAATGCCAAGCCTTTCCATGAAATGGGGATTGCTTTCTTTATTCAGATCGAATCTCCAATGCAGGGGCACATGGTGCCGCGTCAGAACGGGGTAGGCGTAACGTTCGTATACGCCGTTATAAAATTGGTTGTCTTTATGGTTCTTTCTATTAAGCAGCTTCTCCTGCTCGGCGAGCAGCTCGTAATATTTGTCATGGATCATGGCGTATTCATCCTTTCGATCAGTTCGATGCAAAACCGGCTGTTATGGTACGGGCATTTCCATGGGCCTGCCAGCTCCCGCGTGTCATGCGTCCCGTCTTCTTCGACGGCCCAGAGCCATTCGCCGCCCCGGCGGCTGTCAATGATATTGTTTTTCGTATAAGTCCATAGATTTGTTGCTAATTCGATAAACATAGCGTCTTGGGTCCTCGTATAGGCGTTATGGAAACCGACCATCGCTTCGGCTTGAACCCACCAGATTCGGGACGTATCGGTATGCGCTCCTTCTTTCTCGTTGGCCAGCGACCCGTCGGATTGGACGGCTTCCCGGGCTACCGCATAAGCCAAATCGATGATCATGCGCCTATGATCCGAATTGTCGGAACCGATCGCTTTCATCGCTTCGTCCATTAGCCAGCTCGCCTCGATGTCGTGTCCGTAGGAGGTCAAGTCGACCAGCGAATTCCACTCGTGATCGAAAAATACGTTCAGTCTTTGTTTGCCGGGATCATAGATCTTCTCGTACAAAATGTTCATTAAGCCCGCGACGGAAGCTCGAACGCGTTCGTCCGGCCATGCCCGATAAAGCGTCGTGTACGCCTCCAGCACGTGAATATGGGTGTTCATGGTCATCGCGGCCATGACGCCGTTATCGCTTAACATTTCGTTCTCTCTTTCGTTCCACTCGCGGTCGAACTCTTCTTTATAACCGCCCGCTTCGGCGTTATAACCGCGGTCTTCGATGAGATAATACAATTCCTTCGCCAGCTCCAGCGCCTCGGCGTTGCGTGAAGCCAAATAATATTCGCTCAGGCTGTAGACGGCAAACGATTGGTTATAAATATGTTTGCGCGTGTCTAGCGGATTGCCTTTGTAATCGACGGCCCAGTATATGCCTCCGAATTCGCGGTCCAGCAGACGATTTTGTAAAAACCGGAATGCATGCTCCGCTTGTTCGGCATATAAAGATATGCCCGTTTTGCGGTAAGCGGCGGAGAACGACCATAACAGCCTTGCGGTTGCGATGCCTCCTTTCGGGGCGTCTTTGTGCAGCGATAAGTCATAGTCCAGCTTCCCGAAATATCCGCCGTAGGTCTCGTCCTTTAACGCGGTCCAAAAAGGAAGAATATGATTCAGCAGCTCGCTTTCAATTTCGCTTTTCACAATGTCTAACGATCCCAAGAAGCTACAACTCCTTCTATCGATTAAGTTAACGTTAACTTAAATTCATAATAAGTTTATTCGATTACAGATGTCAACGATGATAACCGGGAAAATCAAGAACAAATTTTTTTAGCAGGAGTAATTGACGGGAAAACGGTCCCAATGTACAATTCAGTTTGTAACTTAAACGATTAACTAACAAAAGGCTCTGTCAGCCTTCAAGCGGGAGGTCCGGCATTATGGCGTTCGATTTGAATATGGAATATATTAAAGGCTTTACTTACGGATGGATGAGCGGACGAGGGGATTTCCTCAAGAAGGAAGCAAAAGAGTCGCTTCGTCTGATGAAGGAGAGGACAGGAAGCGAATACGTTATTTTCGCTTTGGCGGCTTTGCAGCAAACGCCTCATTCGACCTCCATCGATTATAACGGCAGCCATATGGTAGGAGACGGGGAGCTTGTCGGCATGATTGAATACGCCCGTTCGCTCGGGCTTAAGATCATTCTGAAGCCTACCGTCAACTGCGCGGACGGAACGTGGAGAGCCCATATCAATTTCTTCGATCTGGACGTTCCTTGCGAGCCGAAGTGGCGGGATTGGTTCGCCAGCTATACCGAGTACCAGCTTCATTACGCCGACATTGCGCAAAAGACTCGGTGCGAAATGCTGATCGTCGGCTGCGAGATGGTGCAGACGGAACGGCGAGCCGACGAATGGCGCGCCTTTATCGCCCGGGTCCGGAATGTTTACACCGGTCTGATCTCTTACAATACGGACAAATATCAAGAATCGAACGTAAGCTGGTGGGATGCCGTCGACGTCATTTCGTCCAGCGGCTATTATCCGATTCACGATTGGGAGAATCAGCTCGACCGGATCGAAGCCGCGCTTGAGCGGTTCGACAAGCCGTTTTTTTTCGCGGAAGCGGGATGTCCGAGCCGGGTCGGCTCGGCGCTTGTGCCGAACGATTGGGGCCTCTCCGGAGAGGCGAGCGCGGACGAGCAGAGGAGGTATTACGAAGCGATGTTCAAGCACGCGAATCGTCGCCCGTGGGTCCGCGGCTTTGGCCTTTGGGATTGGGCGGCGCTGCTTTACGGCGAAGAGAAGGCGACGTCGGACGACGGGTACGGCGTATACGGTAAGCCGGCGGAAGCCGTTATTAAGTCGTTCTATCAAAGTATTTAAGCAAGCGCCCCCTTGCGGCCTCGATCCCGAATTAGTCGGGACCGAGGCCGTATATTGTATTGCCGGTTATCGCCATTTCATCCTCGTCCGCTGAAGCGAACCGGCTGAAGGAAGGGGACGACTTCGATTTCGGCGCGGCGTGAAAAAACAGTTCATTGTACACGAAGCACTTCTTAAACCTTTTCAGCACTTGGAAATCGTATTCAGCGTTCTTGAACAAATTCAAATAACCGTCTTCATAACGAATATAATCGCCGTCGTCGTACCAATTCATAAACCGGTTGTTAAACCGGGTCCGTTGGCACAAATAAGGCTCGATGGCGACGATTTTTCCGTTTGGCTTAAGAATCCTTTCAAACTCGCGCAGATACGCCTTGATTTGCTCGTCGGGTATATGATGAAGGACGGCGATGACGAGAATCGTGTCAATCGAGTTGTCCGGCACCGAAATCCGCTTGGTGTCGAATTCGATAAACCGATGATTCGGATACAGCTTTTTGGCCAGTCCGATTCGTTTGGCATCGGGTTCGATGCCCAGATTCGATTCCGGCTTGCAAATCGTGCAATTCGCGCCGGTGCCGGCTCCGAAATCAAGCACGTTTCCGTCGCTCAGATCGAAATGTCCGTTTATATGGTCGTGAATGTACTTTTTCGTTAACCATTTCGGTCGGACGAACCAATGATATAATCGCGGCGTAAGAGGCATAGCTCGCTATTCACATCCATTCGTTGAAATTGTTTTGCGTCAAAAAAGCGGAGACAACAGACGGGCAAAAACTTCCTTCATCCTTTGCTTTTTGGGACGTCCTTCGAATTCCGAAGGTCCTATTTCCTCGCTTTCGCCCAAATCCCGTTTAAATTGCTCGACCAGACGGCCGACGATTTTTTCGTCAATGAATACCGCACTGATTTCAAACTGGTCGCTAAAGCTGCGCATGTCCATATTGGCGGTTCCGGAACAGGCCAAGTCGTCGCATATAATGGCCTTAACATGAAGAAATCCTTTTCGATAACGAAAAAATCGGACTCCCGCCTCCAGCATTTCCCGAACGTAGGACAGCGAAGCGAAATAAACCAGCTCCTTGTCGGGAATCGACGGGATGATGACCTTGACGTCGACGCCTCTCTTGACGGCCGTTTTTAAAGCGAGCAGCACCCCCGGGTCCGGAATGAAGTACGGCGTCTCTATATAAATCCGTTTTTTGGCCGAAACAATGAGGGAAAAAACGAGCTCGAGAATCGTTTCGTCCGGCCCGGTCTTGACGATCTGAATGCATTGGTTGCCCGCAGAAGGTTGATCGGGGAAGTATTCCGCATCGGCCGGCAGTTGTCCCTTGACCAGCAGCCAGTCGGTCAGAAACGTATATTGAAGCCACAAAACCGCGTCGCCCCGTATGCAAAAATGCGTGTCCCGCCAATAGCCGAAGTACGGATCTTTGCCCAAATATTCGTCCCCGATATTCAACCCGCCGAAAAAACCGATACGTCCGTCTACGACGACAATTTTGCGGTGGTTGCGATAGTTGAGGCATTTGCGCATGAACGCCGACGAGAACGGGAAAAAAGTTCCGGTTTCCACCCCTGCGGCGCGAAGCCGTTTTACATAGTCCTTACCCAGTTTCCGGCTGCCGATTCCGTCGTAGATGAGCCTCACCTTTATTCCTTCCCGGGCTTTACGAATCAGCAAACGCTCAAACCGCCTGCCGAGCTCATCGTCCCGGATAATGTAAAATTCCACATGGACATGGTGCCGGGCCGCCGCGATCGATTCCAGCATCGCTTCAAACGCTCGTTCGCCTTCATCGAAAACTTCGGTTTCGCAGCAATAGGCCGGAGCCGTCGAGAAGGTTCGAAGGATGGCCGGCATTCGTTCGTCCTCCATCTCCTCCTGCGCTTCGGCCGATATTCGCCGGTTGCAGCGATCGACTAATTCCAGTCTTGTTTGTTCCAAGTTCCGGCTGTCTTTGCCCTTGAAAATACGGTCGCAAGCATATTCCCTAGCCAGGAAGTAATAGGGCAAGAAGCCGAGAATCGGCAGTACGAATAGAACGACGAGCCAACTGACGGCTTTGTTCGAACGCTTATATTCCAGTACGATAACGGCCGCTAGCTGGATAATAAACAACAGGAGAACTGCGACGATCCAAAGCAACGCTTCATCCTGACCTCCTAAAAGTCGAGAGCATGGGTTTAGTTTGGCTTTTCCATTGAAGGTATGGCACTTCCATGTTCTTTGTATAAAGCGGCCGGAATATACGCAACCTATCGCGAGAAATTTTTTGGATAAGGAGTCGACGGATGGAACGAAACAACGGAAGACTGGATGCATTAATATTCGGCATTGACGTCGGATCCACGACCGTCAAGGCCACTGTCGTCAATCCGGCGACGAACGAGATTTTGTGGTCGGATTACCGTCGGCATCATACGAAGCAGGCCGAAATGGTTCTGGACATGCTGCTGACCATCGAAAACGAATTTCCGGATGTAAGCCGGGATCGGATTCGGGTATTTATGACCGGCTCGGGCAGCGGGCCGATCGTGGAGCATATCGGGGCGAAGTTCGTGCAGGAAGTAAACGCGGTCACGATGGCCGTCGAGCGTCTTCATCCCGACGTGGGAAGCGTCATCGAGCTCGGCGGGCAAGACGCAAAGATTATTATTTTCAAGGTGAACGAGGAGACGGGGAACAAGCAGGCGTTAACGTCCATGAACGACAAGTGCGCGTCCGGGACGGGAGCTACCATTGATAAGTGCATGATTAAGGTGGGCATGCCGGCGGAAGAAGTCGGCAAGCTGCAATTTGACGATTCCAAGCTGCATCATGTCGCCGCCAAGTGCGGCGTATTTGCCGAAACGGACATTGTCAACTTGGTGAAGAGCGGAATTCCTTCCGCAGAAATCATGTGCTCGCTGGCCGATGCGATCGTCATGCAGAACTTGTCCGTATTGACCCGCGGCAATACGCTTCGCCATCGCGTCTTGCTCCTTGGCGGACCCAATACATATTTGCCTTTTCTGCAGCAATGCTGGCGATTGCGCATCCCCCAAACCTGGCGGGACCGCGGATACGACTATCCGTCGGACGTACCGATTGAGGAGCTAATATTCGTTCCAGAAAATTCGCAATACTACGCCGCCTACGGCGCGGTCATGTACGGCTTGCACGAGCCGGCGGAAGTAGGAAAGTATACGGGCACGGAACAGCTAAAGCAATTTATTGCGTACGGGCGAAAAGCGAAGCTGGGAGAAAACGCAGGTCCGCCTCTCGCGGTTAGCGAAACCGAGCTTGAACGGTTCCGCCGCGAATACAGCATTCCCCGGTTTGAGCCGGCTGCTTTCCGCCCCGGCCAAGAGGTCAGAGCCGTGATCGGGCTTGACGGCGGCTCCACGTCGTCGAAAGCGGTTCTGGTCGACGAGTCCGGGCAAATTCTAATTAAAGAATATCAGCTCAGCAAAGGCAATCCGCTTGAGGATACGAAAGAGATGCTGAAGCGGATTCAGGACAAAGTGACGGGCCAGGGCGCAGACCTGAAAATCATCGGCTTCGGCGCGACCGGTTATGCGGCGGATGTATTGGAGAAGACGCTGAAGGCCGACGTCAACATCGTCGAGACGGTCGCCCATATGATGAGCGCCGTCAATCAATTCGGCGATGTCGACGTCATTTGCGATATCGGCGGCCAGGACATTAAAGTGCTTTTTATGAAAAACGGCGATTTTCGCGATTTCCGGCTATCCAACCAATGCTCCGCCGGCAACGGGATGCTGCTGCAGGCGATGGCCGACCAGTTCGGCATTCCGATTCAGGAATATGCGGATACCGCTTTCGCGGCCGATCTCAGCCCGAAATATTCCTACGGGTGCGCGGTATTCCTCGATGCCGACCGCGTCAATTTCCAGAAGGAAGGTTATTCCAAGGAAGAGCTTCTGGCCGGGCTCGCGCTCGTCCTTCCGAAAAACGTATGGCAATATGTCGTTCAAATTCCGCGCATGGCGGAGCTTGGCCGCAAATTCGTATTGCAGGGCGGAACGCAGTACAATCTGGCGGCCGTTAAGGCGCAGGTCGATTACATTAAACAGCGGGTTCCGGACGCGGAAGTATACGTTCACCCCATCCCGGAGAGGCGGGTGCGATCGGTGCGGCCATGGAAACGCTGCGCGTCGTCAAGCGGCGCGGTTATTCAACATTCCTTGGTTTGGAAGCGGCGATTCATCTGAGCTACACTTCTCGAAACGACGAATCGACCCGCTGCAACTTCTGTCCCAATAACTGCAGCCGTACGTTCATCGATTCCGTGACCCCGGACGGGCAAACCGCCCGTTACATCTCCGGCTTCAGCTGCGAGAAGGGAACGGTCGAAGACGAGGCGGCCATGGTGAAGCTGTCGAAGCAGCGGGTGGAGCTCAAGAAACATTATCCGAACCTGGTGGAATACGAAGCCCGCCGCATGTTTCAGCATTTTTACGATCCGGAACCCATGCCTGACTCCGGCATTGAGGTACAGGATGTGGAGATTCGGCAAAGCCTGTTCGGCTTGCGGAAAAAAACGTATACGCGCGCTTTCGAGCGTTCATCCGCCGAAGCGGCGGAACGCCGGAAGCAGATCCGGATCGGCATTCCGAAGGTGCTGAATATATGGTCGACGGCCCCTTTCTGGCGGACTTATTTCGAGACGCTCGGCATCGACCAGAAGAACATTGTGTTCAGCGACAATACAAGCGAAGAAATGTGGCAGCAGGGCGGCAAATACGGCTCGATCGACCCGTGTTATCCGTCGAAGGTGGCGCAAGCGCACGTTCATAATCTGTTGTTCAAGCATCACGAGAAGAAGCCGCTCGATTATATCTTTTTCCCGTGCATTACGCATATTCCGACCCACTTGAATAACGTCATGGACTCCGCAAGCTGCCCGATCGTGGCCGGAGCGCCGAACGTCATCAAAGCCGCTTTCACGAAGGAGGTTAACTTCTTTGAAAGCCGGGGCATCGTTTATCTGGATCCGGCGGTTACGTTCACGGAGCCGAATCTTCTTAAGCGGCAGCTGTTCGAAGCATTCGGTCCGCAATTGGCGGTGACGGAGGAGGACGAAAGCGACTTTGCGGCCGAGCAAGCCTGGAAGGCGATGGAGCTGTTCGACGCCGAAATGCAGGAGAAAGGCCGGCAAATTCTGGAGCAGGTGGAACAGGAGAACCGTATCGCCATTCTGCTCATCGGCCGCCCGTACCACTCCGATCCGGGCCTCAATCACGGCGTGCTGGATGAATTTCAGGTTCTCGGATATCCCGTCTTGTCGATGCGCTCCATTCCGAAAGACGAAGAGTGGCTTCGCCGGTATTTCGAAAAGGATTTGCAGAGCGGGCGGGTGAATTACGCGCTCGAAGTAACCGACGTATGGCCCGAAAACTTCAGCTCCAACAGCGTGCAGAAAGTATGGGCGGCCAAATTCGCCGCGCGCCATCCGAATGTGGCCGTTCTCGACTTGTCCAGCTTCAAGTGCGGGCATGACGCTCCCACTTACGGGCTGATCGACTCGATCATTACGGCTTCGGGCACGCCATATTCGGCGCTGCACGATATCGACGCGAACAAGCCGAGCGGCTCGATCAAAATACGTGTCAAGACATATGCGCACAGCCTAAGCCTGCATGAAGAACGACTGCAGGATCTGGCCGAGAAAAAAGCGCAATTGCAGCTCCTATTAGAGCAAAAACGAAACGAGCTGCTGAAGAAAACGATCTAAAACGGACCCCGCAAAGTGACGAGGGCCTTCGGAGCATATTCCGATTACTTAAATACGAGGAGGAGACAAGATGGCAAAGGAGAAGATATCGCTTGAGGACGAGCTCCGCTTGTTCCGCGAAGAACAGGAGAAAGCGCTCGGTCTGGCGGAGAAGCACCAATGGTTCGACCCGGTTCCCCGCCGCTTTCTGGCGAAGGACAAAGCGCATACGACGATTTTGTTCGGCGGGCTGACGATGGCTCAGGATTATTTGGTCGAGGGGGCTTTGGCGGGGCTGGGCTACAAGGTCAAAAACATGGATTGCCCCGACAACGAATCGCTGCGCTTCGGCAAGGAGTTCGGGAACCGCGGACAATGCAATCCGACCTATTTTACGGTCGGCAATTTGATCAAATATTTGCATCATCTTCGCGATGTGGAAGGGAAATCGAAGGAAGAGATCGTCAGCAGCTATTTGTTCGTAACGAGCGGCTCTTGCGGTCCTTGCCGTTTCGGCACCTATGTGACGGAGTACAGAAAGGCTCTCAGGGATGCCGGGTTCGACGGCTTTCGCGTGCTGCTGTTCCAGCAGACGGACGGCTTGAAGCAAGCGACCGGCGACGAATCGGCGCTTAAGCTGGATACTTCCTTCTTTATCGCGTTTCTGAAGGCCGTTCTGCTTGGCGACATCCTGAATGCGCTCGGATACCGCATTCGTCCCTACGAAGTGGAAGAAGGAGCCACTGACGCCGCGCTGGAAAAATGCAAGCAATATCTTTATCGCGCGTTAAACCGGCGTAAAGGACTGCTCCCTGCGCTGATCCGCTGCCGCCGAGAGCTGCAGAGCGTGCGCGTAGACCGGACGCGGGTAAAGCCGAAAGTAAGCATCATCGGCGAGTTCTGGGCGATGACGACCGAGGGAGACGGCAACTATCAGCTGCAGCGTTTTCTGGAGAAGGAAGGGGCCGAGGTCGAGGTTCAATCGGTTACCGCATGGATCTTGTTCCTGATCTGGTCCGGCCGTTACGATACCCGTAAAAGGATGCATTTGCGGGAAGCGGACGGGGGCCGTCAGGGGCTGCAAGGAAAAAATGCGGCCGCGCGAATTCGCATGCTGGGGCTTGCCGATCTGGCGGTCCGGTTTCTATTCCAATCGTTCGCCCGGATTATCGGGCTGCGGGGCTACCATTTGCCCGACATGGAGGAGATCGCCAAAGTTGCGCACGAGCATTACAATAACCAGCTCCGCGGCGGCGAAGGGCATATGGAAGTCGGCAAGCTGATTCTGAACGTCGTCAAACGGAAGGTGAACATGACGATTTCCGTCAAGCCCTTCGGATGCATGCCCTCCTCCGGCGTTTCCGACGGGGTTCAGTCGCTCATTACCGAGAAGTATCCGGATGCGATCTTTTTGCCGATCGAAACGACCGGCGACGGAGCGATTAATGTTTACAGCCGCATTCAAATGATGCTGTTTAAAGCGAAGCAGGAGGCCAAAAGGGAGTTTGAAGAAGCGCTCGCGAAAAAAGGCTTTACGATCGACTTTCTGCCAAGAGGCTCTTCCATGCGCCGGCCGCTGCGCCAAACCCGTCACGTCGTCGCCTGCACAGCTGCCAATGCCGTTTATTCGATGACGGGACCGCTCTTCGGACGCTTCTCGTTCCGAAGAAAAATGAACAAAAACCTGGTGCATGAATAAACGTTCAAACAAATAGAAAAAGGAGGACAATAAGTTCCTCCTTTTTTTCTGTTCTAGGGGCATCTCAATTGGTTCAACGAAAGCTTTTGTTTCCTGGCCGCCTGCCTGATATTGCACTAATTCCTGTTTTTTTGTTCCGTGCTCGCAATAAAGAGATAAATCATGTAAGTCGCAGAGCATGCCAATACATAGGATACGAAAGTCCATATAAGATTCCACCCATGCAAGTAAATCACTTTCCCCGTGTAAACCAGAACGGCCTCGAGTATCGTTTTTACAATGGAAAACGCACAAATAGCAAGGAAGGCGGGGAGTTTCTTTGCCTGATTTATAAGGTAAACCATGTAAGACGGAAGGATAATATAGATTCCAAGATTATACGGCACAAAGGATAATGAGCCGCTGCGAAAGGGAGAAATTTGGAACCACTCCATATAGTACCCGATATCACTAAATAGAAATGCGATTAGTCCCGCCGCAGGACCGATTCTGACGATATGGATAAAGTCTTTCCGCAGTAAATAAATGCCGAAAATCCAAGGGATTACGAATCCGATCAGCCAGTTGAATAACATTGCCTCACCGCCTCAGATTCCCATTTTTTCCGAAAAAGCATATCATTAAACCGTTTCGGAAGGCGTGAAGCAATAAGATCGGAACGACAGGACCGCCGGCGGATCGTTGCCGGTGTCCGGCGGACTGAAGCGCCTCGTTTAAACGAGGCGTTTTTGTTTTTTTGCGATAAGCCAACCGATTATTCCGAAGGAAGCTATTGCCATTAGGACAGCCGTTTTTTCGCCAATCCCAAAGTTAAAGTAGGAAGTGAGTGAATTTTGCAATGAACGCATTCCAATTACGAGCAAGTAGCCGACAAACCATCCTGAAGCCATCCCAAGCAGCGTGTTCCTCAGCCTTATGTCCGTATTTCCGGGCTTGATAAAAAGATATCCTCCGATGATCGATAACAACGGAATAAACACAAGAATCAGCTTAATCGGAGAGAAGTGAAGGGACAAAAGGCTGTAAAACCATAGGCCAATCACGCCTCCGACCGCAATGCCGCGAATATTGGTCTTCGGATATAACTTGAGAAACGGAATAAAGAACAAAAGGATGATGAACGGAAGCGCATAGAAACCGTAAATAAAGTAAGCGAAATTTTGGTAAGCGTCCTGCGGCTCGCGATTCGGGTTGCTTAGTAATAAAGCATCCAGGAAATTGTAAAAGACAAGATAACATGCAATCGCAGCCGCAATGCTCCCGATCAAAGAATAGACGATTTTCATGAAGTCCTCCTGTGATGATTATGGATCCGATAAATAAGACGTTAAATTCTCCAAAAAAGTTGTCGCATGGAAAAATATAACTGGGATCACAGTCTCCCCAAGTTCTGGAAATGTCAAAAAAATAAAACGGCTGCCGAAAGGGTATCGGCAGCCTAGTTTTTCAGGTATGCAAAGCTTCGGATGTAACGATCTGTTTGAACAACTTATTTGCCTGTTGCAACAAATTGTTCCATTCGAGCTTTAATCGAATCGCGGACATTTCTAAATTGAGCCATAATTTCTTCTTCCGTTCCCGTTGCTTTGGCGGGATCATCAAAGCCCCAATGCCATTTCACAACATTCGGATTCGAAATGACCGGACAATGCTCGTCCGCGTGTCCGCATAGCGTTACGACATAATCGGCACGGTTCAGAATGTCCGGATCAATGACGTCCGAAGAATGATGGCTAATATCAACGCCCGCTTCCATCATGACTTGTACCGCTCTTGGATTTAGACCATGTGCTTCGAGACCGGCGCTTTTCACTTCATACTGTTCGCCGCCAATCGCTTTTAAGAATCCATCGGCCATTTGGCTGCGGCAAGAGTTCCCTGTACATAAAAAGTAAACGAGTTTCTTTTCCATCGTTCATTTCTCCTTTGTTTTTAATAAATGAGGCTAAGCCATAGATAAAGACCAATCAATGTGATCAGCAGTACCGGCATAGTTAGTACGATTCCGACTTTAAAGTAGTAGCCCCATGTAATTTTGACATTTTTCTTTGCGAGCACATGCAGCCATAAGAGGGTAGCGAGCGAACCGATTGGCGTAATTTTCGGACCAAGATCCGACCCAATGACGTTTGCGTAGATAAGCGCTTCTCTTATTGCGCCTTGCGTCGCGGTTCCTTGAATCGCTAAAGCATCGATCATGACCGTCGGCAAGTTATTCATAATGGAAGAGAGGATTGCAGCAACAAAGCCGGAGCCGACCGTTGCGATAAAGAGCCCCTGATCGGCCAGCCATTGAAACACTTTCCCCAGTTCATCGGTTAGGCCGACATTGCGGAGCCCATAAACGACTACATACATGCCAATCGAAAATACGACAACGGACCACGGCGCTCCTTTAATAACGGCACCGGTTTGGACGGCTGGGCTTCTTCTCGCAAATAAAATAAACACAATTGCAGCAAGCCCCGCCATGACGGACACCGGTACATGGATAAATTCGCTGATGAGATAAGCAACGAGCAGAACGGCCAGGACGACCCAGGATAACTTAAACATGCGCATGTCTTTAATGGCTTCCCTCGGCTGCTTTAAGTGATTGAGATCTACGGTTTTGGGGATGCTTTTGCGAAACATGAGAAATAAGACAAGCAAGCTTCCTCCAACGGAGAATAGGGTCGGGACGATCATTCGGCCGGCATATTCCGCAAATCCAATACCGAAGAAGTCGGACGACACGATATTGACCAGGTTACTAACGATAAGCGGAAGGGAGGCCGTGTCCGAAATAAACCCGCCGGCCATAATGAAAGGCAATACCATCCGTTCGTCAAATTTCAAGGCTCTGACCATGGCTAGAACGATTGGCGTCAAGATAAGAGCGGCTCCGTCGTTTGCAAAAAACGCGGCAACGGCGGCCCCCAACAAAACGACGTAGGTGAACATGAGAGTTCCGTTTCCATTGGCAAAACGGGCCATATGCAGGGCGGACCATTCAAAAAAACCGATCTCGTCTAAAATCAATGAAATCAGTATAACGGCGACAAAGGCAAGCGTCGCATTCCAGACGATACCGGTCACATCCCGGACGTCCTGGAAGCTTACAACGCCGAATAGAAGAGCTAAGACGGCACCGCCTGCAGCGGAATAACCGATGTTTAAGCCTTTAGGCTGCCAGATTACGAAAATAAGAGTTAAAACGAAAATGATAGATGCGGCGACTAACATAATTTCCCCCTCGGATTACGGACAACAATTTGGATTCAGCTTTTCCAATTGATTTTTCATGGAAGGAAGCTGATCTACTATCCCCTTAAGATAGGGCTTATCTTCTACATTTAAGGAATAGTAAATCCATTGTCTTTTCCTGGTTTCAACAACCAGTCCCCCTTGTTTTAATTTCCTTAAATGCTGGCTTACATTAGGTTGTGTCGTTTGAAGAACGTTGACAATATCGCAAACACACAGATCTTGCTCCTTGAGGAGAGCGAGAATGGTTAACCGCGTTTGGTCGGCGAGCAATTTGAGCGTATCTACGAGAGCTTCCACGGTTTGGGCCAAACGCTTCACTCCTTTAACGGTCGATTGGGAGCCCGACGGTCTATCCGGTTCCCTTTCCATGTTCATTATACACAGCCCATTATATAAGTAAAGGATTATATAATGAAGTAATTATAAAGAAAACGATCGATAATACTTGCAAATTGCAAATTTTGGAGATATAAATAAAGCAGGAGGCGATGAGAGTGGAAACAAGTCCTAGAGATTTACTTCAACTCATGACACGGAATTTTGGTTTATTAAATAAGTCTTGCTGCAGTGTAGGGGCTAACGAGATTTCTTTGGTTCAAAGCCACATTCTTTACGAAATTGACCGGCAGCATAATCCTTCTGTTCAGCAAATCGCCGATATCTTAGGGATGGATATAACGACGCTAAGCCGGCAAATCCAAACCTTAGCGAAAAAGAAGTTGGTTCGCAAGTCGCCGCTGCCAGAAGATAAAAGGGTGTATATTTTAAGCTTAACGACTGAAGGGAAATTTGTTGCAGGCTCAATCGATCATATGCTCAATGACTATTTAGAGAAAGTCTTTTCGCTTATGAATGATTTTGAAAGGGATACGGTGTTGCGTTCACTGAAGCTTTTGAACGACAGCATCATGAAAGCAAAGACGTTATACCCGTTACGCTGTTAGACGGATGATTTTGTCGTCTAACTATGCATAATATTTGCAATTTGCAAATAATGTGAAAGGGATGGATTTGAAATGAGTTTAGAGTTGTATGAGACAAGGCGACGATTCGCGGCGTCGGATCCGATGCTAAATACGTCGTGAAAAAGCTTTCGCAATATTTGTAAAAGACATTCAAATAAACTCGGTCCGAATAATTAATCAATTTTTTTTGATTTACTATTGACCCCTTAAATTTCCAATGCTATATTGAATGCATAAATCAAAATAAATTGATGCAAGATGTGAAGAGATCGGAGGGAAGAAGATGATCAAGGAACTTCCAGTCGTCAATCAGCATACATCTTCTGTTGACTTCTCCAAATATGAAGCTAAATTTAAAGCTTTAGCGGATCAAAAGAGACTTCAAATTATGTATGAGCTTACCCAGCGAGGGAATACGTGCGTATGCGACCTTGCCGAAATTTTTGACATGCAGCAGTCCAAGTTGTCTTACCATTTGAAGATTCTGTTGGACGCCGGGCTGATTCGACGGGAAACAAGAGGAACATGGAGCTACTATGAATTGAATGCATCGGAAGTAAACAATCTTCTTTCACCGGAGCTATGCTGTATTTTTCGTACCGATGAGGTTAAAACAAACGATTGTTGTTAAATCGCTTTTGTTTTTCAATTATTAATCAAAAAAAATTGATTTAATGGGAATGCTGCCGCTGCTGTTAAACGATGGATCCAAAAAACAAATTGGAGGTATATGCAATGAGTGGATGTTGCGGTGCTTCAGTTTCTGTAGAATTTTCGGCTAGGATGACAAAGCCTTCAGCGGGTTATCTAAGTAAGCTCCCGGTAGCCATTATCGGAGGAGGGCCTGTAGGCTTGGCCGCTGCCGCGCACTTGGTTGCAAAAGGAGAGTCCTTTATTCTCTTCGAGGCGGCCGGCCAAATTGCCGGGAATGTCGCCTCCTGGAGCCATGTACGCGTCTTTTCGCCATGGCGGTACAATATAGATAAGGCAGCTAAGCAATTGCTCGAATTAAGCGGGTGGAAAGCCCCGAAAGATGATGACCTTCCAACCGGCGGTCAATTGGTGGATCAATATCTTGCTCCTCTAGCGGAATTGCCGGTCGTTAAACCGTATATCCACCTAAATGCGAAGGTGACCGCGGTTAGCCGAAAAGGGCTGAGTAAAATAAAAACAGCCGGTCGTGAAAAGCTTCCTTTCGTGCTGCATGTCCTTGAAAAAGGCGAGCGGAAGGTGTATGAAGCAAAAGCGGTTATTGACGCATCCGGCACCTGGTCCACACCCAATCCCGCGGTATCTGAAGGTGTTTGGACGGACGATGAGCTTAAAATGAAAAATAAAATCACCTATGGCATCCCCGATGTATGGGGTAAGCACCGGGACCGCTATGCGGGCAAAAACGTTTTGGTTGTCGGCAGCGGTCATTCCGCCATTAATGTGCTGCTCGATCTGGAACGTTTAAAAGAGCAGGAGCCGCAAACCAATATTACCTGGATCATTCGAAAATCCGATGTCAGTGCCGTCTATGGCGGGCAAGAAAACGATGGCCTTCCTGAACGCGGAGCTTTAGGCATTCGTTTGAAAAATCTTGTCGCTTCGGGGAAGGTTCACGTCCATTCTTCCTTCTTGATTGAAGGCTTCCAACCATCGGGAGATAAAATGATTGTTAAGGGGAGTCGTAACGGCGAGACGTTTCAGATCGATTCGATTGATGAGATTATCAGCAATACGGGATCTCGTCCGGATATGAGCTTTCTGCGTGAAGTAAGAACAGACCTGGATAGCGCCGTAGAAAGCGTCCGCGCACTGGCTCCGCTCATCGATCCCAATATCCACAGCTGCGGAACCGTGAGGCCCCATGGGGAAAAAGAGCTGCGTCAGCCGGAACCGGATTTCTATATTGTAGGCTCCAAAAGCTATGGCCGCGCTCCGACTTTTCTAATGGCTACCGGCTATGAGCAGGTTCGATCGGTTGTTGCCGCCTTGACAGGAGATTGGGAGGCTGCGGAGAAAGTTGAATTGGAGCTGCCTGAAACCGGAGTGTGCAGCGTCGGCAACTTCGGCAAACAAAGCGTTCAGGAGCTTAATGACATGCATGCAAGCGGTTGCTGCAATTCGACGTCTACTGCAAGCGCGGCTGCGTCAGCTTCATGCTGCGGATAACAGATATCGGGGGGAGCAGGTATGAACATCGAAATTCGCAAAGCTACCGTTCAGGATGCAGCCGCTCTAACGGAAATTTATAATTATAATATCGTGCATGAGCGGAATTCGACCTTTGAAACGGAGCCCAGAACCCTTGAAAGCCGTATAGAGTGGATACAAAGCGCGGGATCCCATTATCCGATCTTAGTCGCTCATCATGGCCGTGAAGTTGTCGGCTCCGCTTATGTTTCCGCTTATCGGGCAAGAGAATGCTATAAAGGGGTAGGCGAATTCTCTATCTATCTTCATAAGGATTACAGGGGAATGGGAATCGGGAAACAGCTTTTGAGCGCACTCATTGAGGAGTGTAAAACGCTTGGCTATTGGAAGCTGCTTTCCCGGATCTTCGATTTTAATACCGGGAGCCGTCAGCTTTGCCGCAGTTTAGGTTTTCGTGAAGTAGGGATTTATGAAAAGCACGGCCAGCTCGATGGTAAATGGCTTAATTGCGTCATTGTGGAGAAATTGCTTATCGATCCATAAGAAGTCCGTCCTCAAGAAGGACTATTTACTTTATGACGGTCCGTCTCGCCGGTTCGGTACTGCCTGGGGGAGACTCCTTTCATCTTCTTAAAAATCTTGGAGAAGAGCAGAGGGTCGCTATAGCCGACGGATCGGGAGATATCGCCTATCGAAAGCTCAGCGTTCGCCATCATTTCGCATGCTTTATTCATTCGGTAACGAATTAAGTAATCTTGAATGCTCGTATTCATTCGCTGCTTGAATAATGAGCATAAATAGCTTCGATTGAGTCCGATAAAACGTGCAATGTCCTCAATTGTAATTTTCTGAGCATAATTGATTTCGATAAAATCCTTCACTTTCTCAACGTATATTTCCGTCCGGCTTTCCTTATGGCCGGGCGGCGTGCTTGGACCGAACTCCGCCAGCTCCGATAACATTAAATAAAGCAGCCCGGTCAGCCGGGTTTCTCGAGCTTTGCGGTATTCTCTCGAATCGATCATGAGCTGCAAATACTGGCAGATTATATCGTCCCTATTATAATGAAGGATTGGAGATGCCATCGTCAGGCCGGCTTGCTTGAGGAGCGTCTCTGCAAGAGTCCCGCTAAAACCAATCCAGCAATAAGACCAAGGGTTTGTCTCATCGGCTTGATAATAAGTGATGACATCGGGGACAATGAGAAACCCTTGTCCTTTCTCCAGTCTGTACCTGTTTCCTCCAACCTCGAAAATTCCTTCCCCTTCCAAAATATAGTGGAGCAGATAGTGCGTTCTTACTGCAGGCCCAAAAAAATGACCGGGAATACATTCCTCCATGCCAAATTGAGTCAGGTGCAGCTCCGTGTGCTGCTTGCTGCCTTGCAAATACTCGATCACGATCTAATCTCCTTGTGTAAAATTTCAAGCATTATAACATATTTAGTGAGTACCATGCCATATACGGAGTTCCTGAATTTAATATATGATTTCTCTATAGCCGACTGTGTATGATAGAGTACAATCAAGCTTAAAACCATGTCGGATCAATGGTATGCATCATGCCGTACGAACTAGGGAGGGAGCTATTTTCCAATGGGCGTAATTGTTCAAGAGCAAGCGGGGCTGTTTCATCTGCAGTCTTCCGACATGAGTTATATGATTCAGATCGTGGACGGATATCCGGCGCATGTATATTGGGGAGGCCGGCTGAAGCACCGGGAACCGATGTCCGATCTGTTGATACATACCCCCGAAAGGGCGGGATTGGATCGGCTCCCGCAGGAATACCCCCAATACGGGAGCGGGGACTTCCGCAATCCGGCGTATCAAGTAGAACTTGAGGATGGAACGCGCATTACGGAGCTAAAGTACGACGGTTACCGGATCATAAAGGGGAAGCCGTCATTAACCGGGCTGCCGGCCGTCTACGCCGAGGATGAGAACGAAGCGGATACGTTGGAGCTCCTGTTAAAGGATGCCTATTCGGGCCTCCGGGTTGTTCTTCTGTATACTCTGTTCGCCGATCGCAACGTTATCGTTCGTTCGGCCCGGCTGATTAACGAGGGCGAAAAGCGGCTGCGGCTTCGCCGCGCTTTGAGTGCCAGTGTCGACTTTTCGGGTAAAGACGATTTGGAGATCATGTATCTTTCCGGAGCCTGGGCTCGAGAAGCCAATATAACCCGCAGACCGCTTCTTCAAGGCGAAACCCGAATCGATAGCAAGCGGGGCATGAGCAGCCATCAATTCAACCCTTTCGCCGCATTGGTCACGAAGGAGACGACGGAGTCTCACGGCGAGGCTTTTGGCTTCAGCCTTGTGTACAGCGGCGGCTTCGAAGCGGCGGCGGAAGTGGATTCGTTCGGCTCGGCGCGGTTTAGCATTGGCGTGAACTCCTTCGACTTTGCATGGCTGCTGAATCCGGGGGAGAGCTTTCAAACTCCGGAAGTCGTTATGGTTTACTCCGGACAAGGGCTGGGAGATATGTCGCGGACGTATCACCGTTTGTATCGGACCCGGCTTTGCCGCGGACAATATCGGGACGAAGAACGGCCTATTCTGGTCAATAACTGGGAAGCCACCTATTTTAACTTCGATGCCGATAAGCTGGAAGCGATAGCGGAAGAGGGAGCCAAGCTGGGAATCGAGCTGTTTGTGTTGGATGACGGTTGGTTCGGGAAAAGGGACTCCGACAATTCGTCTCTGGGCGATTGGTACGAGGATCGCCGCAAGCTGCCGGGCGGGCTTGCGGATATTGCGGAACGCATCAATCGGCGCGGGCTTAAATTCGGGCTCTGGTTCGAGCCCGAGATGATCTCGCCGGACAGCGAGCTCTACCGGAAGCATCCGGACTGGTGCCTTCATGTTCCAGGGCGGAGGCGCAGCGAAGCCAGATGGCAGTTAGTGCTCGATTACACTCGCAAGGAAGTGCGGGATTACATCTATGACTCGCTTTCCGCCATTTTCTCCAGCGTGCCGGTCGCTTACGTGAAGTGGGATATGAACCGCTGCCTGACGGAAATCGGATCCGCGGTCCTGCCGCCGGAGCGCCAATCCGAGACGGCCCATCGCTATGTTCTTGGATTGTACGAGCTGCTCGAGCGGATCACGTCCGGGTTTCCGCATATTTTGTTCGAGAGCTGCTCGAGCGGCGGAGGGCGCTTTGATCCCGGGATGCTTTATTACATGCCTCAAACGTGGACCAGCGATAATACCGATGCGGTGGAACGTCTGAAGATTCAATACGGCACCAGCCTTGTTTATCCGGTAAGCGCAATCGGAGCGCATGTGTCGGCCGTTCCGAACCATCAGGTCGGACGGATAACGCCCCTGGATTTTCGAGGAGATGTGGCCATGTCCGGAAACTTCGGCTATGAGCTTGATTTAACGAAATTTTCCGATGAGGAGAAAGAGACGGTCAAACGCCAAGTCTCCACTTACAAACAGATTCGCGGTTTAGTGCAGAAGGGCGACTTGTACCGTCTGAAGAGTCCGTTTGAAGGAAACGTGTCGGCGTGGATGTTTATTTCCGAAGACAAGGAGGAGGCTCTCGTCTACTATTTCCAAGTGATGGCCGTACCGAATGCGCCTCGGCGCAGCTTGCGTCTCGCCGGACTTCATCCGGAGCTCGATTACGAAGTTCAGTCGGGAGATAGCGGGCACAAGCCGGTTCTTGGAGGAGACAGGCTTATGCGGTTAGGCCTGCCTCTTGTGTTCGAACAGAGAGACTATGTAAGCGGTTGGTTCCGGCTTCAAGCCATCAAGCCCGGGAATGCGTGATGGGGAGGACCAGCCGACGCCCGAAAGAGCAAACAACCATTATGGAGAGCGATGCCCCTTTTTGTGCGAAAAGGGGCATTTTGCGCGCAGCAGCCGAACTGGCTCGGGAGGTTATACTATGTATTTCGTTCGAATGATGAATGACATGAAAATGAAGAAGAAGCTGGCGATTACGTTCATTTCGGTAGCTGTCGTACCCTTGTTGTTGTGCGGCCTGTATCTGACCGGGAAGCTTCGCGAGATCGTTGTGAAGGACGCCTTCATTCAAGCGTCCGACAATGTCGAACGTGTCCGCAAGCGTACGGAAGAGCTGATGAAGGTGCCGCTCGACATATCCAACCGGTTAATGATGGACAACGAGATGAAGAGAGTGGCCGGCCAAAAGTACGACAGCTACCTCGAAGTCGTTCAGACGTACCGGGAGTACACCGATATTCGCGATTACCTCCAGCTCTACGAAGAGATATCCGGTATTCGCGTCTATGTCGTTAATCCGGGAGCATTGAATAATTGGGAGTTTATCCAGCCGGACGATACGATCACAGCTCAAGATTGGTACAAGGAAGCCAAAGAGCAGAAGGGACTTGCGGGCTGGAATTATATTAAGGATGAACGGAAAGATACCGAAAATCTAAGTCTGATTCGTTCGTTTCCAATGGAATCCCCCGGTCAATCAGGCGTTATGGTCATCAATGTAGACGAAGAGCGCTTAAGTTCAATTGTGGAACAGGAGTCGTTCCCTACCTTAATTGTGGACAGCCGGAATCGGATCGTCGCGTCCAATGAAGAAGGCTTGTTGGGAAAGCCGCTTTCGGAAATCCATGCCGACGAAAACATACTTGCGTACCGGGAAGGAAGTTACAACGCGTTTATTAACGGCAAAGCGTCGAAGGTGGTTATCGCAAGTCTAACTCCCCAGGACAGCTGGAACGGGCTTCGCATCATTTCCATTTTTTCCGTTTCGGAGATTACCCGCGAAGCCAATCAAGTGATCCGGCTTGGCGCGGTTGTGATTACGGCCAGTCTTCTATTCGCTGTGTTGCTGATTTATGCTTCCGCTTCGTTAATATCCAGAAGGCTCCTTCTGTTAAGCAAGCATATGTCCAAAGTCCGATCGGGAGCTTGGGAAACTTGTGCAGATATCGACGGAAGAGACGAAATCGGCTTATTGTCCAAGCGGTTCAATGCGCTAGTCAGAGACGTGAACGATTTGGTCCATGAAGTCCAAGAAACGAATCGCCAAAAAAACCTGGTCGAGCAAAGGCAAAACGAGATCAAGTTCAAGATGCTGGCCAGTCAGATCAACCCTCATTTTCTCTTCAACTCGCTGGAGTCGATCCGGATGGAGGCCCATATGCGCAAGCAGGACGATATCGCGCAGGCGGTGTGGCTGCTGAGCAAGCTGCTGCGCAGCAGTATCGAGACCGGCAACGGCAAAATTTCGCTTCGGGAAGAGCTTGACCGGGTGCGCTGTTATCTTGACATTCAAAAGTTCAGGTATGAAGACCGTTTGAAGTACCGGTTGACGCTTGATAAGGGACTCGAGGAGATGCCGATACCGCCGCTCATTATCCAGCCTTTAGTGGAGAATGCCATCGTTCATGGCTTGGATAACCGCGCGGAAGGCGTATTGATTGAGGTGGAAGCGAACAAATATCGGGGCGGAGTCCGAGTCAAGGTGAGCGATAACGGCGCCGGCCTTTCATCCGATCGTCTCGCTCTCGTACGGGAGGAGCTTGCTTCATCCGTTCTGGATGAGGAGCAGCGAATCGGTCTGCGAAATGTAAACGATCGGCTTGTCCTGCTGTATGGGGCGTCCAGCGCACTGCATATCGAAAGCGAGCCTGGAGCGGGAGCTTGTATTACGTTTTTTATTCCAGGGGGGGAGTTTCATTGATGAAAGTCGTTATCGTGGACGATGAGCCGAAGCTTCGCCAAGGCCTTCAAACCTTGATTCCATGGGAAAGCCTGGGTCTCACGGTTACGGCCACGGCAGCCAATGGAAACGAGGCGGTGGAAATTATTGAGAAAGAGCCTCCGGACATTGTAGTCGTCGATATCCGCATGCCGCTTATGGATGGGCTGCAATTGATTCAATATTTAACGTCTGCCGGACTCCAATTGCAATTTATTATTCTTAGCGGGTACGCGGACTTCGAGTATGCCAAACAAGCAATCAAATACGGAGTAGCCGGTTATCTTCTTAAGCCGGTGGATATTAAGGAAATGACCCATACTTTGAAGCAGGTGCGGGAGCGTATCGAAGAGGAGCGTCTGAAGCAGGGGATAAATCAGACCGAGCTCATAAACCGGGACTGGGTCCTGCACAACCTTCTTCTTCCCCAGGATAAAAAAGAAGCCCCTGCGCAATTAAGAAGCATGGCCAAAGAAGCCGGACTGCTGCGGAGCTGTTATGAGGTCGTCATCGTTTTCCCGCGGGTTTCCGATGCAAGCCGTTCCGATGCGCTGCAGCAATTGTCGGAGGCATTGAAACGAACAATCGAAGGCAAGGCTATGGGGATGGTAACGATCCGTTTTCCGTACGTCATTGTTCTCCTCCATGAGCCGCTGCGCGGAGCGGAGCGGAGGGAGAAATTATACCGGGAGATCCGGAACGCTGCGAGCGATATCCGGTTTGTCGCCGCAACCGGAGGAGCGGTGTCTGAACTCGAAGAGGTCAGCGGTTCTTATTTAAAAGCTCAAGAATTGATAAAACAGGCGTTCTTCAGCGAAAAGGGGCGGCTGCTGGGACCGAATCCTTCGCATCACCCTTTAACGGAGTCTTGCCGGCAGTCCGGCGATAACGCGGAAGGGATGATGGAAGAATTCATCTCCCGCCTATATTACAGTTTGGATGCCGGGAACGGGACGATGATCCTGCCGTTGTTGAAAGAGGCCGCGGCGTTTTTTCTAATGCAGGAGCAGGATGAGAACGCCGTCAAAGAATCGTTTTTCTTTCTGTCCAACGCGGTCGTTCATAAGCTGACCTCAGGTTACCGCAAGGAAACGAAAGAGACGGACGAAGTTTCGCGTTTTTTGAAGGGGATATTCGAATATGAGCATCTGGACGATCTTCTGGACGAGACGCACCGTTTTCTGCTTAATTTGGCGGAGGACTCCGAACCGGGAGGCAAGGACAAGGAAGTGAAGATCATGATCAACACCATTCACAGACATTATGCCGACAATCTGAAACTGGAAACGCTCGCCGGGATGCTGAACTATAGTACCGCTTATTTGGGGCAGCTTTTCAAAAACAAAACGGGAGAGTACTTTAACACATACCTCGACAGAGTCCGCATTCAGAAGGCAAAGGAGCTGCTGGGACAAGGAATGAAGGTTTATGAAGCGGCGGAACGCGTCGGTTACACGAGCGTCAACTACTTTCACAGCAAATTCAAAAAGTACGAGGGCCGATCGCCGTCGGATTTTAAAAATCCATAATTTATAGATGATTTTTATCGAAATCCGTTGTATGGGCTCGTCCTCCTTTCTGAATTATGATGGAATTCAAGAGAGGGGAGGAAATATGAAAACGATATCAATCAACGCAGAAAACGCATACAGGCCGAGGAAGAGTGCCTGGAAGGCGGTGAAAAACCAGAAGTATCTTTTCTACATGTCCATTCCGTTCGTTCTGTGGGTCTTTGTGTTTCAGTACTTGCCCTTATGGGGCTGGACAATGGCCTTCCAGAAATATAAACCCGGCTTAACTTTTTGGGAACAGGAATGGGTGGGCCTCGAGCATTTTCGCGTTTTGTTCCAAGACGACCATTTCTACCAGGTGCTTCGGAATACGCTGGCCATGAGCTTCATGGGCATCGTTGCCGGTTTCGTGGTACCGGTCGTCTTCGCTCTGCTGCTCAACGAGGTTCGGTTCCAAGTGATGAAGCGATTTGTGCAGACCGTATCTTATCTGCCGCATTTTGTTTCGTGGGTTGTTGCCGCAGGCATCGTCACCAAAATGCTCTCGACGGACGGCGGCATCGTGAACAGCTTGCTCATGAGCCTTCACATGATCGATCAGCCCATTCAGTTTATGGCCAAAGGGCATTTGTTCTGGGGGATTGTAACGGGCGCGGATATATGGAAGGAAACCGGATGGAACGCCATTATTTACTTGGCGGCCATCTCCGGAATCGGTCAGGAGCTGTACGAAGCGGCACGGGTTGACGGAGCGAGCCGGCTCAGGCAAATATGGCACATCACGTTGCCGGGCATTCGGCCGACGATTATCATTCTTCTGATTATGTCGATCGGCCATTTGCTCGGCACGGGCTTCGAGAAGCAATTTCTTCTAGGCAACCATCTGGTCATCGATTACTCCGAAGTGCTTGACTTGTATGCGCTTAATTATGGTCTGGCAATGGGACGTTACTCCTTCGGTACGGCAATCAATATGTTCAATTCGGCGATAAGCCTGCTCCTATTGTTTGTGGCTAACGGATTTTTTAAGCGTTTTACCAACGAAAGCATTATGTAAGGAGGAAGTCATGGCAGCTGTCAATCGTACCGCACCGGCGGGCCGGTTCAAAAACAAACTGAAGTCGAAACCGCCGCAGGACCTCATTTTGGAAGCAGTCGTTTATGCATCCATGATTGTCGTAACCGTTTTGACGATTTACCCGTTCTTAAACGTGCTTGCGATCTCCTTTAACGATTCGGTGGATACCGTTAGAGGAGGAATTACCGTCTGGCCAAGGCAATTTACGCTGAAAAATTACGAGCTGATCTTTTCCTATGGGGGATTGCTCACCGGATTTAAAATCTCCGTTCTTCGAACGGTCATCGGCACTGTCGCGGGGCTCGTCAGCGGTTCGATGCTGGCTTACACGCTTGCGCGCAGCGATTTCCTGGCAAGAAAATTTATTTCAACCTTTCTCGCTATAACGATGTATGTCTCCGGGGGGCTGATTCCGGGTTTTATCCTGATGAAGGACCTGCATTTAATCGATACGTTTGCCGTTTACATTTTGCCCGGCCTCGTCAGTGCGTTTAACGTCTTCGTTATTCGTTCCTTTATTGACGGTTTGCCCTACGCGCTGCAAGAATCGGCTAAACTGGACGGCGCCAACGATTTCACGATCTATTGGCGGGTTATTCTTCCGCTTTGCAAACCGGCATTGGCGACGGTGGCGCTCTTTTTGGCGGTAGGACAACGGAATTCCTGGTTCGATACCTATCTGTTCAATGGCTCCAACGAATCGTTAACGACCTTGCAATATGAGCTGATGAAAATTTTGCAAAGCACGACGACGAGCGCAACCAATTCCCAGGACGCCGCCAATATGGCCCAGCGCATGGCGCAGGTTTCGCCGGAATCCGTAAAAATGGCGATTACGATCGTCGTTACGGTACCGATTCTTATCGTTTATCCTTTTTTGCAAAAATATTTTGTTAAAGGCATGACGCTTGGCGCCGTAAAGAGCTAAACCGCCGTAACCGGTGTGTCCCGGCATATCGCTTGCATCATACAAAATCATTATTCAATTGGGGGTACGCTTTATGAAGTCACGGAACAAAAAGGTGATCACGTCTCTAATGGCGCTGACTTTAGCGGTATCGCTTGCAGGGTGCAGCGGAAACAATGGCCCGTCTTCGGCTGAGAACGAAGGAAATGCTCTCTCCGGGACGGCAGACAGTAACTTGAAGCCGATCACGTTCACTTATTTTTCGGAAGACTCCAGCACGAATTGGAATAACATGGAGGACGAGGTCGGAAAGATCATCACGCAGAAAACCGGCGTAACCTTGGATGCCGAATTTGCGGTCGGCGACCCGGTGCAAAAGATTTCGTTGATTGCGGCAACGGGCAAATACCCGGATTTAATCGCGGCCAAGGCGGATTTAGGCAAGCTCGTCGACGCCGGCGCCGTTATCGATCTGACGGATTTGATCGACAAGCATGCTCCGAACATCAAAAAAATGCTGGGGGACAAGATTGTTCGAACGAAGTACAGTCTCGACGACCAATCGATCTATGCGATTCCGACCTGGTCCTCCGTCGACGAGAAGAAGTTTAAAGCCGAAGGAGGTTTTGAACTCCAGCACCGTGTCGTCAAGGAGGCAGGTTATCCGGAAATTCGTACGGTGAAGGATTTCGAGAAAGTGATTCAAGATTATATCACCAAGCATCCAACGGATGAAAACGGCAATAAACATATCGGCTTGTCTCTGAATGCGGACGATTGGCATATGTACCAGGTGACCAACTTGGGCTTCCAGACGACCGGAGGACCGGACGACGGCGAATACTTCATCGATCAACAAACGCACGAAGCGATTTACCATTTCCGCCGTCCGGAAGAAAAGGAGTTTTTCCGCTGGTTGAATCACATGAACGACATCGGATTGCTCGATCCGGAAAGCTTCGTGCAGAAAACCGATCAATTCAAGGCGAAGGTCGCTTCGGGCAGGGTTCTTGGCTTGGCAAGTCCGGAATGGGATTATGGCGACGGTCAAAATGCGCTGAAGGCCGCGGGTAAATTCGACCAGACTTACGGTCATTATCCGGTTACCATGAGCGAGGAATACAAGGATACCAGCTTCTGGGCCGCCGGCTTTGACGGAGGATACGGAATCTCGATTTCGAGTACATGCAAGGATCCGGTACGTGCGATCAAGTTCCTGGACTTTCTGGCATCGGAAGAAGGGCAAATCCTGAACAATTGGGGTATTGAGGGAAAGCATTATACGATGGAGAACGGTAAACGGACAATCATTCCGGCCGTACAAGAACGGATGAACAACGATAACGCGGCGTTCCAAAAAGAGTCCGGCATCGGACTGTACTGGAACTTGATGGTTCATTACGGCGACGGCATCAAGGATTCGACCGGCAACTACTTCACTCGCAGTTACCCGGAAATGTTGACTTTGGCTTATAGCGAGCCGGAAAAGGAAGCCCTGAAAGCATATAACGCCGAGCATTGGAAAGATCTTTTCCCCAAGGAAGAAGAATTCCAACCGAGAGCATACGGAGCAGCATATACGATGTCGCTTCCTAACGATGATCCTGCCGTTATCCTGGGAGCCAAGATGAAGGACATTACCTGGAAACGCATTCCGGAGGCTGTCATGTCCAAGCCGGAAGACTTCGATAAGATTTGGGACGCTTATATGGCTGAATTGGAGGAGGCAGGCGTAGAAGAAATGGAGGCCTCCTACACCAAGCATATTCAAGACCGGATCAAGCTCTGGTCCGCCAAATAACTCGTTTCATGAAAAGAAGGGGCCGTTCTCACTTTCCTGCCGGAGAGGGACACGCCCCTTTTTTCCAGGAGCGCGAAATTAAACCAAACTGAAGGAGAGACCCATGAATCCTATGAATATGGCTGACCTGTCACCTTGCAATCCGAACGCTTTGAACGAAGTAACATCGGTTCTCCGATACTTGCGCGGCATATCCGGAAAAGCCATTATTACCGGCCAACATACCCAAACCAATGTACAGAAGGAACTCCGGTATATTGAACAGGTTACGGGGAAGCTTCCTGCGCTTTGCGGCTTCGAGCTGTTAAGTTATTCGCCCAATATTAATTACGACAACAGCAGTGCAGAATGCCTGCTTGAAATCGAAGAGAACCGCAACACGCTGGACCGGGCCTGGGAATGGGCGGAACGAAAGGGGTTGATCACGTTCACCTGGCATTGGTTCTCGCCTTTTGGGAGCTGGGATAAAGGATTTTATTCGAGCAATACGACATTTGACGCTTCCAAGGCCGTAATAGAAGGAACGGATGAGCATAAGGCTTTAATTTCCGATATGGATCATATGGCCGATATTCTGAAACCTTTTTGCGAGAAAAGAATCCCCATTCTGTGGAGACCGTTCCATGAAGCCGAAGGAGATTGGTTCTGGTGGGGACACAAAGGCCCCGAGGTGGCCAAGCAGCTGTACCGCATCATGTACGACCGGTATACTCGCGTTCATGCGCTGAACAATCTGATCTGGGTTTGGAACTCCCCGTTGGCAGAAGGGTATGTGGGGGATGATGTGGCGGATGTCATATCCAGAGACCTGTACCCTCCCAAGCATAGTCATACCCACTTGCGGCCCGAATATGAGGAGCTGGTCCGTATAACCTCGGAACCGAAGTTAGTTGCATTAGGAGAGATCGGAGTGCTGCCGAGCATAAAGCAGCTGTCGATAACAAGAATTCCGTGGGTTTGGTATATGACCTGGTCGAATGAGTTCGGATCGACCGCAGAATGGACTTCCGAGGAGGAGCTGCGTCAGGCATACCATCATGAATATGCGATAACCCTTGATAAGCTTCCCGTATTGTATTAATCCATAACCCTTTTAAAATCAGAAACGGGGATCCGTCTCAGATCGGTCAAAGAGTACGGCAGTTCCTTGCTTCTATGGCTGTCGCCACCGGAATTTTCCGAGGGCGACAGCTTTCGTTTCAGAGCAAGCTATTTTAGTTGCATTGACCTACTTAATGATGACGATCATGATAATCTTTACTCCCTATATAGACAAGATAACTTCCTATAACAACTAACAAGTTAGCCTTCCACATATTTTAATGGGAGCGATTTCATGATTCGGCATTACTAGTGCGGTGTGGAGCCTTTCTTTGCTTTATACTTGCTCGAAGTATATAGATTTTCCGGAAGTTCATCTCTTGTAATAACGTATTCGCTGTTAAAAACTTTTTGGATATGATCCAGGGAGTTATGTTGTCCGTCGCGAATGAAATCGCCTGCCCACGTGCTGAAGAAGAGCCAATGCGCGGAATAGGCCTGAAGCTGCTCCGGATCGGGGATTGGCCCATTTTCGGGCATGGCGACCAGCTTCTTGTCATTGACGAGATTCACGAGGCTGTCGTATTTGGCGATACTCGGTCCGTAATGGCCTGCCGGATTGTAGATGTCCACGCTTACGATATCAACGACATCGTCGCCTGGATACCAATCGGGGCTTTCGGAGTTCCATACCCATATCAGGTTATTCAGCTGATGATATTCCGTAAGGCGCTCGTACATGAGGCGGTACAGCTGCTTGGCGGGTTCCGGTCCTTTGGCTCCCCACCAGAACCATCCGCCTTCCGCTTCGTGCAGTGGTCTCCACAGCACCGGAACGTGAGCGTCCTGAAGGCGTTTCAACTGAACGGCGATGGCATCGATGTCCCGCAGAATTAGCCGATAATCCTCGGAATCCGGATGGTCGAGCGCATATTGAACGTCGAAGGCCGTTGAGTCCGCATAAAACCCGCGCCACCATTCCTTTCCGGGGATGTCGTACAGCCCGCCAGGAGCGTTCCAGTGCCAGACGAACGAGACAATTCCGCCTTCTCTAGCCCATTGGATCGCCTTATCCACTTCGGTTGAGGTGGTACCATGTTCGACGCGGGAAGGGGAGTAATCCATCATGTCCGTAGATAAGATTGCAGGATACTTTCCGGTCTGCTCTTTAATCCACTCCGCATCCTCGAGGGTTTGCTGGCCGGAAAAAATGTTCCTGCCGTAATGCTCGACGAAGTAACTCATTAGCGCCTTGGTTTCCACGGTCGCATTCGGGTTCGCCAGCTTATTCTTCACTTGATGCGGAGCCGGGGAGGCCGCTGCAGACAGCTTGACGTAGTCAATATTGTACCAGCCCCAGTTAGGATCAAATTGAAACGTGTTATCGCCCGCATTCAGCATCACTTTACCGCCGGGCACCTCCGTGTAGCTTTCGGTTGCGGGGAGGGAGATTTCGCTTGTCTGGCCGTTGACTGTCAGACTTGTCTTTTTGGCCCCGTAAGGAGCGCTGTAACCGATTGCAAGATCGTAAAGGCCGCTTTCAGCCGCATGATAAGTAAGGATTAACGACCCTGTGCTTTTAAAGTTGGCGTAACCGGTACCGGAATAGCCCGTGCCGGCGGAACCGATACTGACCTCGCCGGACATGACTCCGTCTTCGGCTTCGATGATGGCCTCCTTGCTGCTGACCGCCGGAGAAGAGGGAGAAACGCCGCCGGACAAGCCGGAAGTTGTTGCTGAGGCCGGTAATGCATGCCCCGATACAAATAAAGAAGAGAACAGTACCGAAGCGAGAATGCCGGAAAACCATCTTTTCCGTGAAACGAACATCAAATTCACCCCTTGAATGAGTTGGCTGCCGTCAGAGTATGCCGGCGAGCTTAATGGAATAAAACGCTTTCAATTTAAGGCGTACACATGAAATTATTTGGAGCAATTCCCCCTCCCTTCCTCTGAACTTCATCATAAATCTTTAGGAAGGGTGAGCCCATACAACGAATTTCGGATAAATTCATCTACAAATTATGGATTTATAATTAGATAACAACAGGGGCCTAGCGCTAAGCTAGGTCCCTGTTGTATTCATGTTCCTGTTTTAAACTATAGTCCTTTTTCAAAAAACTGATGTAAAACTTCCATTCCTTTGCAAATCTCGCCGGGCTCCAGATGGCCGTACCCGAACAGCAGCTTATGGGGATGGGCTCCCTTTCGAATACAATGATAATCTACGGGGGTAACCCGGATTTTGTGCTGCCTGCTGGCCTTCATCCATGGCTCGTCAAACACCATGTCTTGAAAATCGACTGCAAGATGCAGCCCGGCCGCGTCTCCCCACGGTTGCCATCCCGTTCCGAAATATTCCTTAAGCGCCGACAGCAGAGCCTCCCGGCGTTCTCTGTAAACCTTTCGCATCTTTCCGATGTGCTTGTCGAACTTTCGGGTCCGAAGGAACTCCGCAAGCGCCGCCTGCTCGAAGGGAGGGTTCTGCACATCCGTGTAGGTGCGCAGGCGCCGCCACCGATTATGCAATTCGGCGGGAAGAACGACGTAACCGATACGGAGGCCCGGAAACAGTACTTTGCTGAATGTGCCGACGTAGATGACCCTCTCCGGATCCATGGCATATAACGGGCTTACCGGAGCTCCATAATATCGGAACTCGCTGTCATAATCGTCTTCCACAATATAGCTTCCGTTTTCCCTTGCGAATCGGATCAGTCCCGCCCGCCGAAAGGCCGGCAATATGCCGCCAAGCGGAAATTGATGGGACGGGGTGACATAGACGAGGCTGCCGGGGCGACCGTCCAGCAACTCCGTTCGAAGACCTTCGCGGTCCACGGGAATGCCGCGGACGGCATAACCTTTGTTGATGAACGTCTGCAGCATGTGGATATTGCAAGGATCTTCCACGAGCAGCTCCCGTGCGTCCTGGAACATCAGGTCCGCTACGACGTGAAGGGCATGCGTGGCGCCGGCGGTAATGAAGATGTCGCGGGGATGAACGGCGAGCGCTTTGCTTCTGTACAGCCAGGCGGATATTTCCTCGCGAAGCTCGGACATGCCTTGCGGACCCGTATACCCGAATTGGTCTGCCGTCATGTCCCGCATCTTCTTCTGCGCGATTTGCTGCCAGGAATAACGGGGAAACTGCCTTAAATCCGGCTGGCCGGTCCGGAAATCGGCCAAGAAGGACGCAGCCGGCTCATCCGTTTCGTTCATGCCGCCGTTCGGCTTGGGAGAGAGCTGCAAGCCATCGGCAATCCGGGACGGGGCACCTTGCGAGCTATGGATATAGCCTTCGGCGATCAGCATATCGTAAGCTTCGTTAATGGTGTTGCGCGATACGTTAAGGGCCATCGCCAGTTGTCTCGTTGAAGGCAGCGCTTCGCCTGCCGGCAGCTTTCCGTTCAAAATTTTATCCCGAAGGGCGGCGTAAATTTGTCGTTTCAAGGATATTTCGCTTTGCCTTTGCAATTCGATTTCCCACATATAAGCCTCCAACTGGTTCGCATAAATTCGGGCTGAACTGGTCCTTTCCCGTTACCGGTTCATTGACTATGATTTTAACATCAATTTCGAAGATAAATTGGTAAATTTTTGACCGGGATGTGGACGTATTGGAATCGTACAAAGGAATGTTGTATTTGATCGGCGCTTTCTCGCTTGCGGGAAGCTCCGTTATCGCGGCAAGTCTGGTAAACGGTCGGCTTGGCGTATTTACCATTACGGCTGTCAGCTTGTTGTTGTCCATGATCTGCCTGCTTCCTTTCCAATGGAAAGAAACGATGGCGGCGGTACGGCGCCTAACCGCGGGAGAGTGGATGCTGCTGGCGTGCCAGGCGTTATTCGGCGTTTTTTTGTTTCGCTTGTTTCTTTTATACGGGTTAACGTTCACAAGCTCGGCGGAGGCAGGGATCTTGACCGGCGCAACGCCTGCCTTAACAGTCCTATTGGCCAGATTGCTGCTGCGGGAAAAATTGGAATCTTACAAAATGGCCGGGATCGCGTGTACCGTCGCGGGCATTATTCTGATCCAAGGCTTTTTGGCGCCGGAAAGCCTGTTATCTATGGCGCATTTATGGGGAAACGCATTGGTATTATGCGCCGCTGCCAGCGTAGCTTCGTTCAATGTATTGTCGCGTGCGGCGGCTGTTCGATCCGCAGCCTCCGGCAAGGAAACGGTTCATCCGCTGACCCAAACGACGCTCGTTTCCTCTATCGCTTTTTTTTCTTTGCGTCGTTCCGTCCTTGTTTGAAAATCCGTTAACCGCCTTGTCCGCCATCGGATGGCATGCTTGGCTGGCGCTTGTTTGGTACGGTCCTTTTGTAACCGGACTGGCCTTCATGTTCTGGTATGCGGGCATTCAGAGAACCGATGCGGCGACGGCAGCCGGTTTCTCGGGGATGATGCCGTTTACGGCTTTTCTATTATCGGTCGCGATCTTGAACGAACAGGCCGGGTGGCGTCAATGGGCAGGCTGTATCATGGTCGTAATCGGAATGGCTCTGATCGGAGGCTTTCGTTACAGGCGTTCCTTTCATCGCAGCAAAAAGGCAATGATGAGTTTACATAAGTGCAGAAAAAGAGCTCCAAAAACGCCATAAAAAAACCGCCATTATGTTAAAAAATATCTAGAGGCCGACGATGGGCCAACGAAGAATAGTTAAAGAAGCGTTTACCAACATTTACATAAAAGGTGGTTTCGGTATGGAGTACGTAAAACTCGGCCAAACAAATTTCGACGTCTCTCGAATTACATTTGGAGCGATGGAGCTTGGGGGAGGCAACGCCTTTGGAAACGGCATCGACCGATGGGAAGTGAAGTCGGACGAGGATAACATCAAACTTCTTCGCACGGCGTTTGAAAACGGCGTAACCACGTTCGATACGGCTGAAATCTATGGCGCAGGCCATTCGGAATTCTTCGTGGGCAAAGCGCTGCGCGAGATCCGAAAGGAATGCGTAATCGCCACCAAAATCAGTTCCCATCATTTGCGGCCAGCGGATGTCCGCACGGCCGTAATGCAAAGCCTGTTCAGATTGAATACGGATTATATCGATCTGTACTATATCCATTCGCCAAGCAAGGAAATTCCGATTGAAGATACGATGCATGCGCTTAACCAATTAAAAGAATCGGGCATGATTAGAGCGATAGGCGTTTCTAACTTTTCGTTGGAGCAATTAAAGGAAGCGCTGCAATTCGGGCGGATTGACGCCATTCAGCCGGAGTATAACCTTTTGCAAAGAGATATTGAGCGGGATCTGATGCGTTTCTGCCATGATAATGCGATTAGCGTCATGAGTTACAACTCGATCGCCAAAGGCATTTTGACGGGTATCTTTCATCTGGGAGGCCGCGAAGTAAACGACTTCAGACGGAATCGGCCGCTGTTTCAGCCTGAAAACATGCAAAAGACGAAAGCTCTTATATTGGCGTTAAAAGAGATCGCCGATGCCCACAGCGCAACTCTTTCGCAAATTGCGATAAACTGGTTATTCCATCAAAAAGGATTGACATCCGCGATTATCGGAACGCAAAACGAAAAGCACTTTCTTGAAAACTTAAAAGCCGTCGATATTGTATTGTCCGACGAAGAAGTGGCCAGATTGGATGTCGTAAGCAAGCAGGTATTAAGCACCTTGCAGCTTTAAGAAACAAGTTGTTCCAGATACCTCAGCAATGCAACCTTCGCCGCTGCATGGCGAAGGTTGTTTTTATGATGAGCGCTACTCGTCTGACGATTCCTGCCGGAGGAGCCCGTGGTATATCTTGGAAGGGAAGAATAAGGAAACAGTTAAGCGGGGAAGCTTGAATGTAAATTAAACTTAGGCGGGGTTCACTTTGTTGCACATTGCATTAACAGTATGGGCACTACTTTCAGCTTGGAAATGGGCTGATTGGAAACGTTGGAAGGAGTTTTTGCCGACCATATATTACATGGTAAGCATGAGCTTGCTATATCAATACATTGCTCATAACCTCTACCATCTTTGGCATTACGAGCGTAACGTTCCCAACGAACTCATTACTGATAATTTATATAGCTTTATTATTTTCCCATGTACAGTTATGCTTTTTTTGTCCAACTTCCCAAATCAAAAAGTACCGGTTTTGGGCCACTATCTGAAATGGATAATGATCTATTCTTCATTAGAGTGGATTGGCAAAGAAATTGGTTATATGTCATACCATCATGGTTGGTCTTGGATGTGCTCGTTCTTGTTTAATTGCATGATGTTTCCCATGCTTCGTCTTCATCATATACGACCGCTTTATGCAATATGGATCACCCCAATTATAATATTGGTTATTTTGTTGATTTTTTATATTTAGCGCATCGTCCCTTAAGCTGCCCCGAAACGACTGTGCCGATGCTGCCCAAAACGGGATACCCGACGCGAAGGCGAATTCGCCGCTGGCTTGCAGCATGGGCCGCCGATCCCGCCTTCTAATAGGTAAAGGTAACAAAACAACTCCGCGCTGAGAATTCGCATCGTCTTGTGGTATAATTCAGGTACACACAACCAGATTTTCACAAGTCCATCGAACGAGATTGTGGTGTTGGGCAACAGACGTAATCATCGAACAGATTAAACAATGTGAATTATAAATAAGCCGGTAACAAGCGAATGATCCGAAGGAGGTAGATCCAAGTGTCGGATCAGGATGAGAAAAAGCAGCGCACTTATCAAGATGCGTTTCGCGCTGCGAACGTACTTGCAGAATCAAAGCTGTTATGTGTTTGTCGCTCCGTTCGCCGTGTTCTTCAGCGAGAGCGATCAATTTGATACGCCTGATCATGTGACGCAGCCTGACCTGTCGATGGTCTGCTCCAAGAATCAGATTTCCAAGAACGGCTGTCAAGGCGCTCCGACTTTGATTATCGAAGTGTTGTCGCCATCAACGGCGCTTAAGGATTTTAATGAGAAATTTAATCTTTATCAGAAATATGGCGTCCAGGAATATTGGATCGTTGATCCTGGGAATCGCACGGTTCATGTATATGCGCTGCAGGATGGCTTGCATCAGGTGCGGGATTTATATACGGAGCAAGATAACGTACGGTCGAACGTGTTCCAGGATTTTCAAATATCGCTTGACAAGCTGTTTAACATGGAAGCCTAATACGATAAAGCCGATTCCCACGGGTGCAGCTAATAAAAAATCGCGCCGAGAGCGCGATTAACTGTTATATAAAATTTTCGGCCCGCCTTCTTGCCATCGCAGCTGAAGACGATTTTTTATCCTCGGCGACCGTCTCTAGGTGAAAAGCTTTCAGATCAACAGACTAATTAGAATGATCTACTACTGATTTTAGATAACGTGCCGTAACAGACTCCTTACAATTCATTAAATCGGCGGGTGTTCCGCTGAATACGACTCGTCCACCTTCATTTCCGCCATAAGGCCCTAGATCGATGACCCAATCAGCCAATGCAATCATCTCCAACCGATGCTCCACGATGATTACGGTATTTCCTTGATTTATGAGCTGATCAAATAACGCAACCAACCGCTTGATATCATGATGATGTAGACCTGTTGACGGTTCATCAAGTACATAAATGTTCCCTTTTTTGTGAAGCTCACTGGCAAGTTTCAATCTCTGATTTTCTCCACCAGAAAAGGTGCTCGTAGACTGACCGAGCGTCATATAGCCTAGACCAACGTCTTGTAGACTTATTAATCGGTTTACTATTTTCTTTTCTGAGAAAAATGTTAGTGCCTGATCAATTGTGAGTGCCAGTACCTCTTGAATATTTTTCCCCAAATATCTAAAGCTCAATGCTTTGGAATTAAAACGACCTCCACCACATTTTTCACAGATAATGGCTACAGCATCTGCAAACGCAACGTCAGGCTTTATTTCACCTGTACCATTACATACTGGACATGCCCCCTTTGAGTTCGAACTGAACCATTCCGGACCAACACCATTTTCCTTTGCAAATAATTTACGGATCTCATCCATTATTCCGGTATATGTTGCTGGAGTAGACCGAGACGATGTACCGATAGGTTTTTGATCAATAACAACGGATTCCGGGTAACGTGTAACAAATTCCTTGCGAATTAAGCTGCTTTTACCGGATCCTGCTACACCGCTAACAACTGTTAATACACCTTTGGGGATGGAAACAGATATTTTCTTTAAATTGTTAATCGTGGCATTTTCTATCCGGAATGCATCTTTCCATGTTCGAGGTGACCGGTTTAGAATGACTGGCTCACGCAATGCTTGGGCGGTTTGTGTATCCGCCATTTTGAGAGATTCAACGGTTCCCTGAAAAACAAGATGTCCGCCATGATAACCTGCTTGCGGCCCAAGCTCTACAACCTCATCTGCAAGTTCGATCATGCTTCGGCTGTGCTCAACTACAAGAACTGAGTTATGTTTATCGCGCAGCTTTAAAAGCAATGCAGCAATCCGTTTGGCATCATCAGGGTGAAGTCCGGCAGTAGGCTCATCAAAAATATAAGTGATATTGCTCAAATTACTTCCTAAATGACGTATCATTTTTAGACGTTGAATTTCCCCGCCAGAAAGCGTGTCTGTCCTTCGTGACAGGGTCAGATATCCTAACCCCACCTCAACCATGTGGCTTAAGCTATCTGCTATTTGCTTGGCGATTGAAGCACCTACTGGGGTATTGATTTTTCGAAGGATAGGAAGCAAATCACTTACTTGCATATCATAGTAATCAGCAATATTATAGTTGTTAATTTTGGATGCCAATGCATTTGGATTCAGTCCTGTACCTCTACAGACAGGGCAAGGACGTGTTTGCACAAAGGACATAATTTCATTTTGCAGACTCTTTTTTAATGTGGAAATATCCCGATTGAGATATAGCCTGCGAAAACGGGGGATCACTCCCTCATAGTCCACTTTGTCTGATTTACCGGTATTGTTGGAGGTCAACTCTATTTTTAATGGTTCATTTGTGCCGTATTGAAGGATCTCCCACTCTTCATCACTAAAGTCCTTCAGTTTTTTATCTTGATCAAGAAACGGGTTACCTAAGTATAATCGGCTTTGCCAACCAGCAGAAAATTGGCTGAAACGGATTCCGCCTTGTTGAATCGTCCTCTCTTGGTCAAAAAGGCTGTCCTCATTGAGTTCCAAACATACTCCAAGACCCGTACATGTAGGACACATGCCTAACGGGTGATTAAAAGAATAAGCTGTAGCCCCTCCTGCACTTGGATCTCCTACACGCGAGAACAGGAGGCGGATTAATGGAGCTACATCCGTAGCCGTTCCCACTGTTGAACGGGCGTTTGTACCTAATGGTTTTTGGTCTACAACGATAGAAGGAGTAAGGTTATGAATATATTCGACAGCAGGACGCTCATATTGCGGCATTTTATTCCTCAAATAAAGAGGATAGGAGGCCTGCCATTGTCGACTGCTCTCCACTGCAATCGTATCAAAAGCTAAAGAACTTTTTCCTGAACCGGAAACGCCTACGAAAACCACTAATTTTTCTTTTGGTATGGTCAGATCAATATGCTTCAGGTTATTTTCAGATGCACCCACAATTTCAATGGCATCCTGTTTATTTTGTATCATTTTCTCTTCACCCTGTCTAAAATCAATCACTTTTGAATTCCTCGCCAAAACACTTGCCAGATTTCTTCTAGTCTTTTTTCGTAATGCTCTCGAGAGTAATTCACTCTATAGAGAAGCATTCCATCTAGGTTGCAGAAAAAAGAGGCTAAAATTAAGTCTATGGATATAAATTTTTCAGCATCAGTACTTAAAATTTTTAATAGTACTTTTTTAATTTCTTTTTCACTTTCTAGATAAAGTTGAACTAATTTCTCTTTAAATTGTTCAGGTGGTAAAGTAAAACACCTATTTATGAAGCGTCCAAACTCATTTTCAGAAAAGTAATCGCATAAAGATTTCATTAATTCATATAATTTCTTTTCAACGGATTGATCTTCCATGATGAAAGCATGATCTTGTACAAAAATTGTATATTCCTTCATTGCAAAATGAATTACATTTATAAACAACTCTTCTTTACTTAAGAAATAGGCATATATGGAAGGTGCTTTAATATTTACTTCTATTGCTATATCTCGGATAGACGTTTGGTCATAACCTCTCGTAGAGAATAAGTTTAGAGCACTCTTTAGTATTTTTTCTTTTGTTTCTTCACCTTTGCTCACCAAATTACACCTCGATAATTTTTTAAGATACTAACTTTAATCCAACAATACTTATAATAATACCAGCAACTAAACATAGTCGCTTCATGTCTTTCGTTTCTTTAAATAAAAACATCCCTGTTAAGACACTTCCGGCTGCTCCAATACCTGTCCAAATACCATAACCAATACTAATTGGAATTTCTTTCAGGGACAAGGAAAGGAAAAAGAGACTTAGCAGCATAGAGCTTATAAAAGCTAATGTAGGTTTCAATCTTGAAAATCCTTCAGCGAACTTTAAGGATATAACGACTCCAACTTCCAGTAATCCCGCGATAACGATAAAAATCCAACCCATGTTATTTACTTCCTCCAGTTTCAGGCTCTTTAGATACAAATTTCAATCCGATAATGCAGCTTATTAAGGATATGATAAATATGATTTTTAGCACACTTACAGAATCGCCCAGGAATACCATTCCTATAACTGCAGTTCCGAAAGATCCAAGACCTGTAAAAATGGCATACGCGGTAGATACGGGCAACAGTTTCAACGACTTCGAAAAAAAGTAAAAACTGAACACTGCCGAGATCAACGTAGGAACAACTACTTCTAATTTTGTAAACCCATTAGAATACGCCAAGCCTAAAGCCCAACCTACCTCCAAAATACCTCCAACAATTAGAAATAACCAAGCCATAATTACTCTCCTTTCAGGTTAACGCCTAAAAATCTAACTAACATTAGTTAGATTTTTAGGCGTGATTCATTATATCATGATCGGGCGAATCCCATCAATTAAACCTGTTTATTTAAGAAAGTTGACGAGCTGAAGAAAACATATAGCTTCTAATCAAAATGGATACAAAGCCTAGAACCAAAAACATGATTCCTGCTAACATCACATAGGGTGTTCCCAATTGGGATATAAATACCCCTCCTACAGCTGCACCCACTGTTGTTCCTACATTACATGCGGATATAAACAATCCATTGGCAAAATCAGGTGCTTGGGGGGCTGCGGACATAATCAAATACTGATTAATGTTTGTCATGATTCCACCGGCCACTATTCCCCAGAATATAGTTGTGATGATCATAGATACAGCAAATTGACCTGTGAATAATAAAACGGTATAGACAGCTGCCAATAACAAAGGAAACATGAACACTGCTTTGGAGGGGCTATGAGTAAGCAGCCTTCCTACGGCAATATTTCCAATGATATTAGCACTCCCGTAAATAAATAACGTCAAACTTATGATGTTAGGTGACATAATAGACACCGTTCCAAGATACTCACTAAGGTAACTATAGACTGCAAAAATCGATCCGTTTATCAAAATTACAGCTACGATAGAAATCCATAGAACGGGCCTCTTTAATACGGAAAATTGCGAACCATAAGTTAATCTCTCCTTCACAGGCATAGAAGGAACAAATAGTAATGTAGCTACGAAAACAAGGGCATTTACAATTAAAAAGAACGCCATGGCCCATTCATATGAAAAAGTATTATCCATAAAGCTTGCAATAGGTACTCCGACGATCATTCCGGCCGAAATTCCTATAAAAACTTTGGACACGGCCTTTGGAGCTTCTTTTTCACTTACATTACACAAGGGGAGTAGGAAGGGGATAAAAATTATCTGTCATTAGCTATCACTTAATCTAACAAGAATCAGGAGCTGAGAGAACATGTTTCGAAAAATGGTCGCATCCAAAGTGTTACTTACCATCTTCTTCGTAACCATCACTATGCCTTTTCAAAGCGTTTATGCAGAAGAGACGGAATTCAATCCCTTTGAAAAAAGCATTGACGAACTGTATCTTGCATTAAATTCACATAAAATAACGTCTGAGCAACTCGTAGAATATTACTTGAAACGTATTGAAGCTTATGACAAGAATGGACCGGCAATAAATTCGATCATCTCCATTAATGACGAGGCACTAGAAATAGCAAAGGAATTAGACGCCGAAAGGGAAAGTAAAGGCCCAAGAAGTAAATTGCACGGAATACCCATCGTCGTTAAGGATAACTTTGACGTATCCGGCATGCAAACTACAGCGGGCTCGGTAACCTTGAAGGGGAATTATGCGAGTCAAGATGCATTTACGATTAAGAAGCTTAAAGAGGCGGGAGCCATTATTTTAGCCAAAACCAATATGTCCGAATTCGCCGCCTCTTTCGGTAGATTAGGATATAGCTCTTTAGGCGGGCTTACATTGAACCCTTATAACTTGAAGCGGGATGCGTCCGGATCCAGCAGCGGTACGGCAGCCGCTGTCGCAGCTAACTTTGCCGTATTCGGTTTGGGGACGGACACTTCCGGGTCCATAAGAGGTCCAGCCAACGTTACGGGTTTAGTTGGGATTAGACCCACGCTAGGACTAACAAGCAGAAGTGGGGTCATCCCTTCTTCATTATCGTTAGATACCACTGGCCCTATTGCCAGAACTGTATCGGATGCAGCCATCGCACTGAGTATCATGGCCGGAGTGGATCAGAACGATTACGCGACCTTAGCCGCCAAAAACCATATCGTAAAAGATTACAGTTCTTCTTTAGACAAGAACTCGTTGCAAACCGCTAGAATCGGGGTTGCAACGGATTTCTTCGGAGGTAATGCAGAAGTTGATGCGGTGATTGACAAGGCCATAGGAAAAATGTCTCGAATGGGCTCGGAGATTGTTCCTGTAACCTTCTCGGAAACCACGAAATATTTGTGGACACCAATCTTAGGTCCTGTTGGAGACGCAGAATTTAAAGTTCAGTTGGAGAAATATCTTAATCGTTTAGATGGGAATTTCCCGCGTACATTGCAAGAAATCATTTCCATTAGCGAGTCGGAAGAGGTTGTGAATTCGAAGACTCCGGTTAATCCGGCACGTATCGGAGGATATAAGACCGCTCTTGAACAAGCTCCGTATAAGTCTTCCGCTGAATATATGAAGAAAATAACGATCGAAATCCCGAATGTGCGAAAAGAAATAGAACGGATTATGGAACAAAACGAGTTGGATGCCATCGTATTTCCGACGATGTCTTGTCCAGCATCGCCTCGTTTCGACCAAGAGGACCCATCCTATGTCTGTGAAGCTTATGATACGTACGCGGCCGGTTATGTAGCTTCGGCTACCGGGTTCCCGGAGGTAACGGTTCCTGCCGGAACGACTTCGGATGAAATGCCGGTTGGTATATCTTTCTTTGGTCTAGCTTATAGTGAACAGAAGCTGCTAAACCTTGCTTACGCTTTCGAGCAATCTACAAATGCTCGGACACTTCCTTCAAATACTCCTGAACTTAAGTAAGGGAATAAAACCGCTTTTTATTCGACGAGAGTGAAAGGTCGAACTTTGTACCAACTTAAATCAGCTAAACAAGAATCCATTTTGATTCATCTTTTTTCAAAATGGATTCTTGTTTTTTGCCGTAAAGTAAGGGTTCATATGATATCTTTGACCACGTAATCAAAAATCGCGCACGATGGCGCGACCAGACTGACTAAATAAATTTTCTGCTCGTCTTCTTGCCGTCGCAGCTGAAGACGATTTTTTTATCCTCGACGACCGTCTCCAGGTGAACCGACTTGCCCCACAGCTGCACGACGTAGGGGAGAGTGCGCTCTACATATTTCAGGTCAAGCTCGATGCCCTCGTATTGATGGACCAGATACATCTCGCCGATCCGGTTGAAGTCGCCGTCCGCGACGACGATGCTCGGGAAGCCGCCGTTGACGCGGGAGTATACGAGCTGATCGCGAATGTTTTCCCACGATTTGTCCGTTATTTTCCACTCCGGACCTTTCTTCTCGAATATATACAAGTCCAGCTCCTTCACCAGATCCTTCGTCAAATAGTTGCGAAGGAAGGAGAGATCGGAGTCGTTTTCGCGCACTTCGAATATTTTCGCCCGTCCTTGGCCGGGGACGCGGCCGAACCGCTCGCGCTCCTCCTCGGTCGGATTGTCCCAGCGCTTCTCGATATCCTCGAATATTTTCAGGCCGAGATAATACGGGTTCAGGCTGTGCCGCGATGGCTGCACGACGGCCGAATTGAGCTTGGCGAATTCGATCGTCTCGTCGCTGGTCAAATCCAGCTCGCGAATGATCCGTTGATGCCAATACGACGCCCAGCCTTCGTTCATGATTTTCGTCTCGATCTGCGGCCAGAAATAAAGCATCTCGTCGCGCAGCATCGACATGACGTCCCGCTGCCAGTCCTCCAGAATCGTGGAATATTCCTCGATGAACCAGACCAGATCCTTCTCCGGCTCCGGCGGAAACTTTTTATAATTCGGCTCCGGGGCGGCGTCCTTCCGCATTTCCGGATCAAGCGACCATAAATCGTCGTATTCCGATTCGGCAGCGATCTTGGTCGAGCGGCCTTTTTCTTTCTTCATCAGCTCGATATATCTTGTTTTGTCCAGCTGGTACGGCTTGATGATCGTCGGATCGACATGCTCCTGAATGGCAAGCACCGCGTCGATGAACTTCTCCACCTCCTCGGCGCCGTAATCCATCTCGTATTGATGAATGCGGTCGGCGGTAGCGGACATGCTTTCCACCATATTGCGGTTCGAGCGGCTGAAGCGGGCGTTGTTTTTAAAGAAATCGCAGTGGGCGAGCACATGCGCGACGATCAGCTTATTTTGAATGAGGGAATTGCCCTCCAGCAAAAAAGCGTAACAGGGGTCGGAGTTGATGACCAGCTCGTAAATTTTGCTTAATCCGAAGTCGTATTGCATCTTCATCTTGTTGAACGTCTTGCCGAAGCTCCAGTGGCTGAAGCGCGTCGGCATGCCGTACGCGCCGAACGTATAAATGATGTCCGCGGGGCATATTTCGTATCGCATCGTATAGAAATCGAGTCCAAATCCTTGCGCGATCTCGGTTATTTCATCGATAGCCCGCTCCAGATCGCGGATTTCATCCTGCGTCATCCGCCATTCCTCCCGTAAGTCGATAATCCGATTCATAGTATCATATGACCGGAAAGCCGGAACTAATACAAAACGGTTTTATTTTGATTCAAATATAGACTTATGAAGGGGTTTCCTATGAAACTAGGCAAACATAGTATAAGGCAAAAGGCAGATCATTTCATAAAGACATCAAGTAGTGATAGATATCCCTGGAGGCGAATGCCGAACGGCCCGCTTCAAGCGGATGCAAGGAGTTCGATCCGGAATTCGAGATGCCAGCATCAGACAGGAGGTTTCTTATGGTCATCGTAACCTCGACAACTGCCGCTCATTTGCCAAGATCGAAGCTTATGGCGAAGTCGGTCAAACAGCATATGCCGCAGTGTAAAGTGATTATAGGCTTGATGGAAGAAAATCTCCCCTATCCTCATTGGAATTTGGACTGCTGCGACGAAATTGTCCTTATTAAAAACACCGGTATTTATCCCAATTTTCATAAGTTTATTTTCCAATACAAAGCGGCCGAAGGCGCAGGAACGGGGAAGGCGCAAATTTTAAAATATGCCTGTCAAAAATACGAATCCGAAGAGATTTTTGTTTATCTCGATACCGATATGAAGGTTTACGGTCCGTTTGAAGAGCTGCAAGATATTTTCCGCGATCATTCGATCGTTATTACGCCGCATTTGATTCATTTTCCGGAGCCGCTCAGCCTTCAGCAAATCAAAAACATTAAATTCCACGGCATTTATAACGCCGGCTTCGTCGCGATCAAAAGAGATCAAGCCGCGATAAAGTTTCTGGATTGGTGGATTCGCCAAATCGAGCATCACGGCTATATCGATTCGGAGATTTTCGGCGATCAGTCGTGGATCGATTTTGTGCCTCCTTATTTCGATAACGTCTATATTTTGAGGCATCCCGGATACAATACCGCTTTTTGGAATTATCATGAAAGAACCGCATCGATTTCCGGGGATCAAATATTAATTGACGGATTGCCGCTGCGCTGCTTCCACTTCTCCCACTATAATTCGACTTTTGTTCACGTTATCCGGACGCTTCGGGAAGACCAGCAGAATTACTACAACAAGCTGAGAAACGATTACGCCAACGAACTGGGACAGATCGACATCGGTTATTTAAGCGGAACTCGCTGGAGCTACGATTGTTTTAGCAGCGGGGAACCGATTAAGGACCAGACCAGGGAAGTGTATCGCATGTTTCATCATACCAGGCCCGATATAAGCAATCCGTTTCTTCTGTCCAACAGTTTTTTTGGCCAATAATATTGCTTCACAGCTAAAACGATGGAATCGGAGGTTGGCGAACACTATGATAATCGTGACGGCCACGTCCTCGGGACATTTGCCTAGGGCGATGGTAATGGCGAAATCGGCAAAAACGCATATGCCCGACTGTAAAGTGATCGTCGGTTTAATGGAAAGGCATATCCCTTCCGAAGCCTTTTCGTATCCGTATTTTGACGAAATCGTTCTCTTTCAGGACTTGCATTTTTTCCCGAATTTCAACAAGTTTATATTTCAATATAGCGTTGTGGAAGCCGGAGGGGCGGGCAAGGCGCAAATTTTAAAATACGCATTCGAGAAGTATACGGAAGAGGAGCAGTTCGTTTATTTGGACACGGATATGAAGGTGCTGGGCCCTTTCGCCGAGATTTTCGATCTATTCCGGCATTACTCCATTATACTGACTCCCCATCTCATTCACTCGCCGGATCCTTTCGATCCGGGCTATTTAAAGACCGTCAAATATTACGGCATCAATAATGCCGGTTTTATTGGAGTGAAAAGAGACAATTCTTCGGCCGGATTTATCGATTGGTGGATTCGACGCATCGAACATGACGGTTATTTAAACGATGAACACTTCGGCGATCAAACCTGGATCGATCTGGTGCCTTCTTATTTCGACCGCGTGCACATTTTAAGACATCCGGGCTATAACTTCGCTTTTTGGAACTATCACCAACGAACGCTTAGTTTGGACGAAGAACAGCATTTTTTGGCGGAAGGCTTGCCGCTGCGCTGCGTTCATTTCTCTTGCTATAATACGCTCTACATGTCGTCAATGCATTATCTTCCGGAGCGGCAGCAGCAGCTGTTGATGCAGTTAAGAGACGAATACGAGGCGGAACTGAACGAAGAGGACAAAGCCATGCTTCACGGCCTCGAATGGAGCTATAACTGTTTTTATGACGGCACGACGATCGAGCGGGAGTCAAAGAAGGTTTACCGCACCCGCTATTTCAATGATCCGGCAATCGACGATCCGTTTGCGCTTTCGAACGATTTCTTTAAAACTTCGGATGAGCTCGATGAGGAACCGCATGAGGAGGCATTGGCAGACGGGCAGCAAGCAAGCCGAACGGCGGGCGCGAAGCGGCGGGCGGCTCGCAAAACGAGACGCGTCAGGGCAAAAAAGGCCAAAAAGCTGCGCTCGGCTGCCAAATCAGTAAAAACGGCCAAAAGAAGAAAAACATTAAAAAAATCAAAACGAACGGTTCCAAGAAAAAAGCTTCAAGCCAATAGGAAAACGAGGCGGCGGACGGCAGGACGGGTGTCGTTGAACGCGAGAGGCATGTGGGAAAGCAAAGTCAGCGGGGGTTAACTATGACTCATAAAGCGAAAATCGTCGTGACCGGCGTCAGCAGCTTCATCGGCTGCCATATTGCCGTGCATCTGGCTTCTCTTCACCATACGGTCGTCGGTACGATCAGCAACGGGAGAGACAGCTACTCCTCGATCCGAAGCGACAGGTTAAACGCCGCGGCTGCGGCGAACGTTCGGCTCGCGCAGCTCGATATAACCGACAGCAGCGCGTTGAAGCGGTTTGTCGAAACCGAAAAACCGGAAGTATGGGTTCACCATGCGGGTTACGTGAAAGATTATGAAGGCTTCAACTACGATCTTCGTAAGGGAAACGAAATCAACGTGCTGCCCTTGGCGCCGCTGTTCGAAGCGCTGTCCCTTAACGGCTGCAGGGGCGTTGTGGTGACGGGCACGCAATCGGAATACGGTAGCTCCGACTCGCCGCTTGGGGAAGACGAGGCTTGCTGGCCGAGCTCCGCCTACGGCTTATCCAAGCTGACCGAAACGATACGGGTCGGGCAGCTGGCGGCACAATACGGACTGCCTGCACGGATTGCGCGCATATTTATTCCTTTTGGTCCGCTGGACTCGCCGGCGAAGCTTCTCCCCAGCGTCATTGCTTCATTGGCGTCGGATCGGGCGGTAGCGCTGACCTCATGCGAGCAGCAAAGAGATTATTGCTATATTGACGATTTGGTAAAAGGCTACGAGCTTTTGATCGACGATCTGGATCGGGGGCCGCTGTTCGATATTTTTAATTTATGCTCGGGAACCGCCATCGCCTTAAAGGAATTGCTTTTCCGAATTGCCCGTATTCAAGGCGGAGACCTTAAGCTGCTTCAATTCGGACGGCTGCCCATGCGCGCAGGGGAAGCGATGGTTTGCTGCGGTTCGAACGCGAAAGCCCGGCAGGTGCTAGGATGGCAGCCGCGCTCATTGGAAGACGGACTGCGAAGCTATATTCGCCAGCTTCAAATTAAAGAGAAGCCGTAACGGCTTCTCTTTAGGCTGATTACGGTTTGAGCAGCGTGATTCCGCCAAGAAGCTGTCTCCAGACGTTGTAGTCTCCCCGCCAGTTACCAGGCGTTTCGGGTATAATGACGCAGCAGACGTTGTCCAGCTCCCATCCGGCGGGAGAAATGATCATCTCGGAAAGATTGGGCATCGTGTTAATCACCAGAAGGTTGAATTGTCCGCCCGTTACGGATGCGAGGGCCGATCTGAGCTCGACGGCATCTTCGTAGCTGGCGCTCATTCTCACGAACAGACAGGACCTGCTGTTTTGCAACCGGTCATAGAACCGGTTAATTCTCCTGTCTATTTTTACCCTGAATTCGGGATATCCGTCCGTCCAATCTTTGCCGGGAATAACCGGAAAATCATGACCCGACACGATGTTGTTAAGCTCATCCTTCAGCATGTAAGTATGGCTGATGACAAAATTGTCGTTATCGTCAATGGTGTTATGAAAGGCCGTTTCGACAATGGTCATGTTTTCTTTCAACATAAATTTGTCGAACCTGTTCCGAAGCAAACGGGCAACATCCTTCGCATCCGGACTTCCCATCCAATCGAAGGGACCCGAGAACGAGCGGAGGTTGTTCATCTTTAGCTGGAAGGCAGGCATGCATGCCGCACCTAAACTTATGACGTAATCGTAAGGTTGCTGAATCTCTTCCAATCTCATCGTTATATCAACTCCGGTTCCATAGATTTCATCTGATTATTATAGTAAATGCCTCCGGCTTCCTATTAGTTTGGACTTTATGAGCGGTCTATTAATCTATTTCATGCCGCCGATTCAATATAGGACGAAGGGGATGACATAAAATGGAGGTTTTCCTTTCCAGTGTGCGTTCGGGCAGCCGTAACCAAAAAAACAAGCGTCCTCGCAAGCTAAAAAGGAGAAAATCACGGCTTCGGAAAATATTTGCCACAAAAGCTAATAAAAGAAGACGGAAGCCGCGCGCCGGATCCGTTCGAAGCGCAAAAGCGTTGAAAAGGAGGAGCAAAGCCGGGACAATGCCGAATATGGGAGCGTTCGGTTCCGCTCCTGATGCTTACGATAAGCTCGTCGTTTGCTCGGTTACCTCCGCCGGACGTTTGCACCGCGCCAAGGTCATGGCGCGTTCGGTCAAAAAGTTCGAGCCGGAAGCAATCGTTTTTGTCTGCTTGGCGGAAGAGTCGTTTCCCCCGTCGGCGGAAAGTTCTTGCGTCGATCGCTGGGTGCTGGCCAAAGATTTGGGCATTCCGGACTTCTATTCCAATATGTTGAAATATCGCTGTTCCGAAGCCATTGCATCGGTAAAGGCTGCAGCTTTGCAGCATGCGATGAAGCAGTATCCGCAATGTTCCCAGTTTGTGTATCTCGATGACGATACGAAGGTGTATTATCGCCTCGAGGCGGCAAAAGAAGCGTTGCGCCAGCATCCGATCTGGCTCACGCCGCATATTTTGAACACCTCGAGGCATCAAGACGGCTTACAGCGCTTTGGGCTGTTTAATTCGGGGTTCATCGCAATCGCGCGATCGAAGCCGGCCGAGGAATTTCTGAAATGGTGGAACGGTAAACTGAGCGAAAACTGCTATAAGGATGAGCGCCGGTACGCCGGCCAGGGCTGGCTCGACTTCGCTCCGTTATACTTTGACGCCAAAACGCTGCGGCATCCCGGGTACAATATGGGAATGTGGAACATAGGCGAGACGGGCAGGGACGTTACGCATACGGAAAAAGGCATCTACTATTTGTACGAAAAGCCTCTCGTTGTTTTCCATTATGCGGGAATCGATACGGAGCTGTTTGCGAGCACGATGCGGGAGGCATATCCGGAAGGAGCGAACTTGTTATACCGGTTGGCGGAGGAATACCGCAGGGAGCTGGCGGAAGAGGGCGGGCAAGAGGCGTCGTCCGTTCCATGGAGTTATGATCTTTTAAAAGCCGAAAGTTGATAAGCGAATCGAAGCGGGTATCCGGCAACAGGGGATACCCGTTTTGATTTTACCGTTTCTTTTTCATGCCGGATTTTTCAGAACGGTTTCTTTTCGTACTGCCGCCGGCCCCTGTTTTTGGTTTGCGGCGGTGCGGCTTCTGAATGCCGGCGCCCTCTCCGGTTGTACGGACGCTGCGGGAGCTCTTCCGTTTATAGCTTTGAGAGAGACGATCGTACAGCTCCAAATACCGGCTTGCCATTATAGCCGTCGTAAACCGCTCTTCAACGAACTTCCTCAGCGTTTCCGGCGGAAAGAGTCCTTGTATGGAATGTACCTTCTGCGCCATTTCGCCGGCGCTGCCGCACAGAAGCTGGGGGAACGGCTCGAGGATTTCGGTTGCGGCCCCGTTCCTAAAAGCAAGGACAGGAGTTCCGCAAGCCATCGCTTCGATCATCACAAAACCGAAAGGCTCTTCCCATATGGAAGGAAACAAGACGCACTTCGCATGTTTGAGAAGATCCTGCTTGTATTGGCCGCCGACGGAGCCGACGTACCGAATGCCGCGATTGCGCTGGATGCGGGGTTTAATGACGGTGTCGAACAGCTCCTGGTCGTGAATCGGGCCGGCGATAACAAGCGGATCTCCGGTAAGGTCGGCGATGTCAAGCGCGTGTTCGATGCCTTTTTCTCTTATAATTCTTCCGATAAACAATAAATACGAATGTTTGTCGGCGCTAAATTGATAATGCTCGGGCCGGATTCCGTTATAAATAAAATCGCCTTTGTTATGCCCGATAATTTCCAATGCCCGCCGGCTGACATATACGGGATGATCCACGCCGTTATTGACAGGAAGGTGAAGGGTGCATACGACGGGAATGCCCGGCAGCTTCAGCCTGCCGACCGTTGAAGTGAACGTATGATCGTGTACGATGTCGACATTGGCGGGAAGCGTTCTTCGAACGAAACGGGCGATATCTTCCTCCGGCATATGAGACCCGGGATAAGGGATGAGGGTCCCGCTGCTGCTGCTGCCCGGAGGAGCGTAAACGACGATCTCGTGGCCTGCGGCCTTGAGCCCTTCCGACAGCTCGTGAATCATGCGTTCCGTGCCGCCGTCTTTGGCCGGCGGCACGGTTTCATGGCAGGGAGCGACGTGAACGATTCTCATAATGCGCCCTCTTCCCCCCTTAATTGCTCATATTCCTCGATTTGCTTCACGGTCAGGGCGGCCACGTCTTCCATGTTTTTGTACGCAAGCATCCACTCGGTAACCCGGGAGAGCGCCGTTTCGAGCGACCATCTCGGTTTCCAGCCGAGCATCGCTTTGGCTTTGGAGCAGTCCAATTTCAAGAAATTGGCTTCATGCAGTTTGTCTGCCTTATGAATGGTGTAGGCAGCCCCGTTCCCCCAATTGCGGCAAATGCTGCGAACGATCCATTCGACCGGCTTGACGTCGTTCTCGTCCGGACCGAAATTCCAGCTTTGCGCATAACGGGGTCCTTCCTCGTACAATCGTTGGGCCAGCAGCATATATCCGCTTAACGGCTCGAGTACGTGCTGCCAGGGACGAATCGCTTGAGGATTGCGGATCGTTATCACTTTATTGGCAAAAAGAGCGCGGAAACAATCCGGAATGAGGCGCTCTTCCGCCCAATCGCCGCCGCCGATTACATTTCCGGCCCGCGCGGTGGCAATCGCGACGCCGTGAGCGGAATAGGCTTCCTCCGGAAAGAAGGAGCTCCGATAAGCGGCCGTTATAAGCTCGGAGCACGCCTTGCTGTTGGAATAAGGATCATGGCCCCCGAGGGGCTCGTTTTCGCGATACCCCCATACCCATTCCTTGTTTTCGTAGCATTTGTCCGTCGTCACATTGACCAACGATTTGATCCTGCCGCCGGCTTCGTTCCACATCCGAACCGCTTCAAGCAAATATAGCGTTCCGAGCACGTTTGTTTCGTACGTATCGACCGGCCGGCGGTACGATTCGCGGACAAGCGGCTGGGCGGCCATATGAATGACGATGTCGGGATCGGCTTCCCTGACGGCTTGGGCAAGCTTGTTCTTGTCGCGTATATCTCCCGCGATCGAACGGATATGGTTGTGAATGTCGGTCAGCGTGTAAAGGTTCGGTTCGGTCAAGGTCTCCGTTTCCAGGGAGTAGCCGGTCACATTCGCTCCAAGTCGATGAAGCCATATGGATAGCCAGGATCCTTTGAATCCGGTATGCCCCGTTATGAAAACGTTTTTTCCTTTCCAGAACGAAGCCGACCTTATTTTTTCCATGGGGCGTTCCCTTCCTCCCATAGCTTTTCTAGATATAGCTTGTCGCGAAGCGTATCCATCGGCTGCCAGAAGCCTTGGAATCGGTAGGCCGCCAACTGGCTGTCCTTGGCCAGATTTTCCAGGGGATCTTTCTCAAATACGGTTTCATCGCCTTCCAGATACGAGAAGATTCCGGGCTCCAGCACGAAAAACCCTGCGTTAATCCAGCTAGCGTCGCCTTTAGGCTTCTCCTGGAACTTTCGGATCAGATCGTTGTCGTCGATTTGCAGCGCTCCGAACCGTCCTTCCGGCTGCACCGCGGTTAGCGTTGCCAGCTTGCCGTGCCGCTTATGGAAGCTGAGCAATTCGTGGATGTTAACGTCGGACAGTCCGTCCCCGTAGGTGAGCATGAAGGTCTCATTTCCGATATACGGGGCGATTCTTTTCAATCTGCCGCCGGTCTGCGTATGAAGGCCGGTATCGACGAGAGTGACTTTCCATGGCTCCGTAGTTCGCTCATGGACGATCGTTTTCCGATCGCCTGTAAAGTCGAAGGTAAGAGACGAGTGATTCCGATCATAGTTTCCAAAGTAGTCGATAATGGAGTGACGTTTGTATCCGAGGCATATGATGAATTCATTGAATCCATAGAAGGAGTAGATTCTCATAATATGCCATATTATCGGCTTTCCTCCGATCTCGACCATTGGCTTAGGCTTGGCGCGCGTTTCTTCGCTAATTCTCGTTCCTAATCCACCGGCAAGAATGACAACCTTCATAAAATAGCAACTCCTTAAGTTTTTGGATGAGAGGTTATTGGAAATGCCGTAAATAAGTGAAATTCTTAGACATTCTATGAATCTACTTCGTCGCCCGTCCCCGTTCCGGCGCGGACAGACGCTCAATTTTCAGAAATGGGCGGCGGAGCGTTTGCGGCTACGTTTCTTCTTTTGCTTTAATCGGCTTCCGATTAGGCGGACCGTTTTTTTCCGCCGTTTGGCTCTGCTTTTGGAAGTTGTTTTCTTCCCCGTTACGGCTAGCCTTGGAACGGAGGCGTGCAGTTTTCTTGCTACCGGCGAATAGAACGGAATAATGTCGCGGTACAGCTTTTCGTATTCTTCCGCCATTCGGCTGCTTGAAAAATGCTGCGCCACATAATCTCGCAAATCGCGCGGACGCGGCGGGATATCCCATATCGTTTTCACGAACATTTCGTCCGGCGAATGGCAAATCAGATCCGGAAAGCCGGCCAATACCTCCGGCACGGCTCCGTTCGCCAACGCCAATACGGGAGTGCCGCAAGCCATCGCCTCAATCATCGTCAGTCCGAACGGTTCCTCCCATAAGGATGGAAACAATAAATATTTGGCGTGCTTCAACAGACTTTGCTTCAAAGCTCCCCCGACCGCCCCGATATACTCGATATTCGGCAGGGACGTAATTTTCGGTTTGAGCTCTTTGTTGAAATATTCCAGATCTTTGATCGGTCCGGCGATCTTAAGCGGGAGGTTGGCTTTCTCGGCGACATAGATCGCATGGTGAACGCCTTTCTCCTTCATGATGCGGCCCATGAACAGCAAATAATCGCGCTTATCCTCGCTGTATTCGTATTCTTCTATATTGATCCCGTTATAGACGAAGCGTCCGTTATTTTGGCCGTGGACGCGCAGCGCATTCCGGCTTACATAGACCGGATTGAAGCCCTGATGCCTCACCGGAATATGGTGGCTGGTAATAACCGGTGTAGACAGAGCCGCCGTTTTCATGGACGAGGAGAACGTATGGTCGTGTATGATATCGATATCGTCCGGAAGCGTGGCGGCGACGAAGGCTCCGATATTTTTTTCCTTCAAATCCTTTGGATAAGGGATTAGATGAGCGCTGGAGCTGCTTCCCTGCGCGGCGTATAGATAGACGGTGTGCCCCAGCTTGACGAGTTCTTCCGTTAAATCGTAAACGACCTTTTCCGTGCCGCCTTGATTGAAGGGAGGCAGCGGGTAGGCGTTGGGAACGTTGGACACGACCTGAACGATTCGCAGACGGGATTTAGCCGTCGCATGCTTGTCGCCTGAAGACGCGCCTCCGGCGTCGCCGCTAACGGAAATGCGAGCTTGTTCGCGCGTCTCCTTCGAAATTTTCCTGCCGTTGTGATCGAAATCGTAGCTCCATTGTATCGCTTTATATTTGCGGGAGCGCTGCTTCCGGATATCCTGCATATAAGAAGAATAAAGCCTGTAGATGGCGCTTTTCCGATTCGGAACGAATTGACGCATAATGCCGGGCAGAGCGTTCTCGGCATGGGAAAAGTGAAAGATGCGCAGCGGCGCGCCGTCTACCCGAAAGCCCTTCTTTAAGCTCCCGGATATCGCTTTTCCCCGCTCGGACAAATTCCAGAACGCCACATTGTAGCCCGGATGGCGGAGCGAATGGACGGAGAAGAACGCCGGCGCAAGATTAAGCCAGTTCTGCTCAAAGAACAATCCGCTGGACTTATAAGCGTCGAAACCGAACCGGTCCACCCGGCTGGTCCACCAATCCAAAAAGCGGAACGTTTCTTCCGATCTTCGCAAAGCGATGAATCCGATATTGTAAACGCCGTGAAACAAGAAGCTTTCCTTCGCGTCATGAATTTCGTGCGGCGTCAGCACAATCGGATGCTCGTTCAGCGCGTCCATCGCCTCCGCCATAGGTCCGTACAGCTTCATGTCGGTATCGAGCATGATCAGGTCGCTCTCTTCCGGAAAGGAAGCGAACAGAAACCGGATGAAATGCGACTTCAGCGAATAGGCGGCCTCATGAATGCTGCGCTGCAGCATAAAGGCGTCAAAATCGGGCACTCCGATTTGCTTCGCCAAATAAACGTGATCGAACAACGGGCTTATGGCGTTGGCATGCATGTTTTTCTCGATCAGCAATAGGGCGACTTTAGCTTCGGGATGGTATTTTTTTACGGACATGGCCATTATTTTGGCTCGGAACAGATGGGATGCGGTCGTTACGGAACAGATGATCAAAGTACCGGCTCCTTTCCCGATAAGATGGCTGCACATTCTTCCGAGTAGCGCAGGGCGAGCTGATGGAAAGCCAAGCTGCCTGGAGCGTCTGTCTGCCGGTCGAGACGGACGTTCGCCTCGTCGAAACACGCCGTTTTGAGCGGCGAGCCGCCCGCGAAGAAATGGTCGTTCTCCACGCGGAGCATGCGCCTTTTCTCATGCGCATTCCATGCCGACAGATGATAGGCGGGATGTTTGAACAGATGCAGCCCGAACGGATCCATCGCCAGACTGAGCCATCGATGCTCGCTGTCCGCATGCCGCGAAGGACCGAAATAATCGGCCGACACACGACTCAGCCACCAGGCTGCGAATTTTCTCGTATGCTCGTTCGGGCGAAGCGCCAGCAATCCGGCGTTTACGGTTCCTTTCCGCAAACGTTCAATTTCTTCTTCAACGTTATCCTGCGGCTCCGAAATAAACGGAACGCCGACGATGTTCTTCCGTTCAAGCTCGTCAATCAGCTCGTCGATTGGAGCGTATATTCTCGATCGCGCATCCATATAAATAACCGGCTCATCGTGCGATTGCAGCAGCGAATGGACGAGATAAGCCTTGTAAGGCGATAAAGGGCCGAACTCATCGCCATTTTGCTTGACCGATATGAATACCGTCTCGTCGAAAAACGACGATTGACTGTAGGCCTTGATTTCTCCGATCAGGCAAAGAACGGTATAAGCGTCCGGGTAATGCCGTTTGATCGAGCCCGCTAACACTTCGGCGTTCGCGAGTTGGGCGCAGTTTGCCAATGTAGCGAAGATCATCGTTGACCACCTCTTATTTGCCCTGGGCTTTTTTGCGAATCGCGGCGGGAGAAGCGCTCTTTCTGCGTGTGGAGAAGCGGACTTTTCGCCGGCCGGATTTTTTGGCGGCGGGCCGCTTTTTGTTCGTTGCAGATTTGCGTTGTTTGCGCAGCGGCAGCCGCCTCCGTTTCCGAGCCGATTTCATTTTCCTTTTCCGCCGGTACGGGGAACGGTTCGAAGCGGTATGAGCAAGCTCCCATAACGGAATGCCTCCCTGGAAGGCGAGCTCTTCCGGGCGGGGAGCGGTAATTCCGAACTCTTCCAGCAGTGCGGCGTCATGAACATACGGGGATCCGCCTTCGTATCCGTCCTCGTGAAGAAGCTGGACGCGCGGTCTCCGCTTGACGGGAGCGGCGTCGAGAATCGCGATTTTGTCGGCGGGACTTTGCAGCAGCTTCGGCCAAATATAGCCAAGGGCGCTGCCGGTTGCCGACTTGGCGAAGGTCGGCAAACATTTGCGCAAAGCTTCAATCGAAAAAATCGGAGCGGACGCAAACACGAAAGGGGTGTACCGAAGCACATAGTCGATATGCTGGGCCGAGACCGGATTATGGGCATATTGCTTGAAAGCCGGATGGGCAAGCTGAAGCTTGTGTTCCGTAAACAGCCGGAACATCCGGTTAATTGCGGCCGTATCCGTGATCAGATTATCGTCCGGCAGCCAAATGGCCTTGTAGCCGTCCAGCGCTTTGCCCAGTTCGCCGAGCCATGCGCCGAGTCCGGGATATTTCGGGGCTTTTCGCTTCTCGTACCGGTCGCAGCCGGAAGCGTAGCGTCCATCCGCGTCCCCGCTATAGCTGACGAACAGGTCGAACTCCCGTGCCGACAAGTCGTTCATCCAAGTTTCGTGCAAGGAATGGTCGCTTGCATGCACGACGACCAGATAGCTTTTATTCGACATCGTCAATCTCCTCCTCCGTTAACTTATCGTCTCTTCTCTCTAGTTCAACCTGCCATATTAATTTATGCTAGATAGAAAACAATTCATGGACACGTATACCCTACCCGGAAAAATTGGCGTAAACCTAACGGTTTGCGGCCGGGACGAATAGATCGGCGGAACAAGGGCGGAGAGGGAGTGGACCGGAAATCCGCTGCCGGTTAATGGGTCAGCCATAGACAAGAGCCGTCCTCGCGGACGTTTCTTTTAACCCATTGCGCTCATCATCGCACCAATTATTCCTTGCTGGGTGACAGTCAAGGCGGAAAGAATTAATATATATATAAATTCTAAATTAGTTGTTGAAATATTTTTATAAATGAGGTTTAATGGAAGTGTGATTCGTTATGTTGTTAACTTGTTAACATTATTATTTACGAGAAGAGGCGATGCGGTGATGACAACGAACAAAGCTTCTATGATCATTGACAAAGACTTTCAAGTAGGAGAAGTCGACAAGCGCATTTACGGCTCCTTTATCGAGCATCTCGGACGCGCCGTATACGGCGGCATTTACGAGCCTGATCATCCGCAAGCGGACGACCAAGGTTTCCGGACCGACGTGCTGGAGCTTGTGAAAGCGCTTGACGTTCCGATTGTCCGTTATCCCGGAGGTAATTTTGTATCCGGTTACAATTGGGAAGACGGCGTAGGGCCGAAGGAACTGCGGCCGCGCAAGCTGGATCTGGCATGGCGCACGGTCGAGCCGAACTGGGTCGGGCTAAACGAATTTATGGATTGGTGCAAAAAAGCCGGCACGGAACCGATGATGGCCGTCAACCTGGGTACGCGCGGTCCCGACGAAGCGCGCAATCTGCTGGAATACGCCAACCATACGTCCGGCTCCTACTGGAGCGATCTGCGCATCAGCCACGGCTACAAAGAGCCGCATAAAATTAAAACGTGGTGCCTCGGCAACGAAATGGACGGACCGTGGCAGATGGGCAGCAAAACGGCTTACGAATACGGCCGAATCGCCAACGAAACGGCCAAGATGATGCGCTGGACCGATCCGACGGTCGAGCTTGTGGCCTGCGGCAGCTCAAGCATCCATATGAAAACGTATCCGGAATGGGAAGCTACCGTGCTCGATCTCGCTTACGAGAACGTGGACTATCTGTCGCTTCATCAGTATTACGGCAATCCGAAGGGCGATACCGCCAATTTCCTGGCCCAATCGCTCGGCATGGACAGCTTTATCAATACGATCATTTCCGTGTGCGACTACACGCAAGCGAAAAAACGCGGCAAGAAAAAAATCAATTTGTCCTTCGACGAATGGAACGTCTGGTTCCACTCCCACGAGCAGGACAAAAAGCTGGAGCCGTGGACGATCGCGCCGCCGCAGCTTGAAGATATTTACAATCATGAGGATGCGCTTGTCGTCGGCTGCATGCTGATCAGCCTGCTGAAGCGCGCCGACCGCGTGAAGATGGCTTGCCTGGCGCAGCTCGTCAACGTCATCGCTCCGATCATGACGGAGAACGGCGGGGCTGCCTGGAAGCAAACGATTTATTATCCTTACATGCACGCGAGCCTGTATGGCCGCGGAACCGTTCTCGTACCGCTCGTCAAATCGCCGAAGTACGATTCGGCCGACTTTACGGACGTTCCGTATCTGGAAGCGGTAGCCGTTCATAACGAAGAGCTCGGCGAAGTGACGATTTTTGCCGTGAACCGCCATCTGGAGGAGCCGATGCCGTTTGAGCTTGATTTGCGCAGCTTTGCGAATTGCAGCGTCATCGAGCATATCGTGCAGGAGAACGACGACCTGAAGGCCGTGAACACGGCGGCCGAACCGAACCGCGTGACGCCTCACAAAGGCGGCAACGCGGCGGTAACGGACGGCGGCAAGATCGAAGCGTCGCTGCCGAAGGCGTCGTGGAACGTTATTCGCGTTAAAGTGTAACGATTGTTGAAGCAACGGGGAGTCCGACAATCCGCGGAAGCGATTGCGCCGGACTCCTTGTTTTAAATAGGGCGACGAAACGTATCGTTCATTGACAAGGACGGCGAAGTCGTTTCCGTTTGAGTTATAATGGATGAATCGAGAGGATAGGAGAATAAGAAAGGAGGAACCGTATGATTCGAGCCAACACGGATACGGCTTGGCTGCCGCTTTACGAAGCTTTGGCGAGCTCCGTCCGGCTGTCGATTATCGACCTGCTGGCGGCAAAGCCGATGAACGTCAAAGAATTGGCCGAAGCGCTGGAGCTCAGCAGCGCCATCGTGACAATGCATATCCGAAAGCTGGAAAAAGCGGGATTGGTGGAGTCGAAGATGGTTCGCAAGCAGGGAGGCACGCATAAAATGTGCTCGCTTGCCGAGCATGACATCGTCATCGAGCTGCCCCACATGCTCGCCGAGCAGAAAAAAATGCATGAAATCAGCGTGCCGATCGGTCATTATACGCATTTCGACGTTCAGCCGACCTGCGGGATAGCGACGACGGAGAAGCTTATCGGGCAATTCGACGATCCCCGCTTCTTTATGGAACCGGAACGGATGAACGCCGGAATTCTTTGGTTCGCCAAAGGTTTCGTCGAATATAAGGTTCCGAATTATTTGCTGGCGAACCAGCGCCCCACCGCGCTTGAAATTACGCTGGAGATCGGTTCGGAAGCGCCGGGCACCAACGTCAATTGGCCGTCCGACATTTCGTTCTCGCTGAACGGAGTGCCGATCGGGACGTGGACAAGTCCGGGCGACTACGGCGACAAGCGGGGCAATTTTACGCCGGACTGGTGGTTCGAGAAGGTCAACCAATACGGGCTGCTGAAAGTGATCCGCATTCAGGAAGACGGCAGCTTCATCGACGGGCAGCGAATGTCCGGCGTCACGATCGGGGATATCGGTCTCGACCGCAATCATTGGACGTTCCGGCTGGCCGTCGAGGAGGATGCCGCCCATGTCGGGGGGCTGACGATCTTCGGCAAAGGCTTCGGCAACTACAATCAGGACATGGTGTTTCGCGTTTACTATCAGGAATGAGCCGCGGGGAAGCCGACGACGCGGTATTCGTAACGGCCGACCGCAAGCTTGCCGGCCGGAACGGTTCCGCCGTCAAGCTTGTCCGTTCCGCGGAACGGTGACGCTGCCGCCTTTTCCATCCATATTGACGATCACCCATATTTCCTCCGTTTCCGATATGCGCGGCGCGACGACCGTTCCGGCCGTAACGTCGGCATGGCGGGAAACCCCCGCTTCTTCCGCATAATGAACAATCATCCGCTCCAGCATCTCTTCCCCCGCGTCCCCGGCCGGCCATGAACCGAGCAATACCAGCTTGCCCTGGCCGCGCTTCGTTTCCGTCAGAAAGGACAAGCCCGGAGAAACCCCTTCGCGCAGTTCGCCCAAGCTTCGGGCTTCGACCGGTTGAAACACGGCGCTCCATAACGACAGAGGAGCGGTCGAGCCAAACGCTTCGCCCGTTGCGCCCGTGCCGTCCATCGCGTAGGCGTACACCGTTTCCGCTCCGGCATGCTTCTCCAGCTCGCCGAGCGCCGCATCGGTCGGGATCGTATGCTCCTCCGTCCGGATGCCGGTAAGCGGTCCGACGATCCAGATGCCGCCGTCTTCGACAAGCTTAAGCCCTCTCTGCAGCAGCTCGGATGACAAATAAGGAACGAACGGTGTCCACAACAGCTTGTAGCCGTCAAGCGAGCCGCCTTCCGGAACGAGATCCCGGTGAATGCCCGTCCGCAGCACCCGTTCATAAGCGGCGCTCGCCAATCCGCGGTGCCGCAGCTTGCCGTGCGATTCCGTCGCTAGGAACGCTTTCGCCCTGTCGGAGTAGGTGACGGCAGCCTCCGCCTGCGCCGGGCGGGTGGCCAGGATGACGGGCTCGATCGCTTGCCGCGCCTTCTCGGCTTCAAGCACGTTGCGATAGCCGACGCCGGGCTTGCCCCAGGCGCTGATGACCGCGCCGTGCGGCTGCTCGGACCCGGAGCGCTGCTGCCGCCACAGCCAGTAGCAGAATCCTTCGGCTCCAAGCGCGTAGGCGGCGACCGCTTCGGCCCGCAAATAGCCGTCGGGATGTGGAGTTCCGCTGCTTGCGATGGAACCGGCATGGGACGGGCTTGTCTCCATGATCCAGAACGGCCTTCCCGGCTTCATATTGCGCCACAAATCGCAATTCAGCAAATAAGCGGCGTAATTGGCGGCGCTCGCATACGTGTCGTAGGAAGCGAAATCGAGGCCGCGGAACAGCCGCTCGTTGTCGACGTGAAACGCGATGCTGCCGTTGTGGGTAATCGGCGCGCCGGAATAGGCTCGGATAATCGCGGCTTGCTCGTCGGCGAACTCCGCGATTTTTTCCATCGAGAACAGCCGGTACATCGTCTGAAGCGACGAATGGTGGAGGAACGGGGTCGGCCCCGGCTGCGGCACCTGGTCGAAGGCGGTGTACGACTCGCTCCAGACGCGGGTACCCCACAGCTCGTTCAGCCGATCGATCGTACCGTACCGCTTCTCAAGCCATTCGTGCCATAGCCCGCGGCATACGCCGCACATGCATTCGGCGACATGCGCTTTAAATTCGTTGTCGAGCTGCCAGCCGATAACGCCCGGCAGATTTCCGAGCGCCTTGGCGAGATGCTCCGTAATAATGGAAGCTCTCTCGCGAAAATAAGGATTGTTCGTGCAGGCGTGCTGGCGCGATCCGTGGCCGAGCGCGGCGCCTTCCGCGTTGACGAACAACCGCTCGGGATGGCCGTGCGAATACCATATCGGCGGAGTGGCGGTCGGCGTGCAGACGATCGTGTCAATGCCCGCCTCGTGCAGCTGCCGGACGACCCGTACGAGCGGGCCGACGTCGATGCGGCCTTCATGCGGCTCGATCGTCGACCAGGCGAATTCGCCGATGCGGACGACGTTGATGCCGGTTTCGGCCATCTTCTTAATGTCTTCGCTCACGATCTCCCCGCTCCACAGCTCGGGGTAGAAGGCGGCGCCGTGATAAAGCTTGTTCCCCATTTCCGTTTTCACTCCATTTCAGCAAAGTAGCCGGATCACATTCAGCTTCACTTTACAGAGCCGCCGCCCTTGCGGGCAATCCGACTTTTTTGCGCCGGGACGCAGTTGTCTTATCACTCTTTTGCCGGGTTTGCACTTTCTTTGCGGGACAGCGGCGAAGTCCGCGGCAACGCCCGGTTCGAACGGTTCAAAAATGTCTCATTGCCGGAAAACGGAAAGCCGCCGCATAATAAGGCCACACCGCTCGCGAGGCGATGAACGACATACGGAGGTGGAGAACGATGAAGCAGGCTACGGCCCAAGGGAATATTCCGCAAACGTCCAAGCAGGCGGCATACCGCGCGAGCATCGCGGCGAGGCTTCGCAGAGACAAATGGCTCTACCTGTTGATGCTCCCAGGCTTGCTGTACTTTGTCATATTCAAATACGTGCCGATGTGGGGCGTATTGCTGGCGTTTCAGAACTATCAGCCTTTTACCGGCTTTTGGAAAAGCGAATGGGTAGGCTTCGAGCATTTCCGCTTGTTTTTCGAAAACCCGGAATTTTTCATGCTGCTCAGAAACACGCTGCTGCTGTCGTTTTATAATTTGATTTTCTTTTTCCCGGCTCCGATTATATTGGCGCTGCTGCTGAACGAAGTAAGGCTTGCTTTCTTCAAACGGACGATTCAGACGATGATTTACGTCCCGCACTTTATATCGATGGTTATCGTGGCGAGCTTGACGTACGTGTTCCTGACGACGGAAGGCGGCACGGTGAACGAGCTGTTGTATCAATATACCGGCACCAAAATCCAGTTTTTGTCCGATCCGGCATGGTTCCGCCCGATCATTATTCTCCAGACGATCTGGAAGGAATGCGGCTGGGGCACAATCATTTTCCTTGCGGCGCTGGCCGCCGTCGACGTAGAGCAATACGAGGCGGCGACGATCGACGGGGCGAACCGGTGGAGGCAAATTTGGCACATTACGCTGCCGGCCATCCGCAGCACGATCGTCATCCTTCTTATTTTGCGGATGGGCAACGTGCTGGAGAACGGCTTCGAGCAAATTTATTTGATGCTGAATCCGCTTAACCGCTCGGTCGGCGAAGTGTTCGACACTTACGTTTACGCAATGGGCATTACGCAAGGCGCTTTCAGCTACAGTACGGCCGTCGGGCTGTTCAAATCGGTCGTCGGCGTCATTCTGGTGCTCGGCACGAACTGGCTGGCGAAAAAGTTCGGCGAATCGGGACTTTATTAATCAAGAAAGGGGTAATCAACTATGGCCAAGCAATACAGAACCGCGGCCGGCATGACGTTCGACGCGGCGAACTATATCTTCCTTACGTTGTTCGGGCTGGCTGCCGTGCTCCCTTTCATCTACGTCATAGCCGGCTCCTTCGCGTCGGACGCGGAGCTGACGTCGAGAGCGGTCTTCTTTATTCCGAAAACGTTTACGCTTAACGCTTACGAATTTATTTTTTCGACGGACACGATCGTGCAAAGCATCGGCGTATCGGTCTACGTCACCGTAATCGGCACGCTCGTCAATCTGTTTTTTACGGTCACGATGGCCTATTCGCTGGCCAGGAGAGGGTTATACGGCCGCAACTTCGTCCTGAATCTTGTCATCTTCTCCATGCTGTTCGGCGGAGGCATGATTCCGACGTACCTGGTCGTGAAGGAGCTGCAGCTGCTGGACACGTTGTGGGCGCTTATGCTGCCCGGCGCGATCAGCGCGTTCAACCTGATTATCGTCAAAAACTTCTTCCAGGAAATTCCGAAGGAAATCGAGGAAGCGGGCCGCATCGACGGCTGCTCGGAGCTCGGCCTGCTGTCGCGAATCGTGCTGCCGCTTTCAATGCCCGTCCTCGCCACCTTTACGCTGTTTTATGCCGTCGGGCACTGGAACGATTTCTTTGGAGCGCTGCTGTATATTAGCGATCCGCAGAAGTGGCCGCTGCAGGTCATGCTGCGTCAGATCGTCCTGCTGTCGCAAGCGGCCGCCGGCGACATGAACGCGATGGACCCGAACTTCGTGAAGCCGCCGGATCAGTCGATCAAAATGGCCGTTATCGTCGTCGGCACGATTCCGATTCTGTGCGTGTACCCGTTTCTGCAGAAGCATTTCGCCAAGGGCGTTCTGCTTGGCTCGGTGAAAGGCTGAGCCGCCGGTTCCGCTTTCAACCGTGTGATCCCGCCGCGTTCAATTATCCGATAAGGAGAAACACTGATTTTTAAGGTTGGAACGCGCGCGGTTTTACAATATGATCTAACTATTAAGGGAGGCAAATTTCATGAAGAAAAAGACAAAGAAAGCGAAACGCATTTCCACTTTTCTCATTCTTGGCACGGTTTGCGCGATTTCGCTGGCCGGATGCTCGTCCGGCGGCAAAAACGGCGGCACGGCCGCTTCGAACGATCCTTCCGCAGCCCCTTCTGCAAGCGCTTCCGCAGGCGCGGAGCAACCGTTGAAATTGAATATTATGCTCCCGATTTTCAAGACGAATTATCCGAAGGACGACAGCCCGGTAGCGGCCGAAATCGAGAAGAGAACCAATACGGACATTCATTTCGAATGGGTGCCTAACGCGTCGTACCCGGACAAATTCAACATCACGCTTGCCTCCGGCAATTTGCCGAAAATTATTTACGTACCCGACTCCAAAAGTCCGAGCTTCGTGAATGCGGTAAAAGCGGGCGCGTTCTGGGATTTGACCGACAAGCTGAAAAATTATCCGAACTTAAGCCAGGCGAATGAGGTCATTCTGAACAACTCCTCGATCAACGGCAAAACATACGGCGTATACCGCGGGCGCGAGCTCGGCCGCAACGGCGTTTATTACCGCCAGGACTGGCTGGAAGCCGTCGGCATGGAGCAGCCCAAAACGATCGACGACTTTTACAATATGCTGAAAGCGTTTAAGGAGAAGGATCCCGACGGCAACGGCAAGGACGATACGTACGGCCTCGTCATGGTGAAATGGACGCCGCAATGGGGTTCCGGCTTCGATCAGATCAAGCTGTGGTTCGGCGCGCCTAACGGATGGGGCGAAAAGGACGGCCAGCTTGTGCCGGAGTTCGAATACGACGAATATTTCGAAGCGCTGAAGTTTATGAAGAAGCTGTACGACGAGAAGCTCGTCAACCAGGACTTTGCCGTTATGGATTCGGCGAAATGGACCGATCCGCTCGTCAACGGCCAAGCCGGCGCGATCATCGACGTCGTGGACGGCGCCGCGCGGGCCGACGATAGAATCCACGCCGCGTTGAAAGATGCGGGTAAAGAAGATACAAGAGAACATTACATGGACGTGTTCGGCGCGGTTACCGGTCCGGACGGCCAGATCCGTACGCTTCCGACTTCCGGCTTCTCCGGCCTCTTGGCCATACCGAAGTCAAGCGTCAAATCGGAGGAAGAGCTCGACCGCATTCTGAAGTTTCTTGACCAGCTGAACGAGCCGGATATGCAAACGCTTACCAGCTTCGGTCTCGAAGGCGTGCATTACACGAAGATTGACGACATGACGCTGGAAAGAAGCACCGACGCTGTACTGCTGGAATCCGAGGTTGAAGGCTTGAACCAGATGGTTCCTTATATTCCGGAAGGGAAAGGGATGCAGGTTGCGCAAACGCCGCTTCGCATCAAGCAAACCGAAGTTCAAATGAAAAACAGGGAGACGATCGTCGCCAATCCGGCGGAGCCGTTCATTTCCGAAGTATACGCGCAGAAAGGGCAGCAGCTCGGCAATATTATCAACGACGCGCGCATCAAATTCATCGTCGGGCAGATCGACGAGCAAGGCTGGCGCGACGCCATCGAGCTGTGGAAAAAATCCGGCGGCGACGACTATGTGAAGGAAATCAATGAATTGTACGCGGCTTCGAAACAATAAAGGACGCAAACTTGCTATACTGGAATTATCCGGTATAGCAAGTTTTTTTGCTTGCGTAAGAAATGGCCGCTTTCTTTCGTCTTAATGGCAGTAACATTTGCTCCAATATCTGGCCCCTAAACGAACGGTGGCGGTCGTACTAACGGATGTGTTTGATTTTACGGCAAACGAAGCGGCGGAAATGATGTACGACGCGACGAGTTGATGAATGCGGCCGCCAGGGAGCTGGGGGTTCCGGGGGAAGGAACGTAAGGACCCGAAGGCAAGTTCGGCCGGCTCGCTCAGAAAGCCGTAAGTCTAATATCGGAAAGGGGCGGGAGGGGAAGTTTGACCCCCTTTCTTTTTTTGCCCGCCTCTCTGCTTTTTCAATGAATTTGTCTGAAAAAAGACTGGTTTTATTGGGCTTCTCCGGTTATTCTTGTAGATAGAGGTTTTCGTTCGATATAAATGAATACGCTTACATTTAGTTGGCGGGGCAAGCGGAGAAAATGCCGAAGTTGACGAAAATACGTATGGTTGGTGGTCTGAAGATGAACGGATGGCAAACGTTAAAGGCCCGTTTATCCGGCGGGGCGGGCAGCTTCTACAGGAAAAGCTTGATCATGTTTCTGGTCGTAGCCGGCATTCCCGGGATTATTACGGGGGTACTTGTCTATACGATGGCCGGCGGCAAGCTGGAAAAGGAGCTTCTGAAGCTGCATAACGGACAGATCGAACAGCGTGCCCGCAATCTGGACGGACAACTGGACAATCTGGAGATTATGCTGTCGCATTGGGCGTTCGACACGCGTTTCGATTATTCGCTGAGCGGACACGATTTCGTCCGGGATTTCGAGAGAACGCGCGACATTACGAACACGCTGCTCGTCATGCAGGGCTCGAACACGATGATCCGTAACGTAAGCCTGTATTTGCAAGGAGACGAGCCGGTGCTTTTTTACCCGGAATATTCGAACTTGAAGAATCCCGATGTCATCTCCGTATACGACGGCCTGCTCGCAACCGGGCGAACGACGTATTGGACGCAAAACGCTTTCGATCCCAGCCTGCCCGGACAGCGGGATTTGGCGTTCGTGCATCTGATCCCGGGAGGCAGCCAAAAGCCGTTCGGAGCGCTGATCGTCCGTCTCGACACCGATAAAGTCGCCGAAGCGCTGCGGACCATTACGCCGTACGCCGACGGCGAGAACTTCCTGCTTCAGGCCGGGGGCGGGACTTACGTCTCATCCAACGGCAGCGCGCTCGATTCGCCTTTTGTCGCCGCTCTGCGGGATAGAATCGAATCGGACGGCGAAGCCGAAGCTTCCTTCCTGTTCGAATGGAACGGCATGACGTACACCGTAACGTACGGCTATTTCTCCCGCGTTATGGACAGCTGGCTGTACGTGTCGGCTTCCCCGATTACATCGATTACGGCGCCGGTCGTTTTTATATCCAAAGTCATTCTGACGGTCAGCGCCAGCGCGCTGCTTCTGGCGGTGCTGCTTGCTTGGCTCGCCTCGAACCGGATGTATTCGCCGGTCAAGCGGCTTATGCGCGATTTGTTTCCGAACTTGTCGCAGGGGCCGGCGGCGGAGGACGAGTTTGCGCTTATCGAGCGGCATTGGCAGCATTTGAGCCGGGAGAGCCGCGAGCTGAACGCCAAGCTGTCGGAGCAGCTGCCGTATGTGAAGGAAAGCTTCCTTCATCAGCTGCTGCAAGGTTATTTATACGCTTACTCGGAGGAAGATCTGCTGTCGCGGATGGAGCGGTACAAGTGGCAGGTGCGGGGCAAGCAGTTCTTCGTGCTGTACGTTCAGCTGACCGGCATCGCCAGCATGGAGGGCAAGTTCAAATACGGCGACGAAGGGCTTGTCACCTTCGCGTCCGTCAATATGATCGAAGAGCTGGCCGCCAAATATTTCGAGCAAAGCAACACGGTCAACTTTCACGATCTCGGCTCGGGATTGCTGCTTATATTGCCGGAAGGCCAATCTTATGCCGACGATATTCAGGCGTTCTGCGAAGAATTGACGCAGACGGTAAACCGGCTGCTGAACATGCGGGTGACCGTGGCCGTCAGCCGGCCGATTCCGAATATCGGCAGCGTGCCTTTGGCTTTCGAGGGCGTCAAGCATGCGGCGAGCTTCCGCAACTTTGACAACGAGAACCAGATCATCGAGATGGAGCAGCTGAACTTCGACGATTCGTCCGAGCCGCCGTATCCTTTTACGCTGGAGCGGGAGTTTCTGCAGGCGCTTCGCACCGGGCAGGAGGCGGACGCCCGCCATTTGCTCGCCGAGTTCCAGAAGGCGTTGTCCGTGCAAGGAGCGAAGGCGATCGACGTGCAGCAAGGAATGCTTCATCTGCTTGGTTCGGTGCAGCACGCGATTCTTGTCTCCGGCATTCAGCCGAAGAAGCTGTTCAAGGGCGCGAATCTGTACGAGCAGCTGTCCCAGCTCAAGGAGCCGGCAAGCGTGCGCGATTGGTTCCAGGAGAAAGTGATCGACCCGTTCATGAAGGAGCTGATCCACCGGTCCGACGGCCAGGTGAAGCGGCTGATCGAGCAGGCGATGATTTATTTGCAGCAGAACTATATGCGCGACATCTCGCTGGACAATTGCGCCGACCATATCGGCACGAATCCGTTTTTTCTCAGCAAGTCGTTCAAGCAGGTTACCGGCAAAAACTTTATCGATTATTTGACCGAGCTGCGCATGGACAAGGCGAAGGAGCTGCTGCGCGAATCGGAGCTGAAAATCAATACGGTCGCGGAGCAGGTCGGCTACCAGCACAGCTATTTCAACCGCATTTTCAAAAAGCTCGAAGGCATGACCCCGAGCCGCTACCGCGAGCTCAGCCGCGCAGAATAAAGCGGCGGGGCATAAGTAATGCACATCGGACTTGCAAATATTCGAAATAGAGCCGGTATGGTTCCTGAACGGAACATGCCGGTTTTTTGTTCAAATAGGAGTATGTATAAGCTTCGGCAAATCTGCTAGGCTTCGGGACATGTTCCCGCAATAAAGTGCAAGGCGCGCGAATTAGTGCAAGTTCGGCGTATAGGCTGCGGCAAGAAAGTGTCATTGCCGGGAAATTCCCGGCTTACTACAATGAAGGCGTTAATGTCGGGACTTCAAGCGGATGCTTCCGAAGCGAAGTTTTGTTGCGGCGCAAGTTCGAGGAAGTTAAGCTTCACAAAACTTAAGCGAGAGCTTCCGAAGCAAAGTTTTGTTGCGACGCAAGTTCGATGAAGTTAAGCTTCACAAAACTTAAGCGAAAGCTTCCGAAGCAAAGTTTTGTTGCGACGCAAGTTCGATGAAGTTAAGCTTCACAAAACTTAAGCGAGAGCTTCCGAAGCGAAGTTTTGTTGCGACGCAAGTTCGATGAAGTTAAGCTTCACAAAACTTTTTAGGAGATGGGGTTCATGAACGAAACGCCAGTCATGCTGCGATGGTTGAAGGAACCGGCGGCGGTGCCCGCGGGAGTGACATGGGGCATGCCGTGGAAAGAAGGGGAGCTTGCCAGAGACGAGCAGCTCATGCTGCTGGCCGACGACGGCAGCCCGGCGCCGGCGATGCAAAGCTGGCCGACCGCCTACTGGCCGGACGGCAGCGTCAAGTGGACGGCGCATGCCGCCGCTTTTTCGGCAGAAGCGCAAGCTTCCCGTTATGCCGTGACGCGGGGACAAGCGGATGCCGCTCCGGCAGCTCCTGCGCTGACGGTCCAAGAAACGGACGAGGAGTTCGCCGTCGATACCGGCGTCATCTCTTTTATCGTTCCAAAGCGCGGCAGTCAAATTATAGCCAGCATCCTTCGCCACGGCGTGGAAATATGCGGCGGAAGCGAGCTCGTCGCTTTAAAGGAAAGCATGAGCGAGCTGACCGGCGAGAAAATCATCCGGCAGGAACGCTTCCAATCCCGAATACACGAAGCGAAGCTCGAGCAAGCCGGTCCCGTCCGGGCGGTCGTAAAGCTGATCGGAAGGCACCGCTCGATGGGCGGCCCGAACGGCCCCGCCAGCACGGGAGAATGGCTGCCGTTCTCGCTGCGGCTGTACGCTTATGCAGGGCTGGAGACGATCCGGATCGTTCATACCTTTTTTTACGACGGCAATCCGAGCGAAGATTTCATTAAGGGGCTCGGCATCCGCTTTACGGTGCCGATGCGGGGCGCTCTTTACAACCGTCACGTCCGAATGGCCGGAGACAGCGGCTTCTTGAGCGAATCGCCGAAGACGCTTCATACGCGCCGGACCAAAGGCAAATATTTGGAGCAGTTCAAGCGCCAGTTGAAAGGCGAGACGTTGACGGACGAGGAAATGAACGACGAGTTTTTCACGAACCTGCTTCGCGAATCGGCGACCTGGAACGGCTTTAAGCTGGTGCAGGACTCCGCCGACCATTACCTGATCGCCAAGCGGACGCAGGCCGGCTGCAGCTGGGTGAAATCCGCGGAAGGCCGGAGGGCGCGCGGCGTCGGATATGTCGGCGGAACGGGCGGCGGCTTGGCCGTTGCGATGCGCAATTTCTGGCGCAAGCATCCTTCCGGCATGGAAGCGGACGGCTTGACCGAAGGCGAAGCGCAGCTGACCGCCTGGTTCTGGTCGCCGGACGCCCCTGCGATGGATATGCGCCATTACGACACGAAGACGCATGTCGAGTCTTCCTACGAAGGCGCGGAGGAGCTGCGCGCCACGCCTTACGGCGTCGGTAACACGAACGAGATTACTCTATGGTGCCGCTCGGCGACACCTACTCCGGCAGAGTTGGAAGCGATAGCGCAGTACATCGACTCGCCGACGCAGCTGATGTGCGAGCCGGGTTACTTGCGGCGGCAAGGCGCTTTCGGGATATGGAGCTTGCCGGACCGCAGCACGCCCGCCAAAGCGCATCTCGAGGAGAAGCTTGACGGCATAATCGCCTTTTACCAACGGGAGGTCGAGCAGCGGCGCTGGTTCGGCTTCTGGGATTACGGCGACTTCATGCACAGCTACGATCCGGCACGGCACGTATGGAACTACGATCTCGGCGGCTGCGCCTGGCAGAATACGGAGCTCGTGCCCAACATGTGGCTGTGGCTCATGTTCCTGCGCACCGGCAGGGAAGATATCTTCCGCATGGCGGAAGCGATGACGCGCCATACAAGCGAGGTGGACGTCTACCATTTCGGCGAATACGCCGGGCTGGGATCGCGCCATAACGTCGTTCATTGGGGCTGCGGCTGCAAGGAGGCGCGGATCGCCATGGCCGGTCTGCACCGGTACTACTACTACTTGACCGGCGACGAACGGATCGGCGACATCATGGACGAGGTCAAAGATTCCGACTTCACGACGGTGAACCTCGATCCGATGCGGGCATATTTTTCGAAAGACGAGCATCCGACGCATATCCGGGTCGGCCCGGATTGGGCGGCGTTCAGCTCGAACTGGATGACCCGCTGGGAACGCTACGAGGATACGTATTACCGCGACAAGCTGCTGACCGGCATCGATTGCATCAAACGGGCCAATTACGGCCTTATATCCGGCCCGACTTACGGCTACGATCCGAAGACCGGCGTGCTTAAGCCGATGGGCGACGACAACTGGGGACGCCATCTGGCGCTGTGCATGGGCGGGCCGCAAGTGTGGTTCGAGCTGTCCGGCATGCTGAAGGATCGGAAGTGGGACGAAATGATGGCCGATTTCGGTATTTTTTATAACCTCCCGCAAGAGGAAAAAGACCAAATTACGGGCGGAGCGATCAGCACGAAGCGGTTCGAGCATCCGGTGCTGACGCTGGCGATCGTCGCCTACGGCGCGTGGTTCCGCAAGGATAAGCGGACGGCGGATTTTGCCTGGTCGACGCTGCTTGGCCATCCGTTCGCCTATACCGATCTGGAGCGGGATGCGGCTTCTGTACAGTATGTCGGCGAGCTGCAGGAGATCGATTGGATCAATACGAACGACGCTTCGCAATGGTCGCTGAACACGATTATTAGCCTCGAGCTGATCGCCGACGCCTTGCCGGATAAGCCGGAACCGGCGAAGCAAGGGACGGTTGTGTGAGACAGCAGGCGAACGAGCCGCGGCTCAGGCAGGAATGCGAAGGGGCTGGGCTGCGGCACGATCAACTTTAAAAAGGAGGGAAAGCGATGAACCGTCTCCCGATTGAAACCGAAGGGACGGCTCCCGTTCGAAGCGGGCTTGTTCCCGAACGCTGGAGCATGATCTATACGAATCCGCTTGCGAAGCCGGAGCATGTCGCCTCCTTCCGGATGGAAGGGGATGCGGCCGTTACGTTTCCGTTGGGCCGAATGAGACTTGAGAGCACTCGCGACGAGTCGGAAGGCCAGCGCGCCAATTTCGTGTTTTGGTGCCCGGCGGATTTTCCGGCGGATGCCGCCGTTTCGTGGGATTTCTGGCCGGTGCGCGAGCCGGGGCTGGCGATTATGTTTTTCAGCGCAAACGGAACGGAGGGGCGCGATCTGTTCGATCCTTCGATCAAGCCGAGAACAGGCGAATACGACCAGTATCATCACGGCGAAATGAACGCTTTCCACGTCTCGTATTTTCGCAGAAAATGGGCGGAGGAACGGAAGTTTCTCACCTGCAATTTGCGCAAAAGCTACGGCTTTCATCTGGTCGCCCAAGGGGCGGACCCGATTCCGGGCGTCATGGACGCCATCGGGCCGTACCGGATGCTTATCGTGAAGGAAGGTCCGCGAATTTTGTTTGCGATCAACGATCTTCCCATCTTCCGGTGGGAGGACGACGGCGCGACGTATGGGCCGCTCCTCGGCGGCGGCAAGCTCGGATTCCGGCAGATGGCCCCGTTTATCGGGGAATACGCCAACCTGACCGTGTATGCCCCGGAATCAAGAGATCATTAAATTTAGAAAAGGAGGCGGCGCAAGTGACGGAACAAACGATCGAGGCGGTGCGCCTTGCCGATATCGACATTAGCGCGGCGGGCCCGCGCTGCAAAATGCTGCTTGGCGACCTGAACGGGGACGGAAGGGCGGAGCTGCTGCTCGTGCAGCCCGACAACCGGCAGGACGTAAGATATATTCCGCATCAGGTGCAATGCTTGACCGCGTTTGATTTGGACGGACGTCTGCTGTGGCAGACGGGCAAGCCGGATCCGGGCGCCGGAAGCCAAGGCTCGGATTATCCGGCGCAAATTTACGATTTGGACGGCGACGGCCGGCTGGAAGTATTATGCGTCATGAACGACCGGTTTGTCGTGCTCGACGGGGAGACCGGAACGGAGAAGGCTTCGTACGGGCTGCCTTCCCCGCATGCCCATGACTGCATCATTATCGCGAACTTGAGCGGCGGACCGCATCCTTCGGACATTATATTGAAGGACCGTTACCATCAGCTGTGGGCGGTGGACCGCGAGTTCAATCCGTTATGGACGTATCAAGGGAATCCGGGTCATTTTCCGTGGGTTTGCGATCTGGACGGCGACGGCCGCGACGAGGTGATGGCCGGCTACGACTTGCTGAACCATCGCGGCGAACGGCTATGGAGCTGCGCCGATCTGGAGGATCATGCCGATTGCATCTGGGTAGGCGACGTCAACGGCGACGGTCTGCCGGAGCTGGTGATCGGCGGCAGCGTAACGGTGATGTACGACCGGGAAGGACGCGAGCTGTGGCGCTATTCCGGTTCGGTCGAATCGCAGCATATCGCGCTCGGCCGGTTCCGTCCCGAGCTGCCGGGTCTGCAAATTGCCGGGCTTGACCGGCTTGTCCGCGAAGACGACGGCAAAGGGCGGAAAGGGAAAGACGCGTTGTTCCTTCTGGATTGCGAAGGCAACGAGCTGTGGAAGGAAGACCGGAAGACGGACGGATGGCTGACGATCGCGGAGACGCTGCAAAATTGGCGGGCCGGCTCCGGTCAGGACTACATTCTCGCCTACCGCCGCGGCGGAGGCGTATATCCGTCCTTGTACGACGGCCATATGAACGTGGTGGCGGAGTTCCGCGAGGACGGCTACGTCGTGCATGCGGATCTGTTAGGCTCCGGAACGGAGCAGGTGATCGTGTACGGCGATACGAAGGCGTCCGTATTCGCGGAAAGCCGGATCGGCCTCGCCGCGAAGCATCCCGGAAGAGCGCTGCCGCAGCCGAAACGGCTGTACAGCTCGACGCTGTATCCGGGCGGCCAGATCGACTTCTGAAGGAGGCTGGACAAGTTGGCAAAGAAGCTCCCTTATTTCGACGAGCAGCTCTCGATCGCGGGCCGGACCGGAGGCAGCGACGACATCGCACTTGCCGCCGTCGCGGGGCGGTTTATCGGCGCGCACCCGAAGCTGCCGCCGGTTTACCGGCTGTATTCTCGGCAAGGGTTTAGGCGGATGGAGGATTGCCGTTACGATATTCGCTTGCACGACCGTTTCCCGGAGATACGGGACGGCGAATATATGTACGTATGGGCGAAGCTTTGGATGGACCAGGATACGACGGTTCCGTTCTCGCTTAGCTGTTACGGGCCGGCAACCGTTTATATCAACCGTTCGGCTGCATTTGCCTCCAATTTGAACGACGATGTCTTTCCGGACAGGAAGGCTTATTTCCGGACGGCGCTCCGCCAAGGCTGGAACGATATCGTGCTCGAATTCGTCAAAACCGGCACCGGCTGCGGCGGCAAATTCGGCACGGGCAGCGTAAAAGGGTTTCCGCTTCATGTGTTGAACCCGAAGCTGGAAGGACAGGAGGGCTGGCGGTGCAGCAAGCCCCAGCCCGTCCGCTGGCGGCCGGAGGAGCTGCCGGGCTCGGACGGGCAAGGGAGCGGGACCAAGGAAGATGCGGACAGCTGGCAGTCCGCTCCGGCCTGGACGGCGGAACAGCTGAAGAAAGGAAGGTTCGGCCGTATATTTGCCGATGCGGAAATCGGAGAGACCGCTTATGCGTGGACGAAGCTGTCAAGCGTTTGTCCCGGCGCCGTAAAGGCGGCATTGAAGGGTACCAGTCAAGGGCGCTGCGCCGTTTATTTGAACGGGAAAGCGGTGTTCCGGTCGGAGGCGCCGGGGGGTTCGCTCTATGCGGAGATTGTTGTGCCCTACGGAGACAGCGAGCTTATCGTCGAGTCCGTCCGGACGGGCGAGGAATGGGGCTTCGAGCTTTCGGCGGCGGTGCCGGACGTCGGGTTTTCCGATGCCGGACAGCAGCCCGGAGCAGCGGATGCGGTGGGATTCAAAGCGCCGTATCCGGTGGAAGGGCTGCGCGAGCCGTGGCTGTATGCGGGGCCGTTCGTTGCCGGAGACGAACCGGAAGCGGGCGGGCTGACGAGGATGGATAGGCCGTTTGGCAAAGGCGGCCGAAGGACGTTCTGGCGGGCCGATCTGCCGGATACGTGGGTCCGGCCGTATTTGGAGAACGCCATGTACGGCAAATGGAATTATCCGCTGGGCGTGACGCTTTACGGCATTTTGCGGACGGGACTCGCGCTGGGCGAGCCGCATTATGCCGAATACGCGGCCGATTTTATCGAGCAAAGCAGCCGCATGCATGAATATGCCATTTGGGACGCGGAGCAGTACGGGGCGCCGGGAATTAACCATCAGCTGACGCTGATCGACAGTCTGGACGACTGCGGATCGTTTGGCGCCGCGATGCTGGAAGCGCATAAGTATCGCGGACTGCAAGGCGCGGAAGCGGCGGCCGCCCATATCGCGAACTACATTTCCCGCAAGCAGGACCGTCTCCCGGACGGAACGTTATACCGGACGCGGGGAACCACCGATTTTATGCAAAATACGATATGGTGCGACGATCTGTATATGAGCACGCCGTTTCTCGTCAAATACGCCGAGCTGACCGGGGAGCCCGCTTATTTGGACGACGCGGCGCAGCAGTTTATGCTGTACCGGGAGAAGTTGTATATGCCCGATCTGCAAATTATGCATCATGTGTACGATCTGAAGCACGATAAGCCAAACGGCGTGCCGTGGGGCAGGGGGAACGGCTGGGTGCTGTTTTCGCTGACCGAGCTTTTGGCGGCAATGCCGTCCTCGCATCGGCTGCGCCCCGGGCTGGTCTCGTTTTTCCGCGAGCTGTGCGAAGGATACGTCCGACTGCAAGGCGACAACGGGTTGTGGCATCAGGTGCTGACCGATCCGGAATCGTACGAGGAGGCGTCCTGCACGTCGATGTTTGTTTACGCGTTTGCGAGAGGCGTGCGGTTCGGCTGGCTGGAGCGCCCCGCGCGGTACGCGAAGGCGGCGCTAAAAGGCTGGGAGGGACTGAAGGAACGCTGTATCGACAAGCACGGGAACGTATACGGCGTGTGCCGGGGGTCGGGCTATTCGTTCTCCAGCCGTTATTACAAGGACGAGCTGACTTGGCAGCTGAACGATACGCACGGCATCGGCATCGTGCTGCTGGCCGGCATCGAGGCGAAGGAGCTGGGGAAGTTTCTCGTCGAAAGCAATCATCAAGGCGCAGAGCCGCAGCGCTTCGGTTCCGTATGATGTAAAATAAAGTTTTCTTAGTGTTTTATAGCTCAAATTAAAAACTACATGCTACTATCGTAGGAGCCTAGATTGAAATGGCACCTTACCTCAATATTCAAACCAAACTTGCCGTGATCAGGCAAGTTTGGTTTTTTATATAAGAATCTTATAGAAGGAAAAATAAACCAGTTTGTCGAAACAAAGAACCTTAGAAGAGCGATGGAAGGCTCTTTTTTCTTGTTGGAGCCAAAACGATAGAAGGAGTTGATGTTTTTTGAAGTCCAGTATTTCTAACGAAATAGTACAGTTATATTTGCCTGTTACTGATATTCGAAGGTCGGTTGATTGGTATGTAAAGACATTAGGCTTCCAAGTCATTTGGGAGGATGCTGGATCGGCTAATCTAAAACTTCCAGCAGGACCACTATTATTTTTGAAGAAAACCTTGAAGAATCAACCAATACGTTTTTCACTAGATAACGATACTTGTGCTGTCCTGAGTTTCAAAACTTCTGATATAGAGAATTTACATCAAGAATTGAAAGATAAAAATATAGCAGTTAGTGAAATAGTTACCTACGGTGAAGGTCAAAATGGACCTTATCAGGACTTTCATCTACATGATCCGGATGGGCATCAATTGGAAATAAACAGTTATCCTGATCTGACTCAATTTAGAGGCTATTAAAGTTGAACCGAGGGACGGGTAACAAGAGCGTAGAGGCGGAGCCGACCCACCGCTTGTTTTGCGTGGATGGAAATCCGCTTCTCTAACGGGGCAGTAATGTGAAAAATGGAAAGCTCTATTTTCTTGATTTCATTTCCAATTTTAAGATTGACACTTCCCGATGGGCGATGGTAATATGTTGGTTATAAATCATAGTTATTACATCGGATTTTAAGTATATAGGCGCGACCGGACCGCCGGAGGCCTCCCGTTACCCGCAGACAACTTGTCATGCGCGGGTGTTACGGGAGGCTTTTGTCTTTATACGAAACCGATCCCCGCTAACCACCTTATACCGAAGGAGTTGTTCCGCACCATGGCCAATCTCGTTATTCAATCCGGCGGACCGGGTTACGCCCGGCGGCCGGCAAGCGCCATTCCTTATTCGGGAACGCGCCCGATCAATCGAAAACCGGGGGTGAGGATCGATGCGTAGCAGCTCCCGCCCCGTCAAATATGCTCCTTTGCTTGCTTTGGTCGCGATATTGGCGCTGGCGCTCGCGGCTTGCGGCTCCGGCTCCGGCGGCAATGCCGCAAATACGGCGAGCGGCGGCGCATCCGGCTCTAACGCCGAAGCGTCCGGCAGTGCCGCAGCGGCCGGGTCCCCGGAGCAAACCAAGGATCTTACGGTCCGCATCGGTTATCAGAAGTACGGCACCATCAACATTTTGAAGGCGGACGGAGCGCTGGATAAGAAGCTGGCCGAGCAGGGCATCAAAATCGAATGGACGGAATTTCCCGGCGGCCCGCAGCTGCTGGAGGCGCTGAATGTCGGCAGCATCGATATCGGGCATACCGGGGAAGCGCCTCCCGTATTCGCACAGGCGGCCGGAGCGCCGCTCGTCTATCTGGCCCATGAGCCGGCCAGCCCGCAGTCCGAAGGCATTCTGGTTCCGAAAGATTCCGCCATCCAATCGGTCGCCGATCTGAAGGGCAAGAAGGTTGCGCTTAACAAAGGCTCCAACGTGCACTATCTGCTCGTTAAGCTTCTGGAGAAGGCCGGGGTCGACTACAAGGATATCGAGACCGTCTTCCTGCCGCCGGCCGATGCGCGAGCCGCTTTCGAGAGCGGCAATGTCGACGCGTGGGTCATCTGGGACCCGTTTCTGGCCGCGGCCCAGACCGCAACCGGCGGCCGCCTGCTGGCGGACGGCACGGGCGTCGTTTCCAACTACGAGTTTTATTTGGCGGCCCGTCCTTTTGCGGAGAAATATCCTGACGTGGTCGAGACACTGCTTCAGGAAGCGAACACCATCGACGAGTGGACGAAGAGCAATCCGAAGGCGGTTGCCGAATTGCTGTCGCCGCAGCTCGGCATCGACGTTCCGTCGCTCGAGCTGGCTGCGGAGCGGCGCGAGTACGGCGTGCAGCCGATCGACCGGTCCGTCGTCGACGCGCAGCAGCAGATCGCGGATACGTTCCGCGAACTGGAGCTCATTCCGAAAAAAATCGATATTAACGAAGCCATTATCAAAAAGTGAATAAAGCGATACCCACCTGAGAAAAGGAGAGATCGATATGAACGTATTTTGGTTTATCCCGACGCACGGAGACGGACGCTACCTTGGCACATCGGACGGAGCGCGCGCCGTGGACGGCGAATATATGCAGCAGATTGCGGTGGCGGCGGACCGCCTCGGCTTCGAAGGCGTGCTCATTCCGACAGGGAGCTCCTGCGAGGACCCGTGGGTGACGGCGGCTTCGCTGATTCATGCGACCAAGCGGCTAAAGTTTCTGGTTGCCGTCCGCCCCGGACTGATGTCCCCGACGGTCGCCGCCCGGATGGCGGCTACGTTCGACCGGATATCGGGCGGACGTCTGCTGATCAACGTCGTTGCCGGAGGCGACCCGGTCGAGCTGGCCGGAGACGGTCTTTTCCTCGAGCATGACGCCCGTTACGATTTAACGGACGAATTTCTGGAGGTGTGGCGGCGCGAGCTCGCCGGGGAGACGGTCTTTCACGAAGGCGAGCACTTGAAGATTCAAGGCGGCCGCGTCCTTTATCCGGCCGTTCAGAAGCCGCATCCCCCTCTTTGGTTCGGCGGGTCGTCGCCGGCCGCCCAACAGGTTGCGGCCGATCATGTTGACGTCTACTTGACCTGGGGCGAGCCGCCTCACGAGGTTGCCGAGAAAATCGCACAGGTGCGCAAGCTAGCCGCCGAACGCGGCCGGGAAGTCCGCTTCGGCATTCGGCTCCATGTCATCGTTCGCGAGACGGAGGAGGCTGCCTGGCAAGCGGCCGACGACTTGATCAAGCATCTGGACGATTCGACGGTGGCCGAAGCGCAACAAATATTCGCCCGCTTCGATTCCGTCGGTCAGCAGCGGATGAGCCGCCTCCATCGCGGAGACCGCTCTGCGCTTACGATCGGCCCGAACCTGTGGGCCGGCATCGGTCTGGTCCGCGGCGGAGCCGGAACCGCGCTCGTCGGCGATCCGGCCGCGATCGCGCAGCGGATGAGAGAATACGAGGCGCTTGGCATCGAGACGTTTATTCTGTCCGGCTATCCGCATTTGGAGGAGGCGTATCGCGTCGCCGATCTGCTGTTCCCACATTTGGATTTGAAGCGTTCCGCGCCGAACGGGCCAAGCTCGATCAGTCCTTTCGGCGAACTGATCGCGAACGAAGTGCGCCCGACCCCGAAGGCTTCGGCGCACTAAGGGGGCGGGGTCAATGAAGGGAACAACCGGATGGAGCCGCGCCAGGGAAGCCTCGCTTCCTTGGATCATCCCAATCGTCGTCGTTGCGGTATGGCAGCTGCTGGGCAGTATGGGCTGGATTTCCAGCCGAATTCTTCCGACGCCGGTTCAGGTCGTCGCCGCGGGGATCGGTCTCGTTCAAAGCGGCGAGCTGATTCATGCGCTTGGCGTCAGCACCGGCCGCGCCTTGATCGGCTTCGCTATCGGAGGCAGCGCCGGGTTTTTGCTCGGGCTGCTTAACGGCGTGGCCGCGCTGGCCGAGAAGCTGACGGACTCGTCGATCCAAATGATCCGAAATGTGCCTCATCTCGCTTTGATTCCGCTTGTGATCGTATGGTTCGGCATCGGCGAGGAAGGCAAAATTTTTCTCGTGGCGCTGGGGGTATCCTTCCCGATCTATTTGAATACGCTGCACGGCATCCGGACCGTCGATCCCGGTCTCGTCGAGATGGGCAAAGTGTACGGATTGAGCCGCGGCGAGCTGTACCGGAAGGTCATTCTTCCGGGCGCCATGCCGTCCATTCTGGTCGGCTTGCGTTACGCGCTGGGCATTATGTGGCTGACGCTCATCGTCGCCGAGACGATCTCCGCGGATGCCGGTATCGGCTATATGGCGATGAACGCACGGGAGTTTTTCCAGCTTGACGTCGTGGTGCTCAGCATTATTTTATATGCGCTGCTCGGCAAGTTGTCCGATACGATCGCGAAATGGATGGAAAGGAGATGGCTGCAGTGGCATCCTCATTTCGGCAAAAAAGCGACCCCCAGCCAGGCGGCTTGACGGCGCTCCGCGGCGGCGCGGCGGCAGAACGGGAACGGGAGGCCGGCGGCCGGACCGAAGCCGTCAAAATCGTGAGCGCTCCGGAACGAAGTGTTGCTCCCGCCGCCGCGAATCCTTCGCCGGATGGGCATCGGGAGCGGGGGCTGGCGATCCGGCTGGAACGAGTCGTGAAGCGTTTCGACGACCGTCCCGTGCTGAAGGACATCAATCTCGCCGTCCGCGAAGGCGAGTTTGTGGCGATCGTCGGCCGCAGCGGATGCGGCAAAAGCACGCTGCTGCGGCTGGCCGCCGGGCTGGATCCGGTCAGCGAAGGCTCGCTGCTGCGCGGCGGAAAGCCGGCGGAAGGCGTCGACCCGGCTACGCGGGTTATGTTCCAGGACGCCCGGCTGCTGCCCTGGAAGTCGGTGCTCGACAACGTGCGAATCGGAATTCGCGGCGTCTCCGGAAAGGATGCGGAGCTCAAAGCCCGCGAAGCGCTGCAGCTTGTCGGCCTGCAGGACCGCGCCGGCGACTGGCCGTCGGTACTGTCCGGCGGCCAGCGACAGCGGGTCGCCTTAGCCCGGGCGCTGGCCGGCGAGCCGCGGCTGCTTCTGTTCGACGAGCCGCTTGGCGCGCTCGACGCGCTGACCCGGATCGAGATGCAGCGGTTGATCGAGCGGCTATGGGAGAAGCGGCGTTTTACCGCACTGCTTGTAACGCATGACGTGAGCGAGGCAGTCGCTCTCGCCGACCGCGTCGTCCTGATCGAAGAGGGACGCATTGCGCTTGATTTGCCTGTCTCGCTGGCGCGCCCGCGCGAGAGGGACAGCGGCTTCGCCTATTTCGAAAAGCGTATTCTCGACCGCGTGCTGAGAACCGAGGAAAGCGGGAGCGGCTTGCAGAAGCTCGCCTACGATATATAACGGGCAGGCATCCTTCTCGCAGGGGCCGGTGAATTAAGCGTCGCTCCCGTTAGCGACACGGGCCTTCCGATCCCGTTTAAGGCTATGGGAAAGATTGAACGTCTTCGCGAACGATGCGCTTCGGACCGCAATCGCCAACGACTCGAGCGTCCGGGAACCGCTCCGTTTCCTTGAAGATGGCATGGGGGCCATACTCCGGCGAAAAGAATAGCCTTTTGCCGATTGCCCATACGGTAACAAAAAGACCGCAATGATCGCTCGATTGAACGATCATTGCGGTCCTTTATTTTTGCGCCGTTATTGCGTTACGGCTTCTTATTGTTTCTCTTCGCTTTGACCGGACTTGCTGCGGAAGAACAGGAACAGGAAGAAGAGTCCGACAACGGTCGTTACGGCTCCCCAGACCAGATTGACGTTCATGCCGTGCAAACGCTCCAGCTCTTGCGGATTAATGCCCGCGATCATGAGCAGAATGCCGATAATCGTAAGAACCAGGCCGATATTCACTCTTAAATCCATGAAGTGCTCGATTTTCATGCCGATCATCTCCTAAAATGATTATCGATTAGTAGAACCATGCGTTAAGCGCTACAAGCATCACGATAGCGGCAACGCCGAGCACCCAAGGCTTGCGGTACCATTCGACTTCCGAATCGTCGTGAATTTTGCCGTCGACGCCGTATACCAGACCTTTCAGCTCCGATTCCGGTTTCGGCTTGGTTATCAGACTGACGACGATCTCGACAACGAATGCGGCCAGGAACGCCCACCATGCGCGCCAGAAGTTGCCCGCCATTGCGCTGGCGTAATAGTCGGCCGGCAGCAGGAAGTAAAGCGCGAAAGCCGTGCCCGTACCGGCGACGAGGCCCCAGAAGCCGCCCCAGCCCGTTGCCCGCTTCCAGAACATGCCGAGCAGGAATACGGCGAATACCGGAGCGTTGAAGAAGCCGAACAACGTTTGCATGTAGTCCATAATGCTCGGGAAGCCCATAACGATATAGGCGGTGCCGACGCTGATTACGATGCCGACGGCCGTCGAGATGCGGCCCATGTTCAAGTAATGCTTGTCCGAAGCGTCTTTCTTGATGTAAGCCTGATAAATGTCGTACGTCCATACCGTCGTAAAGGCGGTGACGTTGCCGGCCATGCCGGACATAAACGAAGCGAGCAGCGCCGTAATGCCAAGGCCAAGAAGGCCGGTCGGATAATATTCCGCCATCAGAAGCGGCAGCGCCATATCGTAAGAGCCGATGCTGCTGTCCGGACCAAGCCCCGGCAGCAAGACGTAAGCCGCGAAGCCCGGAACGACGATAAGCACTGGCATAAGCATTTTAAAGAACGAAGCGATAATCGGCGTGTTGCGCGCAGCCGTCATATCCTTGGCGACCATCGCGCGCTGCACGACCAGGAAGTCCGTCGTCCAGTAACCGAACGAAAGGACGAAGCCGAGACCAAGCACGATGCCCAGCCATTCGACCTGCATGCCGTTCGTTGCGGCGCTTCCGGTACCCTGCCACATATGGCTGAACGTTTCCGGAATGCGGGACATAAGGCCGTCCCAGCCGCCCAGGTCGCGAAGCGACAGGAAGACGACAGGCAGAAGGCCGATCCAGATTAGGAAAAACTGAATGACTTCATTGTAAATCGACGAGGTCAAGCCGCCGATGCCGACATAGACAAGAACGATGACGGCAGCCAGCAGGATGCTTGTCGACATCGACCAGCCGAGCAATACTTTCAAAATAAGCGCCATCGCGTACAAGCTGACGCCGGACATCAATACCGTCATGACGGCAAAGGAAATGCCGTTGAACGCCCGCGTCGCTTCGTTATACCGGAACTTCAGAAATTCCGGAACGGAGCGGGCTTTGGAGCCGTAATAATACGGCATCATAAACAAACCGAGGAAAACCATGGCCGGCACGGCGCCGATCCAATAGAAGTGGGCGGACATAATGCCGTATTGATACGTGCTGCCCACATAGCCGAGCATCTCGATCGCGCCCAGGTTGGCGGAAAGGAAGGCAAGGCTTGTAATCCAGCCGGGAACGGAACGTCCCGACATAAAAAAATCCGAGCCGGTTTTCATTTTGCTTTTCAGCGCGAAACCGACCAGAAGAACAAAGATAAAGTAGACGATGATGATCGCGTAATCGATCAAACCGGGTTGGAATAGTGCCTTATCCACGATGATTACCCCTTATTCTGTTGTTGTCGCTGCTTTTGAGGCGAAACGATTTTTTGCCGATAATCCGGCGGCAAACGTTTGCCCTCGAAAAGAGCAAAATCCATTGTAGCATGCTTCAATAAGGGTTCCCTTACGATTGCCTGCATATAATTGGGGAGAATAAGCATTTTATTTAGGAGAAACGTCATCCCGGCTCGCATCCTTGACGAGAAAGCAGCACGATTTTAACCTTTTAGACAAAAAAGTCCATGAAAGGACAGGTTTCCTTCATGGACTTTCCTTATTTTCCGCTTCTTCCCGGACGCCCCGGCTCAAGGCTGGATGACCGAGCTGCGAGCGGTACTCGGAAGGCGATACTCCCGCAATCTTTTTAAAAACGCGGCTGAAATAATTCGGATCTTTATAGCCGATCTCGTAGCTGATTTCCTTTAAGCTTAAATTTCCTTCGGCCATTAACGCCTTGGCTTCCTCGATGCGGATTCGCGTGACGAAATCGATAAACGATTCTCCGTTGTATTGCTTGAATACTTTGCTGAAATAATAGGGGTTCAAATGCACATGCTCCGCCGCTTGCTCGAGCGACAGATCCTCGCGAAAATGCTCCCGGATGAAGGCGGCGGCTTGGTCCATCAGATGCAGCGTCTGATGATCCCGTTCCTCGCGGATGCGCTGAATCGCCATTTGGACGTAGCTTCCTTTGACCAATAGGCCGTCATCCTCCGCATCGGCTTTGTTGTCGGAGCCGCTCTCCGGCGGCAGCTCGCCGTATTTGGCGACCTGCCGGGTTTCCGAAGCGGAGGTCGAGGCGAATACGGCTTCGTAATACGAGCGGCGCATGCCCTCGGCGCCGGTGCCCGCCATGCCGATGCCGACGGACAGCCGGATTCCGCGGCTGTTTTTGGCCGCTTCCGCCAGCTTGTCCGCCAGCAGCAGCGCTTCGTCGGGCAGAATCTCCTTGTCCTCTTCGCTTCCGGCAAGGAATACCGCCATATGCAGGTCGACAAGCGGACTTACGATCGTCTGCATTTGCCGGGGCAGCGAAGCATGCTTGACCGTATCTCGGATCAAGCCGTAAAATTCGCGAAGCTCCGTTTCATAAGAGCGGCCGCCTCCCGGCTGATATTCCGGAAACGCCGCGACGATCGCAATGCCGGCTCCGCCATGTACCCCCAGCATCTCCAGCAGCTCCGGAATGTCCGTGGCGTGAACGGCGTGCGTCATGAAGCTGAGCGCCAATTCCGATTCGGCAAGCTGAAGCATTCGGATCCGGTTTTCCTTCATGGAAAGCTCCTCGTGCCGGCTGCGCTTCTCCATGTCCAATTCCCGGACGATGCGGGAAAGAAGCGTGACCACTTCTTCTCGTCTGACCGGCTTGGTCAAATATTCTTTAACCCCTAGCGATACGGCTTGTTTGGCGTATTCGAACTGCTCGTAGGCCGTGACAAGCACCATTTTCACGTTCGGATCGCCGGCTTTTATTTCCCGGAGCGCATCCAGTCCGTTAATGCCGGGCATCTTAATATCCATCAGGACGACATGGGGACGGAATTCCTCCGCTTTTTCAATGGCCGTCCGTCCGTTCTCCGCGTGGACAATCCGGAACGTATCCGGCATCATCCGCTCGACGATCAGCTCGAGGCCTTCCCGCTCCAGGGCTTCGTCGTCAGCGATCAGCAGGCGGTACATGGTCGTTTCTCCTTCCTTCATGGGGTATTCGGATCGTAATCGTCGTGCCTTGACCCGGTGCGCTTTCGATATCGACCAGATCCTCTCTTCCGAAAAGCAGGGCAAGACGGCGGAAGACGTTTCGCGTTCCGATGCCGGTCGACTTTCCTTCGGGCCGCTGCAGAGCCGAGCCCCCTTCTTCCGCACGAAGCAGAGCGCGGCGAGTTTCCTCCGTCATTCCGGATCCGTTATCCGACACCGCAATCAAGACGTCGCCGTTTTCCTTCCGAATGTTGAGGCCGATCCGGGCTCCCGATTCCATCGCTTCGATGCCGTGGATAAAGGCGTTTTCGATCAGCGGCTGAAGCAGCAGAGGAGGCACCTCGACGTCCAGACAGTTTTCCTCGATGCGCTGGTCGAAGGCGATGCGGTCCCGGAACCGGGCTTTCTGAACGGCGATATACGCTTCGCAATGCTCGACTTCGTCGCGCAGCGGCACAAGCCGGTTCTGCTCGCGAAGGCTGTACCGGAGCAGGTTCGAAACGGTAACCGTCAAGTCGCTTGTCCTCTCCGCGCCTTCGATCAGCGCAAGCTTGGAAAGAGCGTTCAGCGTATTGAACAGGAAGTGGGGATTGATCTGATTTTGCAGCGCTTTGAGCTCCAGCTCCTTCACGAGCTTCTCCGTCTCCAGCATGTTTTTCTCTTTCGCCATTTGCTCGATCAAATCGTCCAGCATGCGCGAGAAGGCGTCCGACAGAATGCCCAATTCGTCCCGGCTCGATATGGCCGGCCGCTCGGTTTGCAAATAACCTTTCGATACTTGCTTGGCCGAACGGACGAGCCGCTTGATTGGCCCGGTTATGCCGCTGGCCAGCCATAACGCGAACAATATCCCCATCACCGTGTCGGTGACGATCAGGGCGGAAGCCCATTGGTTCATCCGTTCCGTCTGGGCGAACAGCCGGCGGTAGAACGGCTGATAGTAGCTAAGCTCCATATCGATAATTTCGCTGCCTTGCGCCCGGATGTACGTTGCCGTTTTTTCCGCTTCGGCGTACTTCGCCGCGTAAGCCAGGGAACCGGGGTCGCGGGCGGCCTGAACGGCAGCTTCCTCCTGCTGCGCGAACGCGGCGATCATGCTGGCGTAGCTGCGCAAAGCGAGTGCCGTTTCGGGCACGGCATGCGTCGACGGGAGGCCGTCCGCGATGTCCGCGAGCTCATCCCGCTCGTTAATATATGCCTCGTAGGAGGCGGAGCTTCTTTCGTTCAAATACAAGTTAAGTGCGGATAAGTTGAGTTCCGTCTGGGCGGTCAGCTGCGAATAGGTCAGCAGCCTCTCCAGCATGGCGTTGTAGCTTTCCTGCACGTTTCGGCCGCTTTGAAAAATAAAAAAGGCGGCGCAGTTGACCAGTAAGATAATAGCCGGGATAAACACGACCAATTTTACGCGTATGCTCATGGCGCCTCACCCTGCCCGCTGCCGTCTTCGGTTCCGTTTAAATTCGATCCGTTCAGAACGGTGAAAGGCGTATAGGAAATATCGGATACGCTTTCTCCCGCGAAGTAGCGGTTCAGCAGCCGAATCGCTTCTTGGCCGATCATTTTCGGCTGCTGAACGACCGTCGCCGCGACGGAGCCGGCTGCAATCGCTTCCCGCGTCGCCTCCAAATCGTCGAACCCGAAGACGCGGACATCCGTCCGCCCGGCTACTTTCACTCCTTCGGCAATACCGGGGGCATCCAGTCCGCTTAATCCGACCATCGTGCTGATTTCGGGATGTGCGGTAAGCATTTCAACCGTTTGCCGCGCCGCCTCGATACGCGACAGCTTCGACTGCCCGATAGCCGCAATCGTATACCCGTCGGCGGATTCGACAACCGACCGGAAGCCTTTGAGACGCAGCTGCTGATTGTCGGCTTCGGGACTGCTGATAATGACGCCGATGCTTCCATGCGTCTCCTCTCCGCCCGCAACGAGCTCGCCCAGCAGCCTCCCCGCCGCCAGGTTATCCGTCCCGACGTAAGCAAGACGCTTGCTTTCCGGCGCATCTGAATCGACGGTCACGACGGCGATGCCGGCTTCTTCCGCTTGGTCGATCAAACGGTCGTATGGATCGCCTTTAATGCCTTGAATCAGAACGGCGTCGGGTTTCGCCGCAATGGCTTTGGCCAGCAGGTTAATCTGCTCCTCAGGATTCGTCCGGTACGGCGCCCAATATTCGACCCCGATGCCAAGCTCGTCGGCCGCTTCGGCGACGCCTTGTTCGAGCATCTGCCAGTAGGGCGTGTTCTGTTCCTGCGAGATGAGAATGACGCGCTTGTCCGAAGGATGGCCGGCCCCGTTCTCCATCTCCCGGACCAGCTTCACGTTCTGAGCCGCCGCCGTTACGAATTCGTACAGCACGAATAGAAGTGCGGCCAGCATGACGGTCATGGCGGCGAGCCATTTATGTCTGGTGTTCATGCGTACTCCTTTGCTCTACCTATATTTGCTCAGGGCATCCGCTCCGACTGCGAGAACGTCCAGCCGCCGTTAGAGGAAGGCAGTGCCGTTTCCGCTTGGGTAGTTTTTCCTTTCGTGCCCGTTCCTAATCGGATATGTCAGTAGCCAAGTATAATACACATCGGGGGTTGCCGCCAATAGCCCCGTTTCGTTGGCGGGGCAGCCGAGGGGAGGCGAGTTCCAGCGAATTGCAGGCTTTGGTAACGAATTCGATAATCGTTATTGCGCAAACAAATGATGTTTTTGGTTTTTAACGAACTCCAGCGACGTTATTTGCGATTATTTAGACGTTGTCTGCACCTATCGGACTCCATAGCGTCGGTACGGTTCGCTGCCTAAATGAAACCAAATAATTCGGCAGGAATAAGCGTTATACGGTTCGTTAGAGCGAAGTGCCGCAAGCAGGCGTTGAAGGCTGGCGGCAAGTAAGCGTTCCAAGCCGGAGGCAAACAAGGGCAGTGAGCGCTGCAGAACGATTTTGGGAAGATCCGCATTTTACTTGAAGATCTTCATTTTGCTTTTGGAAAATTTGGTATAATGACAACAAATCAGAGGGGGGACGGAATATTGGTTCGTTTATTGTCCGAACTGCGGGGAGAAGCTTCCGGACTAACCGAATAACGTTTCCGACGATAGGAGTGTATGGAATATGACGATACGAACAATAGGGCCGGGAGAACGTTATCCGATGGATCTTCTCCTGTTGGCCGACCCGGAGGAAAGGGCGGTTCAAGCGTATCTTTCGGACAGCGAATGTTATGTGCTCGAACATGAAGGCGAAATCGCAGGCGTCTGCGTGCTGCACAAAAAGGACCAGGCGGCTGCCGAAGTGATGAATATCGCCGTCCAAGAAGAGCTTCAGCGCAAAGGCTTCGGTCTTAAGCTGCTGCGTCATGCCGTCTCGCGCGCTCGAGAGCTTGGATGCGCGCGGATCAGCATCGCAACCGGCAATTCCAGCGTCGGCCAGCTTTATTTGTATCAGAAAGCGGGTTTTCGCATCGTTGGCGTGGAGCCCGATTATTTTACGAGAAACTACGACAATCCGATCTATGAGAACGGTCTACTTTGCCGGGACCGTATTCTATTAAGCATGGAGCTTGAGGAATTTCCGCTTAAAGGGAATCGCGGCGAAGCTGTTCCTTTGCCGGTAAGCATCGAAACGGCCAATCATTACATATGGGGCGCCCGATGCGACGGGTGGCCGCTCGTGGAACGGCAAGATCTTAGCGTGAAGCAAGAACGGATGCCCGCGGGGACGGAGGAGATCCGCCACTACCATAAGCGGGCCCGTCAATTTTTTTATGTGCTGGAAGGGAAATTGACGATCACGTTTGAGAACGGGAGCGTTACGGCAAGCAAGGGACAAGGCATCGAAGTCGAACCCGGAGTGCTTCATCAGGCTCGAAACGAATCGGCTGACAATGTTTCGTTTCTTGTTGTGTCCAGTCCGACGACCCGGGGAGACCGTCATGAGGCAAGCGTACCCGGCAATAAATAGGAGGAAACCGGAATGGAGCGGCTCCGGGGAAAGATTACGTCAAGGAAGCGACAGAACGGGATGCGGACAGACGCAAGAGAGGGGAGGGATAGCCGGTGGAGCTTGTTCTGATCCGTCACGGACAAGGCGTCCCGCGCATGTTTCCGCTGCCCCGGAGTGGTCGGGAGCTCGTGCGGCACAGGAGCCTGGCTTAGCGCCCGAAAAAAAATTTGCTTCCCCCCGTCTTCCCTGTTTACATTCGAGAAGCGATATGATACCTTTATTTCCACGGATATAGAAATAAAGACATCAGGCGAAGGTGAGTTACGATGGTAGAAGATAACGCAGAAGTGCTGCAGGCTGTTAAAGTATATAAAGCCCTTGGGGAACCGACCCGGCTCAAGATCGCTCTGCTTCTTTCCGAGGAGAGGAATCTCTGCTGCTCGGATATCGGCAGCAAGCTGGAATCCGTGGCCGGATCGACGCTGTCCCATCACCTGAAGCAATTGACGGAATGCGGACTTCTGAACCTCCGCAAGGACGGCACCTATATCTACTACAGCGTAAACCGCGAGGTGGCGCTGAAATATGCGCCGTATTTGCTGCAGTAATTTTTTTTGTCTTTATTTCTATATATTTAGAAATATAGAAATACAAAATGGGATCGGAGAGGAGCATTATTTTTATGTCTGCCGCTTGGAAAATTTATTTGCTGGCCGTTATCAGTTTTTTGGTCGGTACGTCCGAATTTATTATCGCCGGCATTTTGGATAAAGTCGCGGAGGACATCGGCGTATCCGTATCCGCTGCCGGACAGCTCATCACCGTCTTCTCGATCGCTTACGCATTCGGCACGCCGATTCTGATGGCTGTAACCGCGCGCATGGAAAGACGAGAGCTGCTGATTTACTCATTGATTGCCTTCGTCATCGGCAACGGAATAGCCGTCGCGCTGCCGGGATTCGGCTTCCTCGTCGCGTCTAGAATTGTGTTGGCGCTTAGCACCGGGGTGTTCGTCGTGACGGCGCTAACCGTCGCCTCCAGGCTGGCTCCTCCCGACAAGCAGGGCAGCGCCATCGCGACCCTCGTAATGGGCTTCAGCACGGCGCTGATCGTAGGGGTGCCTATCGGCAGGGTTATCGCCTCGGCTTACGATTGGAAGCTGACGTTCGGGGGAATCGGGCTGCTCGGCATTGCCGCCATCCTTCTTATTCTCGCTTCGATTCCAAGGTCGGAAGGGGAGGAGCCGGTACCGCTGCGGGATCAGCTTGCGCTGCTGAGGAACCCGCGAATCGTCGTCGCTTTATTCGTTACCTTCTTCTGGATCGGCGGCTATTCCATCGCTTATACGTATATCTCGCCGTATCTGCTGGAAATTACGGGGTTAAGCGAGCAAGGCGTAAGCGCCGGCCTGTTCGCATTCGGCATCGCCAGCCAGATCGGCTCCAAGCTCGGAGGGTTCGGCACGGACAAATGGGGCGCCCCCCGCACCCTGATCGGCGGCATGCTGCTTCATACGGTTGCGCTCATCCTGTTGTCGCTGGCGGGCTAATCCGCGGCGGTCGCGCTCCCTGTGCTGATGTTATGGGCGTTCTCCGCCTGGTCGTCGGGCCCCACGCAGCAATACCATTTGCTGTCGCTCGCGCCGGGAGCGTCCGGCATTATGCTGAGCCTGAATACTTCGGTGCTGCAGTTCGGCATGGCGGCGGGCGCGGGACTCGGCGGTATTATCGTCAAGCAAGCTTCGCTCGCCTCCATCAGCTGGATCGGAGCGGCAGGCGTCATCGTCGCCGCGGCCACGGCGGCCGCTTCCTTCCGGTTGGCGCGCGTCCGTTCCCTCGGCCCATCGGCGGAACAGAGCAAGAGCATCGCGGAGACGGGCGCATAAATGAGGATCGGGAAGCTAACAAACGCGCGTCGAAATCTACTGCGCGTTTGTTTTGCTTAACCGGCACCCGGCGCCCGAGCCTGCAGAACAATCCGGTTAAGCCATGTTTCCCATTTGCAGGATAACGGTAGACATAACCGTCCAACTATCCGTATACTAAACAAAAATAGACAGCCGTCCGATGGCGGCGGATGGGATAGAGGGAGAAGGAATCATGACTTATAAAATCGTATTTTTCGACATTGACGGAACGCTCGTTAACGAGGAGAAGCAAATTCCGGCCGATACGGTCAAGGCCATCGCGGAGCTGAAGGAAACCGGCGTCGAGCCGGTTATCGCGACGGGACGCGCGCCGTATTTCATCAAGTCGCTTGCCGAAGAAGCGGGCATCTCTTCGTTCGTCAGCTTAAACGGCGGTTACGTCGTTTATAAAGGGGAGCCGCTTTATTCCCGCATTATCCCGAAATCAAGCCTGGAGGCGCTGGTTAAGCTGGCCGCCGAGCATAAGCACAGCCTTGTTTTCGAAGGGGAGCACGCGTTTTTTGCCGATACGGAGGATCATCCTTTTATTACGGAATCGGTTATGTCGCTTAAAGTGGATATGCCCGGCTACAATCCGGATTTCTGGCGCACGGACGATATTTATCAAGTGTTCCTGCATTGCGAAAGCAAGGACGAGCATCTGTACGAAAGCCTGCTGAACGAGCTGAAGCTGATCCGCTGGCATCCGCAAGCGATGGACGTGCTGCCGGCCGGCGGGTCCAAGGCGCAAGGCATCGAAGCGCTGCTCGACAAGCTTGGCTTGACCAAAGAAGAAGCCGTCGCGTTCGGCGACGGGCTCAACGACAAAGAGATGCTGGAGGCGGTCGGGTTCGGCGTTGCGATGGGCAATTCCCACCCGGACTTGCTGCCGTACGCCGATTATGTGACGACGGACGTTAACGAAGGCGGCATTCGCAACGGACTGATCAAGGCGGGCTTGCTGAAAGGCTGATGCGGCTTTACTTCGTTATCCGTATATCAAGGCAACGGTTCAAAAAAAGCCTTTGGAAGCGTGATCGCACTTCCAAAGGCTTTAATTATTTTTTATCCAGACCTTATTCAACATCACGACAATTGATAAACGATAACTGCGTCGCCTTTTGGCGCAAATATCGTCTATAATGGGGAAAAGCGATTTTTTTACAGGAGGAAGTAAAGGAATGAATGGAGCAACCCGGGAAATCGAACGGAAGTTTTTGCTGGGGAGGTACCCGGAGACGGAACTCGCGTCAGGCGAGCTTAAGCTGGTGAACCGCTTGCGTATCGATCAGACGTATCTTGCGTTCAGCGGCGACGAGGAGGTTCGGATCCGCAAGCTTGCCGTCGAAGCGGGCGAAGGAGCCGGAGAGCAATATTATACCCATACGTTCAAACGAGGCGTCGGCTTGTCCCGGGAAGAAATCGAATACCCGATATCCAAGGCGGTTTACGATCAGCTGCTTGGATTAGGCAAGCTCGTGCCGCTGCAAAAAACGAGAACGATCGTGCGGGACAAGGAAGGCGCCGTCTTCGAGATCGACGATTATACCGGACTTGGGCTGTTGACGGTAGAGACCGAATTCGAATCGGAGGAGAGCGCGCTTGCTTTTAAGGCGCCGGCATGGTTCGGCCGCGAGCTCGGCAACGAGGAAGAATTCCGGAACAAAAAATTGTGGCTCGACCTGCAAATCCGCTAGGTTCCCGGTTAAAGGCGGGACTGTGCTACAATAGAAGAACAGGACTTTCGAAAGTATGCTTGAATTAACGGGTGGAGGAGCATAGGAATGAAATACGATTTTAACCTGGCGGTCAACCGCATGGGAACGCGTTCGATTAAATGGGAGCCGGCCTTCCTGGAAAAGCTGGATGCCGCCGATACGCTTCCGCTTTGGGTCGCGGACATGGATTTCGTATCGCCGAATTGCGTTGTGGACGCGTTGCGAGAGAGGGTCGGCCATCGCGTGTTCGGTTACCCGTTTGCCGACGGCGATTATTACGATGCCGTAACAGGCTGGCTGAGCAAGAGACACGGCTGGGCCGTCAAGCCGGAATGGATATCGGTTACGCCGGGCATCGTGCCGGCTTTAAGCTTTATCGTCCGCGCGCTGACGGAGCCGGGAGACGGCGTCATCATTCAGGAGCCGGTTTACGCGCCGTTCCGGCAAACGGTCGAAGGACACGGGCGGACGCTGCTGAACAACCGGCTTGTTCAGACGGACGGCTATTACCGGATGGACTTCGACGATTTGGAGCGCAAAGCGAGCCTGCCGGAGGCGAAGCTGCTTATTATGTGCAGCCCGCATAATCCGATAGGCCGGGTGTGGACGGAGGAGGAGCTTCGCCGGGTCGGCGACATTTGCCTCAAGCACGGCGTCATCGTCGTCGCGGACGAAATTCACCACGATCTCGTCCTGCCCGGGCACCGTCATACGACGTATGCGGCACTGGGAGCGGAATACGCGGAACAGGCGATTATCTGCACGGCGCCAAGCAAAACGTTTAATATTGCCGGGCTGCAAAACTCCAATATTATTATTCCGAATCCGGAAATGAAGAAGAAGTTCGACAAGGAGCTGAACCTGTTTCACGTCGGCGGCTCCAACGTGCTTGGCTTGACGGCGGCTGCCGCCGCTTACTCGCCGGAGGGCGAGGAATGGCTGGAACAGCTTCTTGTCTATTTGGATGCGAACGCCGACTTTATCGGGCAATTTCTGGCCGGGCGGCTGCCGGGCGTCAAATACCGCAAGCCGGAAGCGACGTATTTGGCATGGCTTGATTTCAGCGCGCTTATTCCGAACGGCAAGCAGCTCGAACGTACGGTCAAGAAAGAAGCGAAAGTGCTTCTTAATCCCGGCTACGGCTTCGGGGAAGGCGGAGACGGCTTCATGCGCCTGAACTTCGGCTGCCCCAGATCCGTGCTGGAAGAAGCGCTTGAGCGCATAGCCCGGACGTTCAAGCCTTAACCGGTCATCCGCTTTGCGCCGGATACGGTCCGATATTCTCCCGCATGCTGCAATCATAACCGAACGTTGAGGTGACAAACGCGGGCCGCCCAGAAGGCTGTCCGGATAAAACCATGGCACAAACCGAGCAACCGACAACCAAACGATGCGTGCAATGCCATGAATGGAAGCCGTTGTCCGATTTTTTGCGCCGGACGGGCAAAAGGTCCGGCCCGCAGTCGCGCCGCGGCACATGCCGGAGCTGCCGCAAAACGACGGCCGCGAAGCGGAAGCCGCGGCCTCTCGAGCCCGGCGAGGCCAGCGAGCCGATTGCGCCGGTAACGGCCGCCGGACCGGAGCCGGCGAAGCAAGCCGCAAGCTCCGGGGCGCGGGACCGCGCCGCCCATTCAAGCGGCCGTTCCCGAGGCGCGCGGCGAAAAGAAAGTTCTCCGGCTCGGGCTGCAAGACCCAAACATTCGAATCCGCCCGCCTTTTCCCCTTCCGATCCCGGCTATTTGAAGGAAACGCGTCAGGGGACGATCCGGATGCGGGGGAAGACGGACAAAGGCAGGCGATGGTATCAGGAGATCACCAAGGAGCTTGCCGTTACGCTTGTGAAGGAAAAAGCGGCTGTCGTCGTAAACCGGCATACGATCAAAAGGCTGTTCAGCAACAAAGATTTCCGTAAATATATTTTGACAAGAGATCATTATACTTGTTATTTTTGCGGAGAATACGGCGATACGATCGATCATTTGCTTCCGCGGGCCAAAGGGGGCCATACGACGCCGGACAATTGCGTCTGCGCGTGCAACGTATGCAACCAGTCCAAGGCCGACAAAGATTTGGAGCAATTTATGCGCGAGATTTAAAGGATGAGCGAAGAGACCCCGTCTATAGAGACGGGGTTTTTGGCATTCCCGGGAAATCGGTTCGGATTGTTTCTGCCGATGTGTAATTTTAACAAATAGAGTATGATGAAGGGGAGAGTCAGCGGTTTGCCGCGATTCTCTTGGAGCAACCGATTTGAAAGGGGAGCGAGCGAAATGGAGTTTAGGAAAGGAAGCCTGGATTAATCCGGGGCGGCTGCAATTGTTAACGGCCGCCTGACTTGAATGGAGAGGTGGCACAGATGAGAAATCAATCATATGAAATCATTGAACGTCTGCCGACGGCGGAAGAGCACTTGACGTTATGGGAATCCGTCGGATGGGGAACGGTCGATCGGGAGATGGCGGAGCAATCGCTTGCGCGATCGATTTACGGCGTTATTGTTCTTTTTGGAGGGGACGTCGTGGGCATGGGCCGGATCGTCGGCGACGGAGCGATGTATTTTTATATTCAAGACGTGGCCGTATTGCCCGAGCATCAAAAGCGCGGTATAGGCGATATGATCGTACGCCGCTTGCTTGATTTCATCACATCGAATAAACGAAACGACGGAAATGCCTTTGTAGGGCTGTTCGCGTCGCGAGGAAACGATACGTTTTACGAAAGGTTCGGCTTTCAAGATCATTCGCTCGACATGACGGGAATGTTTAAAGTATTGGAGCCATAACAAGCGGAAGCCTTCGACGCTCATAGCGCGAAGGCTTCCGTTATTTTGGGAGCGGATCTAGAACATGCTCCAATCCAGCTCCTGCGACATCGTTTCCAGCAGCCGCACGCCGGCCCGGCTGTTCCCTTTTGCGTTCAAAGCGGGACCGACAATCCCGATGCCGAAGCGGCCGGGAACAAGCGTCAATATCCCGCCGGAGACGCCGCTTTTGGCCGGCAGGCCGACTTGGATGGCGAACTCGCCCGAGGCGTTGTACATGCCGCATGTCGTCATGAACGTTTTGGCGATCTGGACATAACGTCTCGGGATAAGCGTCTGGCCCGTCAGCGGATCCGTGCCGTCGCAAGCGAGCACTAAGGCCATTCGCGCCAAATCCGCGCAGCGTACGTTGATCGAGCAGTGGCGGAAGTAGACGTCGAGCACGTCGTCGACGCTTCCGTTCAGCACGCCGTTGTCTTTGAGCAGATAGGCCATCGACCGGTTCAAGTCGCCCGTCTCCGATTCGGAACGGTAGACGGCCATATCGTAATCCAGACAGTCGTTCGCCGCAAGCTCCTTGAAAAAATGCAATATTCGGGCCGACTTGTCCGCGGCGTCCGCGCCTTCGATTAACGAAGAGACGGTGATGGCGCCCGCGTTGATAAGCGGATTGAACGGGATGCCCGGCCGCACCAGCTCCAGCTTAAGCATGGAGTTGAAATTGTCGCCGGTCGGCTCCATGCCGACTTTGCTGAATACAAGCTCTTCGCCGTTGTCCATTAAAGCCAAGATTAGCGTAAACACTTTGGATATGCTTTGCATCGTGAAGCTTAAGTCCGCGTCTCCCGCGGCGATCGTTTCCCCGTCCTTGCTTATCAGCGCAATACCCAAGGCCTCCTTGGGCGCTTTGGACAGCTCCGGAATATAGGATGCGACTTTCCCTTCCGAGGCAAACGGCTTGCCTGCTTCAACCCAGCCGGGCAGCGCGGTTTTGATTCGTTCGATTTCGGGGTTCGTCATACGGGAGTCCTCCTTGCGATTGTGCGTCGAAACGGTCCGTCCTTGGACCAGGACGATAAAGCCGTCACCGCTTGTTCTTGCAGCAAGTGTATCCTATTTTTCCGGTGTTGGAAAGCCGGTCTATAGCGGTCGGCTCGCAAAAAAGACATGCAAAAAAAGCTAACTCCAGCCGCGTGATCGCGGTATTGGAGTTAGCCCGATTCGTATCGCATCTGCTTGAAGTACGGAAGGCAGCGCTTCGGTTTAAGCGCCGGCCGCCGGTTTGGAGAAGAACGTTTTGAGCGCTTTATACACTTCGCCTTTGTCCCGGATAATCGAATACATAAATCTTTTGTTGGTAATGTTCTTGTAGGCGGACATCAGCGTGCTGCTCCGGTTATACTGGTTCACTTCGCCGTAGCCGAAAATATTGGCCCGCTCCAGCAGCCTGTCGATCAGCTTGACGCAGCGCTCGTTGTCGCTTGTCAAGTTGTCTCCGTCCGAAAAATGGAACGGATAGATGTTCCAGTTCGCCGTCGGATACCGGCTTTCGATCACTTCCAGCGCCTTCAAATACGCGGAAGAGCAAATCGTGCCTCCGCTTTCGCCCCGATTGAAAAATTCCTCCTCGGTTACTTCCTTCGCTTCGGTATGATGAGCGATGAACACAATTTCGACATGCTCGTATTTTCGCCGCAGAAATCTCGTCATCCAGAAAAAAAAGCTGCGGGCGCAATATTTTTCGAACGATCCCATGCTGCCGCTCGTATCCATCAAGGCGAGAACAACCGCATTCGATTGCGGCTTGACGATTTCGTTCCACGTCTTGAAGCGGAGATCGTCGGGGGAAATGCCGCCGATGCCGGATTTGCCCGCGTTGGCGTTCCGTTTCAAATTTTCGATCAGCGTTCTTTTTTTGTCGACGTTGGACATAATGCCTTTCTTGCGGACGTCCTGGAACACGACTTCGGTCGTCTCCACCTGATCGCGCTGCTTCTGTTCGAGATGAGGCAGCTCCAGCTCGTCGAACAGCATATCTTCCAGCTGGTCGATGGTGATCTCGGCTTCGACGTAATCTTCGCCGGGCTGATCGCCGGCGCCTTGGCCTTTGCCGGGGCCTTTGGCGGCTCCGGGGTCGACGCCGAGGACGTCTCCGACTTGGGAATCGCCGTCGCCTTGTCCGACGTGCTGCTTTTTGTTGTAGTTATAGACGAAGTGTGTTTCATCGATGCTTTTGATCGGAATTTTGACCGTCTGCTTGCCATCCGACAACACGATGCTTTCGTCGGTTACGATATCCGGAAGATTCTGTTTAATGGCTTCGCGCACCTTATCGAGGTGCCGCGCTTGATCCTCGTACCCTTTGCGGTGGAGAGACCAGTCCTCGCGCGACACGATAAACAACGGTTCCGTCATGATATCCACCTCGCCTTTTTTCTGAAAATCGGTCATGTGCGTCTTGTTCTTTCGCTGCAATTACGATCCGCCACCTAAGCCTTTACCGCTTGTTAATCAATATATTCAAGTCTCACCGGGTTATGTGAAGCAATACCGGCCCGTATCTATTAAACTTCCTAAATCATATAACCAAAAGGAGAGACGGCAAACCGGGCGTATGCGGCAGATAAGCGATGAAAAAAGCGGTACAGAAGAAGGTTTCCGTACCGCCTTTCTGGCATCCGACGCTGCGGGATAGAGACTCGGAATCGGCAGCGCTCATAAAACGGTGATTCTGTTTTTGCCCTCGTTTTTGGAGGCGTATAAAGCGCCGTCCGCTTTCGCGAAGCAATCGACCTTCGATTCTTGGCCGGTATAGGCGTGAAGGCCGATGCTGACCGTAACCGGCAGGCGGTTCATCTCGTCGATCGGCGTCCGGGCGATCTGCTTGCGGATGCGTTCCAGCTTCGAATAAGCGGCTTCGACCGACGGCTCGTGCAGCAGCACGACGAATTCTTCTCCGCCATAACGGGCGGCGAAGTCGTTGGGCTCCATATGCTCCTGAATGGAGCTTGCGACTTGCTTGAGCGCGATATCCCCGACGGCATGCCCGTACGTGTCGTTTACCCGCTTAAAGTTGTCGATATCGATGACGGCAAGCTGAAAAGGAAAAGCTTTCGATTGTTCCGGCGACGTCAATTTATCGAAGTATTCCTGAAACGATTTGTGGTTATAAAGGCCGGTCAGCGGGTCCATTTTGGACATCCGGTCCATAATGATATTTTGAATAAGCAGCTCCTGCTCGGACTCGATGGACCGCTGCAGCGATTGGACGAGCATCTTGCCTCTCGCGATTACGCCGAATCCGGCCAAATAGGAACCTGCAATAATGCTGCTAACGATGATAATGGCGATGACGGCGGGAATATCGAAGGGCGGCGTCTCCCAGAACACCCACATAAGCTCGGCGATGCTGACCGGCACCGAAACGGCCAAATAAAGCGGCCTGAAAAAAATGCACGTGACGAGCAGCGGAAATACGAACGTGACCGGCGCGACATGAATATCCCGGTAAAGGTACAGCACGAGCATGCAGGACAAAATATGGGAAGCCGCAATGAGGGCCAGGTGCGCCCAAGAGCTGAACTTCCGGATGACGAGCTCAAGAAGGAGCAGCATCGCGATCGCCATGAAATAGGCGGGGGTGCCGTCCTTCAGCATATGATTTTGGAACGGATGGCTAAAAGGGTCCGACAATAGTTCTGTAATCAACGCATGGCATATGAAAGCGATGAAGGTGACAAGCCATAAAATCGACAAAATGGTACGGTTCCATTTTTTCTCGTAAGCGGCATGAATGAACATGGGGTAAAAAAATCGCTCCGTTATCATTTAAATGTAAAAACGAATAAATTTACTATAACAATTAACAACGGGGAATACCCTATCTTTCGACAGTTTCCTATGTAAAAATTACTTCTGCGGCGGGCCGCCTCGCCGCGGCTTTCGCAAATAAAGGCAATTTGTTGACCTGTATAGAACTATCCCTTTTCTTTCGTTATGATAAATAGAGAGAGTAGCATGGCGGAAAGAAGGGTTGCTATGAAATTTATACATACGGCAGATTGGCATTTGGGCAAGCTCGTTCAGGGCGTTTATATGACGGAGGACCAGCGGTTCGTGCTGGATCAACTGATCGCGGCCGTTCGGGAGGAGAAGCCGGATGCGGTCGTTATCGCGGGCGATTTATACGATCGGGCCGTTCCTCCGACGGAGGCGGTAGAGCTGCTCGACAGGGTGCTGGAGGAAATCGTGATCGGGCTATCGACGCCGGTGCTGGCGATCTCGGGGAACCATGACAGCCCCGACCGGCTTGATTTCGGCACGAAGCTGATGGAAAGCAGAGGGCTTTATTTGACCGGTCGGTTCCCGGCGCTGCCGAAGCCGGTCGTGCTTGCCGACGAATACGGCGAGGTGCACTTCCACCTCGTGCCGTACGCCGATCCCGCGCAAGTGCGCCATGCGTTCGGCGACGAGCGGATTCGCACGCACGACGAGGCGATGAAGGCGGTCGTGGAACGGATCGCAGAGCGGATGGACCCGGGGGCGAGGCATGTGTTCGTCGGACACGCCTTCGTGACGCCGGGAGGGGTCGCGCAGCCGAATACGAGCGATTCGGAGCGTCCGCTTGCGATCGGCGGGGCGGAGCATGTCAGCGCGGACCATTTCGCTCCTTTTCATTATACGGCGCTCGGCCATTTGCATCAGGCGCATTATGTCCAATCCGAGCGCATTCGTTATGCGGGATCGCCGCTGAAATATTCCGTTTCGGAGGAAAAACATATTAAAGGCTTCTACGTCGTCGAATTGGATCAAGCCGGCGAAGCGCGGATCGAGAAGCGGGAGCTGAAGCCGCTGCGCGATATGCGGCGCGTCGAAGGAACAATGGAAGAAATCGAGAGGCACCCGCTCTCGGACGATTACGTATTCGTGACGCTGCTGAACGAAAATCCGGTGCTGTTCCCGATGGAGAAGGTGCGCGCCGTCTATCCGAACGCCCTGCATGTGGAGCGAAGGATGGGCCGCCGCGGCGAAAGCGGGCCGGAGGCCGGCGGAGAGGCGCAGGTAAACCGCAAGGAAGCCGACCCGGTCGCGTTGTTCGGATCGTTCTATGAAGAAGTGAAAGGCATGCCGCTCTCCGACGAGAAAAGGACGCTGTTCGCCGAAGCGTACGCGGCGCTTGTACGCGAGGAAGGAGGGGCCGTATGAGACCGCTCAAATTGACGATGAAGGCGTTCGGGCCGTATCGCGATACGGAAACGGTCGACTTCGCGGAGCTTGCCGGAAACCGGCTGTTTGTCATATCGGGCAATACGGGCGCGGGCAAGACGTCCATTTTCGACGCGATCTGTTTTGCTTTGTACGGTTCCGCAAGCGGCGAGGACCGCGCGGAGCCGCGAATGCTGCGCAGCCATTTCGCCGACGACGAGACGCATACGTCGGTCGACTTCGAATTTGCCGTAGGCAAGCGCACGTTCCGGCTGTTTCGCCAGCTTCCGCACCGGAAGGGATCGAACAAAAGCGAGACCGGGGGAAAGGCGGAGCTGTACGAAACGACCTCCGGCGAGGAGGTGCCGCTCGTCGACCGGTTTACGGTCAGCGACGTCAACGCCAAGCTGGAGACGATCATCGGGCTGACGAAGGAGCAGTTCATTCAGATCGTCATGCTCCCTCAAGGCGAGTTCCGGAAGCTGCTGACGTCGGATACCGACAATAAGGAGGAAATATTGCGCCGCATATTCCGCACGGAGCTGTATCAGAAGCTGGAGGAACGCTTCCAGAAGCGAAGCCGGGAGCTGAACGATCAGGTGAAGGACGCCCGGCTGCGGGCGGACATGCTGGCGAAGCAGGCGGAGGACGGGCTGCCGCGCAGAGCGGAAGGCGCGCTGGCGGAGACGCTCGGCCGCGAGGCGTACAGCCCGTCCCAGGTCGCCGAGGCGCTGGGGCAGGAGGCGCTGCACTACGAGGGCGAAGCCGGGCGGCTTGCGGAAGGCAAGTCGGAGCTTGCGAACCGGCTGGAAGCGAAGGAAGAGCAGCTGCGGCTCGCGGCGGCGCTTAACGCGCGTTTCGCCGAGCTGGAACGCGGGCGGACGAGGCTGGCGGAGCTGGAGCGGCAAAGCGGCGAATATGCCGAAGGCGAGAAGCGGCTGGCGCTGGCGGAGCGTGCGGCGCTGCTGGCGCCGTACGACGAGCAGGCGCGGATGCTGGCGGACGCCGCCCGGGCGAAGCGGGAGGCCGCGGCCGAGCGGCAGCGCGAGGCGGAGCAAGCGGCGGCGGCGCTCGAGCGCGCGGAGGCGCGGTACCAGGGCGAGGAGCGGCGGGAGCCGGAGCGGAGCGAGGCGGAGCGCGAGCTGCAGCGGCTCGCGGAGCTCGAGCCGGCGGTGGCCGCGCTCGCCGGGCAGCGGGCGGAGGCGGAGCGGCTCGGCCGCGAGGCGGCGGCGCTCGCCGCAAGGCTCCGCGAAGCGGAGGCCGCGCTTGCGGCGGACCGCGCGAAGCGGCAAAGCCTCGGCGCCGAGATCAAGGCGCTGGAGGAAGAAGCGGCTCCGCTGCCGGACAAGCTGGAGCAGCTGCGCCGGACGGAGCTGCTCGGCAAGCAGGTGTCCAAGCTGCTGGAGGTGGAGAAGCAGCTGGCCGGATTCACCGCGCTTGAGCAGGAGCGCGAGGAAGGGCTTCGCCGCATCCGGGAGCGGCATGACGAGCTGGAGCGGCTCTGGATCGAAGGGCAGGCAAGCCTTCTGGCCGCCCATCTGCACGACGGCGCTGCTTGCCCGGTATGCGGCAGCGAGCAGCATCCACGCAAGGCGTCCGCTTCCGGGCAGCTTCCTTCGCGGGAGGAGCTGCAGGAAGCCAAGACGACGCTCAGCCATGTCGAGCGCGAGCTGCTTGAAGCAAGGGCTCATGCGGCAGCCGCTCGCGCCGGCTGGGAAGGGGGCGTGGCCGAGCTGGCGGAGCAAGGCGTCGAGCCGGTCGATTTGCCGGCACGGCAAGCGTCGTTCCGCCAGCAATGGAAGACGCTGAAGGAGGAAACCGACCGGCTGCAGGAGGTGCAGCGTCTTCTGCGGCAGCGGCGGGACGAGCTGGAGCTGCTGGACGAGCAGCTTATCCGCCGCCAGGCGGCGCGGGACGAGCTGCAGCGGCAGTGTCAGCGCGCCGATCTGGAGCACGAGACGAAGAAATCGCTGCTCGCCAAGGAGCTTGAACGGATTCCGGAGGAATACCGGTCGGGCGACAAGCTGCAGGCGGAACTGGCCGCGCGCAAGGCGCAGGCGGACAAGCTGGCCGCCGCGTGGAAAGCGGCCCAGGAGGAGCTGCAGCGGGCGAAGCTGGCGCAAGCGGAGCGCGCCGTCCATGCCGAGCAGGCGGCGCGCCAGCTCGCCGAAGCGGAAGAGCAGGCGCGGGCCGCCGCCGCGCGCCTGCAAAGCGAGCTGCAAGCCGCCGGCTTTGCGACGGCGGAGGCGTACCGCGGCGCGGTTATCGCGCCGGCCGAGCGCGCCGCGCTGCGGGAGCGGATCGAAGCTTACCGCGCGGCCAAGCAGTCGGCGAAGGAGCGTATCGCCGAGCTGGAGCAGGAGCTTACCGGCCGGCAGCCGGCCGATCTCGAGCGGATGCAGGCCGAGCTGGCGGAGCTGAAGCGGGAGCAGGAGCAGCTCGCGGACCGGCTGCAGACGGCAATCCGATACGCGCAAGAGGCGAGACGGCTCGAGCGGGCGCTGATCGAGGCGCAGCGGACGATCAAAGAGCTCGAAAGCCGGCTCGAGCAGGTACTGGACGTCTATCAGATGCTTAAGGGCGATAACGCGCTAAAAATATCGTTCGAACGGTACATCTTGATCGAATATTTGGAGCAAATTTTGCATGCCGCCAATCTACGGCTGCGCGAGCTGTCGAACGGCCAATTCGTGCTGCAGCGCAGCGACCGGCTGGAAGCGAGGGGCAAGCAAAGCGGCCTTGGCCTAGACGTTTACGACGCGTACACCGGCCAGAACCGCGACGTCAAGTCTCTCTCCGGCGGCGAGAAGTTCGGCGCTTCGTTATGCTTGGCGCTGGGCATGACCGACGTCATCCAGGCGAGCCGGGGCGGCGTTTCCATCGAGATGATGTTCATCGACGAAGGGTTCGGCTCGCTTGACGAGGAAGCGCTGCATAAGGCGATCGCCGCGCTGGTCGATTTGCAGCGGTCCGGCCGGATGATCGGCGTTATCTCCCACGTTCAGGAGCTGAAGCAAGCGTTCCCCGCCTGCCTCGAAGTGACCAAAACAAAAGAAGGCTACAGCCGTACGAATTTTGTATTGAAATGAAACTGCCGTCCTCAAGCGCGGCCGTCGGAGGTTCCAAACGATTGCCGCGCATGGAAGGCGGAAAATAGGAGAGCAAAGGGATGAATAAGAGCATGTTGTCCAGATATATGGCAATCGGCGCAATAGGCACGGCGCTTGGCGTCGCCCTCGGCGCGTTCGGCGCCCACGGATTGGAAGGGAAAGTAACGGAGCATTACTTGGACGTGTTCGAAACCGGCGTTCGCTACCATATGTATCATGCCATCGGTTTGATGATCGTCGCCCTGCTGGCGGAGCGCATCGGCTCTTCGAAGCTGCTGCGCACCGGAGCCAACCTGCTTATCGCAGGCGTTATCGTGTTTAGCGGCAGCCTTTATGCGCTTGCCTTAACCGGGAAAGGCATTCTCGGCGCCATTACGCCGATCGGAGGCGTCGCGTTTATCGCGGGCTGGATTTGCGTAGCCGTTGCCGCTTTGAGGGGCAAGGCTTAATTCGGTTGCCGAACGTAAACATCGGGCGTCCACCGGGCGCCGCCTGCCGGCAGAAGTCAATAGAGTCGGTCTATATAAGCCGTGCCGATAATGGGTGTTCCGAATCGGTACGGCTTATATTTTTGACGAGAAGGCAACCGCCCGCAGACGATGGGATGGCCTTGCGTCAGGCGCGGGTCCGCCGAAATTAGGGTGTCGGGCCGTTAACAAATATTGCTATGCCGAATTCCGTTCATCGTTTATAATAGAGCTACATGGCACTTGCTTAACTTGTACATAGGAAGGAAGTTGGTGCGTGACGAAACGGAATCGTAGTACGTTTGAAAGACGAATGCAGCTCCTCGCCGGCGCCGGATGGATCGGGTTTGCAGGGCTGGCGGCCGCAGCCGCCGCTTTAATCGTCGTTTCATTGATGTTGTTCTCCGCCCCCGCGCTCCGCTGGATTTCATCTGCAGCCATCGTTGCGGCGTTCGCGCTATTTTGGCTGCACCTGCGAGGAAAGCAAGAGATTGCCGGCTTTTCTGCCTATCATACGCCTGTCATGGAATGTATTCTGAAAGCTGACGTCTTCCCGATTGCGGTTCTCGACCGCAAAGGCGTTATCTTGGAAGCGAACGAAGCGTTGGCGAGCCTGCTCGGTTATTCCAGACACGAGCTTCTCGGCGCATCCTTGGAGCCGATCGCGGAGGCGGGCAGCCGCACCGCTTTGCGGGACGGACTGGCGCGTTCGCTCTCCGGAACGGTGGAGCAAAGAACGATTCAATTGACTCAGCGGTCGGGATTTCCCCTTGATCTTCAAGCCGTCTGCTCTCCGATGGCCGAAGGGCCGGCCGTGATCGGAACGGTATTGTTTCTTCAGGATTTGAGCGATCGCAAGCGCAATATCGAACGGATCCGGTACATGGCTTATTATGACGATCTGACGGGACTGCCGAATCGCACTCATTTTTATATGAAGCTTGCGGATTCCCTGGAACGGGCCCGCAGCGAAGATACGATGGTCGGCTTATGCTATTTGGATCTGGACCGTTTTAAGCTGGTTAACGCTTCGTTCGGGCGCGAAGTCGGCGACATGCTGCTTCTTCAAGTGGCCGAACGGCTGACGCGTCTTCTCGGCGGATACGATTTTGCCGCAAGGCTGGAGGGCGAAGAGTTTGTCGTCGCGTTTATGGGCGTAAACTCGGAGGCGACGCTGGAACTGAAAGCCCGGGCTATTCTGAAGACGATCGGGGAACCGTTCGAGCTTCGGGGCCTGCCGGTTCAAATTACCGCCAGCATCGGCATGGCCATGAGCTGCGCGGCCGGTGACGACAGCTATTCGCTTCTGAAGAAAGCGGATGTCGCCCTGGTCAAAGCGAAGGAAAGCGGAAGCAACGATTGCCTGCTTTACCGGGAGGATTGGAGCGACGCTTCGCTTGCCCGCCTGACGCTGCAGCACGAAATGTACAGAGCGATCGAGCGGAAAGAGTTTTTTCTGATGTACCAGCCGCAATACGACCTCATGACCGGAACGATTATCGGGGTGGAGGCTTTGCTCCGCTGGATGCATCCGGAGAGGGGCCTTATCCCTCCGGGAGAATTTATTTCGCTTGCGGAAGAAAGCGGCATGATCGTCGAGATCGGCGAGTGGGTGCTGCAAGAAGCTTGCCGTCAGAACAAGGAGTGGCAGGATCGAGGGCTTCCGCCGATGCCCGTCTCCGTCAATTTATCCATCCGGCAGTTCCTGCAGCAGGATTTGACCGAGCGCATAGCAGCCATTCTGGAATCGACCGGGCTTGAGCCGAAATATTTGGATCTCGAGATTACAGAGTCGATGACGATGGACGTTGCGCATGTCGCGAGATGCCTGGCCGAGTTGACCAAGCTTGGCGTAGGGATCAGCATTGACGATTTCGGGACGGGCTATAGCTCTTTCCACTACTTAAAAAGCTTTCCGATCGACCGGCTGAAGATCGACCGTTCGTTCGTGCGGGATATTCAGCAGGACCCAAGCGACGCGGAAATCGTTGCGGCGATTATCGCCATGGCGCACAACCTGAACATTCAGGTCATAGCGGAAGGCGTCGAAACGGAAGAACAGATGGAGTTTCTGCGCAAGCATCAATGCGACGAAATGCAAGGCTACTACCGAAGTCCGCCGGTATCCAGCCAAAGCATCGAGCAATTGCTCAGCGCTTGAGCGGACGGTCGTCATCGAGCCGACAAACGCGCCAAATAATAAATCCGCCGAGCCTTTATAAGGTTCGGCGGATTTTTTTTCGAATATCGAGACTCCCGTCCGGGATAAGAGACATTAGCCGCATCTAACCGATATCTTCGATTTCGGTTAAACGGAAGGTGTACACCGCTTTTTCGTCGACATGATATATCGTCACGAGGTTGTCTTGCTCGTCCAGACGGAGGATGCGGCACGGAATGCTCAGCTTGACGCCCAGCCCTTTGTTAACGGTCATCCGGACAAGACTGTTATCCGACTGAAGGGAGCGAAGCGTGCTCCAGCCGTTAAAGCCTTCGCCTTCGCCGTGGCCGCCGGCTTTCCCGCTATCGTCGCCTGTAGGGACCGGCGTGGAAACCGGAAGCTTCTCCTTCCGGCTTGTTATTTCTTGGCCGAGCTGGATTCCCGATAAAATGCGGTAATCTTGAAAATCGCACCGGTTCAGCTCGGTTATTAATTTTTGAAGCGCTTTCTTATGATCAGGTTCGTCAAGAAGCAGCTCGACTTGATAGATATAGCTGTTTTTAGCAGATGTTCGATTATTGTCCATAGATCCTCCGAACTACCAAGGTGATATCTCTACTATATCATCAAAATGCACGCAGAAGAAGTCCCAATCGAAAGCGTCAACACGTCGAAGGCTCCCTGCATATAATGATTTGCGAGCGGCTTCGCCCGATACGGTGAGATGAAGGGGGTGGAACCAAATGATGCAGATGGTCCCGGTCACGCTGGATAACGGCGCTGTTGTGTTGGGCATCGAAGTGAAGCTTCCCAAGACGACTCTGGTCGTTCTTGCCTCCAGCAGCGGGTATATTATGTGCGGCGCGTTGGATGTCGGGCTCTTGAACGAAAGACTGAAAGACCGCGGCATTATTGCCGGGAGAGCGGTAGGCGTGCGCACGATTACCGAACTGCTGGAAGCCCCGCTGGAATCGGTCACGCATATGGCCGAAACGCTTGGCATAACGACGGGGATGAAAGGCGCCGACGCGCTGAAGCTGATGGTACAAGCGGAAAAGGCTTCCCCCTCCTGAACGAAGGATAACCGCAATTGACCGGTTGTGAGAACAGCTCTATACAGGCCGTTTTGAAACGAGCAATTCTATTATTGATGAAGAAACCCTAAGCGCTTCTCCTTCAGCCCGATGGGACGGAGATCCGCTTAGGGTTTATTTTTTGAACTGCAGCAGCTTATTCCATATCCTCGAAAAGCTTCTTCAAATTGACGTCAAACGGCGCTTTGACGATGCCTTTTTCGGTAATGATGGCCGTTACGTATTCGTTCGGCGTAATATCGAAGGCGGGGTTGTACACCTTTACCCCTTGCGGAGCGGTCCGTTTGCCGAAGCCTTCCGTCACTTCTTCCGGGCTCCGCTCCTCGATCGGAATTTCCGCGCCGGTCGGCGTATTGAGATCGATCGTCGAAAGCGGGCAAGCGACATAAAAAGGGATGCCGTGCGCTTTCGCCAGAACGGCTACGCTGTAGGTGCCGATTTTGTTGGCGACGTCGCCGTTGGCCGCCACGCGGTCGGTTCCGACGATAACGGCGTTGACCCAGCCTTTGGACATGACCATGCCGGCCATATTGTCGCAGATCAGCGTAACGTCGACGCCCGCCTGCTGCAGCTCAAACGCCGTCAGCCGCGCTCCTTGCAGCACCGGACGGGTTTCGTCGGCGAATACGCGCAAGCTTACGCCGCGTTCTTGCGCCAGGTAGAACGGAGCAAGCGCCGTTCCGTATTTGGCCGTTGCGAGGCCGCCCGCGTTGCAGTGCGTCAATACGCCCATCCCGTCCTCAAACAGCGACAGCGCGTGCTCGCCAATGAGGCGGTTCGTTTCCTCGTCTTCGCTTTGGATCGCGATCGCCTCGTCCAGGAGCGCCTGCTTGGCCGCTTCGAGCGATACGCCGCTTTCCGCGATTGCCGCCGCTTTAGCCTTCATCCGGTCGAGGGCCCAGAACAGGTTGACCGCCGTCGGACGGGAAGTGGCAAGATACTCCGCTTCCTTGCGGACGGACTCCAGCCATTCCGAGATGCCGCCTTGAACGTCCCGGCTGCCGAGAACAACGCCGTAAGCGGCCGAGATGCCGATGGCGGGAGCGCCGCGCACTTTCAAATGTCTGATCGCTTCCCATACGTCTTGCGTCGTGGTCAGCGGCAAATATACGATTTCCTCGGGAAGCAGCCGCTGATCGAGCAGATCGAGCTTGTCGCCCGCCCAGATGACGGACTGCAATCCAACATATTCGTTAGCCATGTCTGTTTTAATTCCTTCCTATTCTAGATCAATCGCACGGCTTAGCGTTGCTCCGCTGCCGTAACCGCCGCATCAATCGCTTCTTCGATCGAGCGGACGCCGCGATTCGCTTTAATCAAGGCGGTTCCGATGCGGAGCGCCATCCGCTGCGCCCGCTCGCGGGCAGCCGCATCCGGAATCGTGTCGATGTCGGCGACGTGGGACAAGCCCACGATGCGGCGAACGACCTTGCAGCCGGCGAAGCCGACCGCGTCCTGCAGCAGGCGGTTCATGTAAAAATCCTGATACGCCGGCGTGTCCCTGGAGATACGATCCACGTTATGCTCGTTCCATAATGCGCGGAACTTCGCTTCGAACTTGGTCCATACGTCGCGGACCGTATTCGTTAAGTAAGCGCGGAATTCGCGCCGTTTCGCTTCGTCGGCGATCCAATGCTCCTGGCCGGCGTAATTCAGGAACAGGTTGGCGATAAAGGCCCCGACATCGAAGCCCATCGGCCCGTAATAGGCGAACTCGGGATCGATAACCTTCGTCGATTCCGGCGTCGCGAATATGCTGCCCGTGTGCAGATCGCCGTGCAGAAGCGCTTCGCCCTTCGTCAGAAACTTGTCGCGTAGGATGGCGACTTCCAGATGCAGGCTCGCATCCGTCCGGAGAGCTTCGGCCGCGTCCTCGATCGAAGGCTCGTAATTATTGTTGGAAGAGACGGTATACGGATCGTCGAAAATTAAATCTTCCGTAATTTTGCACAGATCCGGGTTAATAAATTTGCCCAGCTGAACTTTTTTGTCCTGTTGGTTCATGCCAAGATCGGAGGTGAAGAAGAGCGTATTCGCCAGGAAGGTCGAAATATGCTCGGCAGCCTTCGGGTACACGGTTCCGTCGATAAGGCCGCGGCGCATGATGACATGGTCGCTCAAATCCTCCATGACGGTAAGCGCAAGCTCCGGGTCGTATTTATAGACCTTCGGCACGAGACCGGGAGCCAGCTTGTTCTGTAGAATAAGCGCTTCGCTTTCGATCCGCGAACGGTCAAGCGAAAGCGGCCACGATTCGCCGACGACTTTGGCATACGGCAAAGCTTGCTTCATGATGAGGCTTTTGCCGCTTGCGGAATCGGTGATATGGAATACCAGGTTTAAGTTGCCGTCTCCGATTTCTTTGGAGGATAGCGCTGCGTCCGCCGGGAAAAAGCCTTCGATGCCGCGGGCGATTTCGATCGCTTCCTGCTCAGAGAGGGGATGGTACTTGGACATGAACTTGTTCGCCTCCGATGATTTAATATGATTGGGGCAATTCGCCGGACCGGGTGGAGGCCGGACCGCAAAGCCCTCCGGGTCTCAAATCGAAATGGTTATTCCGACTGTATCGGGATAGTGCCGATTCTATTGCGGGAAATAAGGGCCAAACGTCCCGTCTCATTGAAGGAATGAAGGCGCGTGCCCTGCCCGTTACTCCAACGTTAAGTATAAAGCATATTTTTTCGGGGTGGAATACTTTATTTCATATCTTGCGCCCTGCGCATTTGATATAATACAGCCATGTTAAAGCGTGTTGAAGGCAGCCGTCGTTCGGAGGAAAAAAACGATTCGCATAATGGGAGGGGTTAAAAATGGGAATAACGATAGATAGACAGCCGATCTACTGAAGGAATGGGCCGTTATTATCAAGGCGCTCCTGGAAGGGAAGCAAATAATGCTGATGCGGAAGGGAGGCATCCGGGAGGAAACGAGGGATTTTCAGCTCATCAGCGATTCCTTTTATCTGTTCCCGACTTATGAGCATCAGAGGAGAGAATTATTAAAGGAAGAATTTCGCGAGGCGCTTGACGAGACGCTGCGCGAGTGGCCGGCGGAGGGCGCAGGCGCTCCGGCCGTACCGCTGCGGGCATACGCCGAGGTCGTCCAAGACATCGAAATCACCGATAAGGAAACGTTGAGCAAGCTTCGCGATTTTCATATTTGGACGGAGGATTTCGCGGAGGAACGGCTGCGCTGGAAAAAAACAAAACCGCTGCACGTCCTTCTGCTTCGGGTTTACAAGCTGGAAGAGCCGCGGGATATGCCCCTGCGCGACGCTTATATCGGCTGCAAATCGTGGGTGAAGCTGCAGGACGAGCCGCCTCAAGGCGCGATGAAGCCGGTGCTGACGGACGAGCAATTCGCGGGGGAAGTTCATAGGATTACCGCGGCCCTTCAAGGCTAGAAACTTGAAGATCGGATGAAGAAGCCGTGAAGAAGGCTCGTTCACGTTGATTTATAACAACACTTATAATAAAATAATTATTGAGAATCGAATGAGAATCAATGTGCTTGTTGAACGACGGTTCAACTTCACTGAACAACCAACCTTGGAGGGATAAGCATATTATGGCAACGCATTTTGTCATTGACGGCCTGAAGGCGTCCATCGAAGAAAAAGAAATATTGAAAGGGATCAACCTGGAGATCAAAGGCGGGGAAATCCATGCCATCATGGGTCCTAACGGCACGGGTAAAAGTACGCTGGCGTCCGCGCTTATGGGACATCCCAAATATGAAGTGACGGAAGGCAAAGTCGAGCTCGACGGCGAAGATTTGCTGGAGATGGGCGTAGACGAGCGCGCGCGCGCAGGCCTGTTCCTGGCGATGCAATATCCGAGCGAAATTCCTGGCGTTACGAACTCGGACTTCCTCCGCAGCGCCATTAACGCCCGCCGCGAGGAAGGCAACGAGATTTCGCTTATCAAGTTTATCCGCCAAATGGAAAGCAAGATGAAAGAGCTGGAGATGAATCCGGAATTCGCGCACCGCTACTTGAACGAAGGCTTCTCCGGCGGCGAGAAGAAACGGAACGAAATTTTGCAAATGATGATGCTGGAGCCTAAAATCGTCGTGCTTGACGAAATCGACTCCGGTCTTGACATCGACGCGCTGAAAGTCGTGGCGAACGGCGTCAACGCGATGCGTTCGGAAGATCGCGGCTTCCTGATCATCACCCACTATCAGCGTTTGCTGAACTACATCACGCCTGATTTCGTTCACGTCATGATGCAAGGCCGCATCGTGAAATCCGGCGGTCCCGAGCTGGCGGCCCGTCTGGAAGCGGAAGGCTATGATTGGGTTAAAGAGGAACTGGGCATCGTAGACGAAACGGTTGGCCAAGCTTAATACGGAGGGGGCATAACGAATGAGCATTCAACTTTCGACGCCTACCGACCGCCAGTCGGCTGAGGCGCTTGCGCGCAGCAAAGGGGAGCCGGAATGGCTTGTCGCTTTGCGCGGGGAAGCGGCTGAGCTTGCGGCAACGCTTGGTTGGCCGAAACCGGAGAAAATGAATATCGAGAAATGGAATTTGACCGCAGTCGGCGCTTACGAGCAAGCCGTTGCCGTCGGTTCGGCAAGCGAGCTTCCGGAAGTCGTGCGCGAGCTTGTGACGGACGGAACGGAGAACATTCTCGTCCAGCAAAATTCCGGCGCCGTGTACGGCAAGCTTTCGGCTGAACTTGCGGCCAAAGGCGTAATTTTCACCGATCTCGAGACGGCATGCAAAGAGCATGGCGAGCTCGTTCAAAAATATTTGTTCCAAGCGCTGAAGAAAGAAGAAGACAAGCTGACGGCGCTTCATGCGGCGCTCTGGAACGGCGGCGTATTCCTGTACGTACCGAAAAACGTCGAAGTCGAAGTTCCGCTTCAGGCGATTCTGGCGACGACGAAAGCGGAAGCTTCGTTCGCGCCGCATATTCTGATCGTGGCCGACAGCCATAGCCGCGTAACGTACGTCGACAACGTGGTTGCCGCACATAACGACGCGAACGCGTATGTTCATCATGCCGGCGTGGAAGTGTTCGTCGGACCCGGCGCGGTCGTGCGTTTCGGTTCGATCCACCAGCTGTCGGAGGGCGGCGTCGATTTGACGCTTCGCCGCGCGGTGATCGACAACGACGGCCGCATCGAATGGATTATCAGCGACCTGAACGACGGAGCTACGCTGTCCGACACGTCTTCGCTGCTGAAAGGCAACGGCTCGTCTTCGGACGCGAAAGTGATCAGCATCGGCAAAAACAGCCAGCAGATGAGCATCACGACCCGCGCGGTTCACTTCGGTCTCAGCTCCGAGAGCGACATGATTACGCGTGCGGTCATGAAGGATTCCGCAACGGCGATCATTAACGGCATCACGAAAATCGAGAAGGGCGCCACGAAGGCGAACGGCCAGCAAACGGAGCGCGTGCTGATGCTGAGCCCGAAAGCGCGCGGGGACGCGAACCCGATCCTTCTTATCGACGAGGACGACGTGAAAGCCGGCCATGCCGCAAGCGTCGGCCAAGTGAACCCGGAACAAGTTTATTACTTGATGTCCCGCGGTATTTCCAAGGCGGAAGCGGAACGTCTGATCATTTACGGATTTTTGATTCCGGTCGTGACGGAAATTCCGATTGACGCCGTTCGCGAGCAGCTCGAGCGCGTGCTCGAAAGGAAGCTGGGATAATGAATATTCAAGCGATTAAGGAGCAGTTCCCGATCTTGAAGCAGGAGGTAAACGGGCATCCGCTCGTTTACTTGGATAGCGCGGCGTCTTCCCAGAAGCCGCGCTCCGTTATTCAGGCCATTGCCCGTTATTATGAGCACGACCATTCCAACGTTCACCGCGGCGTGCATACGCTCGGCTCCCGGGCGACCGAAGCTTACGAAGGCGCCCGCGAGAAGGTTGCGGCTTTCCTGAACGCGGCGCAGCCGGAGGAAATCGTCTTTACGCGCGGCACGACGACGGCGCTGAACCTTGTCGCCAGCTCTTATGCCCGCACGGTATGCAAGGAAGGCGACGAAATCGTCATCACGCCGATGGAGCATCACGCCAACCTGATTCCTTGGCAGCAAGCGGCTAAAGCGACCGGCGCGACGCTGAAGTACATTCCGCTTCAGCCGGACGGCTCCTTGTCGCTCGAAGACGTAGAGAAGACGATTACCCCCAATACGAAGCTCGTTTCGGTTACGTATGTATCCAACGTGCTTGGCGTCGTCAATCCGGTCAAGGAAATCGCGAAGATCGCCCATAAGAACGGCGCGGTCATGGTCGTAGACGGCGCGCAAAGCACGGCGCATATGAAGGTCGACGTGCAGGATCTCGACTGCGATTTTTACGCCTTCTCCGGCCATAAAATGTGCGGGCCTACCGGTATCGGCGCGTTGTACGGCAAAAAGAAGCTGCTTGAGACGATGGAGCCGATCGAGTACGGCGGCGAAATGATCGATTTCGTCGACCTTTACGAATCGACGTGGAAGGACGTCCCTTACCGGTTTGAAGGCGGCACGCCGATCATTGCCGGAGCGGTAGGGCTTGCGGCTGCAATCGACTTCCTGCAGGAAATCGGGATGGATGAAATCGACAAGCATGATCGCAAGCTTGCCGCATATGCTTACGACAAGCTGACGAGGATCGACGGCATTACGGTTTACGGTCCGAGCGCGAACAGAGTCGGTCTCGTGACGTTCAATCTGGGCGACATTCATCCGCACGACGTCGCTACCGTGTTGGATTCGGAAGGCGTCGCGATCCGCGCCGGCCACCACTGCTGCCAGCCGTTGATGCGCTGGCTGAATGTATCGGCGACGGCAAGAGCAAGCTTTTATTTATACAATACCGAAGAGGACATTGACCGCTTGGCGGATGCCCTACTAAAAACAAAGGAGTTCTTCGGTCATGCAATTGGATGATTTGTACCGCAGAGTGATCATGGATCACTATAAAAACCCGCGCAACCGAGGCACCATGGAGGCCGAAGCCGTAACGGTCAACCTGAACAATCCGACTTGCGGCGACCGGATTCAGCTTCAGCTGCAAGTGGAGGGCGGCATCGTCACCGACGCGAAGTTCACCGGGGAAGGCTGCTCGATCTCGATGAGCTCGGCATCCATGATGACGGAAGCGGTCAAAGGCAAAACGTTCGACGAAGCTTATAATCTGGCCGAAAAGTTCTCGTCGCTGATGAAAGGCGAAGAGGTCGATTTTGAAGAGAACGAAGATATAGAAGCGCTGTCCGGCGTGAACAAATTCCCTGCCCGCATCAAATGCGCGACGCTGGCGTGGAACGCGCTGCGCAAAGGGATCGAACAGCAGCAGCAATAAACACGAAGCGATTGCTTCAAAAATTTTTTAGGAGAGTGAAAACAATGGCCAAAGAAATGCCTGAACTTGATGAATACAAGTACGGCTTCCGCGACGAGCACAAAGCGGTATTCCAATCCGGCAAAGGCCTCACTCCGGAAATCGTGCGCACGATTTCGGAGATGAAGGGCGAACCGGAATGGATGCTGGACTTCCGACTCAAATCGCTGGAGCAATTCAACAAGATGCCGCTGCCGCGTTGGGGCGGCGACCTGGAAGAGCTTGATTTCAACGACATCCAATACTACGTAAAGCCTTCCGAAAAGCAAGGCAAAACGTGGGAAGAAGTTCCGCAAGAAATTAAAGAAACGTTCGACAAGCTGGGTATTCCGGAAGCGGAGCAAAAATTCCTCGCCGGCGTATCGGCTCAATACGAGTCCGAGGTCGTTTACCACAGCATGCAAGAGGATCTCGAGAAGCAAGGCGTTATTTTCATGGATACCGATTCGGCGCTTCGCGAGCATCCGGAAATTTTCAAAGAATATTTCGGTACGGTCATTCCGTCCAGCGACAATAAATTCGCGGCTTTGAACAGCGCGGTATGGTCCGGCGGCAGCTTTATCTACGTGCCGAAAGGCGTGAAATGCGAAATTCCGCTTCAAGCGTACTTCCGCATCAACTCCGAGAACATGGGCCAATTCGAAAGAACGCTCATTATCGCCGACGAAGGCAGCTTCGTCCATTACGTCGAAGGCTGTACCGCTCCGGTATACAGCACGAACTCGCTGCACAGCGCCGTCGTGGAAATTATCGTCAAGAAAGACGCGCGCGTCCGTTACACGACGATCCAGAACTGGGCGCCGAACATTTACAATCTCGTGACGAAACGCGCGGTTGCGGAAGAAAACGCCAATATGGAATGGGTCGACGGCAACATCGGTTCCAAGCTGACGATGAAATATCCGGCTGTCGTGCTGAAAGGCCGCGGCGCGAAAGGCTCCGTTCTTTCCATCGCGGTTGCGGGCAAAAACCAGCACCAAGATGCCGGCGCAAAAATGATCCACCTTGCTCCGGATACGACTTCGACGATCGTATCGAAATCGATCAGCAAGCACGGCGGCAAAGTAACGTACCGCGGTCTCGCATCGTTCCGCCGCGGCGCGGAAGGCGCGAAATCGAATATCAAGTGCGATACGCTCATTCTCGATAACGAGTCGACGTCGGATACGATTCCGTACAACGAAATCATGAACGACAATATTACGCTCGAGCATGAAGCGACGGTATCGAAAGTATCGGAAGACCAGCTCTTCTATCTGATGAGCCGCGGCCTGTCCGAAGCCGAAGCGACGCAAATGATCGTAATGGGCTTCATCGAGCCGTTCACGAAAGAGCTGCCGATGGAGTACGCGGTCGAAATGAACCGTCTCATCAAGTTCGAGATGGAAGGAAGTATCGGATAAGCTTTTAGAACCAGGGTTTTTTGAAGTAGCGGACGCGCTTGCCCACATTTGCCCACATTATTTAACGTACTGGGCAAATAGGTCGAGCGCGTCCTTTTCCATTTTATTGGTTACATATAGGTATTTCTCAGTCGTTTTGGTTGATGAATGTCCAAGACGTACATATCTAATGTTGCGCCAGCCTCAAGTAAATGAAAGGCATAACTGTGGCGCAGCGCGTGCGGTGATAGTTGCAATGAAATGGCTCGACAAAGAAATGCTCCGGCTAATAGTCGCCGGAGCATTTCTGCATCTTCTTATTCTTTTTCGTTTGCATCGCCTGCAGAGAACATGATTCCGATCACATCGGACCCCATAATGTGGTACTTGATTCCGTTCCGAATAGTAGACTTATCAAGATCATTGATGTTCATGTTTTCATCTAAAAGCCCGAGATCTCCAAGAACATCACCTCTTTCGTCTGCAGTTAACGTTGGGTTGGTGCTTGCAATAAGTGTTCCAATCGCTAATATAATATCGGTACCAGATTCAACTGTACCGTCACCAGCTCCCATAATCATCACATCTCTAACGCTACCGTCCTTTTTATTTACAGTTCCGGTTAGACCCAAATTATCCGTAAACATAACTTGGAATGTATTTTGAACTTGTCCTTCCTCCACGGTTAGTTTGTTAATGTTAAACGACGCATCAAACTCCTTTGCCGCAGAATTAAACGCTTCTTTGAATTCTTCTGGTGTCATCCCGATCGTTCCAGGAATCGCTTCCTCTTCGGCCTTCTTAGCTTCTTCGGCAGCAGCTTTAGCCTCTTCGGCCTTTTTAGCTTCTTCAGCTGCAGCAGCCTCCTTTGCCTTCGTTTCCTCCTCGGCATTCAGCTTGGCTTGTTTCTCTTTTTCAGCCTTAGCATCAGCAGTTTGGTTTGAAGCACTATTAGCAGGTTCGGAAGTTGTATCAGGGGAGACACTAATTAAAATTATTGAAATTACAAATGCAGAGCCGGATATTGCGAACCACCTTTTTGCCTTTCCGTCTTTCCGTATTGCTGCTACTATCCCCATAATCAGAAATACGATGAACGCTAAGAATACAATAACCCCAATAAAAGCCAAGACTATCTCTCCTTTAAATAATTTAGTAACATTTTACTATATACTTCCTAATTTTAATATCGGTTGCATCATTATAAAATTAGATACGCTGAGAAGCGTTAAACTAAAACGTAAAAAACGATCTTTCGTCGCGCCAAAAGCTTTTTTCCGCGGGCATTCGTTTCAGCCGGGACACTTCCTCCGGGACGCCGCATAAAGCGGCGATGTGACGAATGGAATGCTCCAGCAGCAGCTCGTCCGGTATGAGAAGCTCGGCGGCGAATTCGTTCGCTTCGCGTTCAATACGCTCGATGGAAAAATACGTGTTTCTTTTGAGGAAAGGCGTGTTCACCTTCGGGTGCAGGATCGCGTGTCCGAGCTCATGGGAACACGTGAACCGCTGCTCTTCTTCGCTTAAAGCATTGTTAATGTGGATCATCTTGATCCGCTTATACGTATTGAAATAGCCCATGATGCTGCCGAGAGGCTCAAAGAGCACGACGATATTTTTCTGGGAAGCAATCACAAAGGGGTTGTTCGTGCCGTGCTTGCGTATAAGCTGCTTAACCGTTTTTTTAATCCCCATGAATCTGCCCCTTTATTTCTGTTTATTGGGATTGAATTTGGCTTTGGCCATACTTTTCGCAAGTCTTAAAGAATTTTCAAGCGAAATGCGCATAAGCTCCTTCGTTTCTTCATCCATGGGCTCTCCGTGAAAAGCGAGCGCTTCGTTTGATTCGAGTTCGCTGATCATTCTTTCGAGGTCAAGCGCGATGTCGCGTTCTTCCTTGGCCGATAGAGCCTGGGAGCTGCCGCTTCGGCCGTCCCCTTCCGAGCCGATCAAATCGTTAGGGCTGACGCGAAGCACCCGCGCTAAGTGGGTTAACGTTTCTACGCTTGGATTATAGCGGTCGCGTTCGACGTCCGCAAGGTACGAACGGGACATATTCGCCTGTTCGGCAAGCTCGGCTTGGGTGAGACGGTTCAGCTTGCGAAATTTCCGAATGTTTTCGCCTATGGTCACGTTGACTACACTCCTTAGTGTCGGTTATAACGACAATTTCCTTTATTATAAGGTTAAAATGACGGATATACAAGTGATTTTAAGGAAAAAGCTAGAAAACGGAGGTTTAGCCTGCTTATTCGTCCGAAAACGGAGAAAAATCGGTGCGAGAAGGCTTTTACAAAAATGACGGAAATACAGTACATTTAAAATATCCAAACATGAGAAGCCCCTTCGCAGAAGGGGGATTTTTTTATCTAAATCAAGAACATTTGTTCTCATAGGTAGATATTTTTTCCTTAAATCCCACTTTATGAACGGGAGCGAATAAATCTATTGGGAGGGATCAGATTGGCATTAACCGATGAGCAAAGAGAACGATTTTTGTGCTACTGCAAGGAGAATCGCCTCATTTTTTCAAACCGCGCAGTACGAAGTTTTTTCGAAATTGAAGAGAACATTGAACTTCTTCTAAAAGCTCTTGATGGGGGGGAAGACTTTAAAAAAGAATTAGAGGATCGTTTTCGCAAACATTTTTTTCGTATCCGTTTTATTAAGTATCTTTCTTCCACCATTAAATTCTGTACGATCGATCAGATGCGTCTCAATCAAAAAAATGATTGGCGAAATCAGCTTATATTTGATCGCCCCGCTTCGGAAGAAGGGGATGTTACGCTGGGAGAGTTATTGTTAGGCAAAAAAGAGCAAATTGAATCGGAAACGATTATTTTGGAACCGTCACAGTTTCAAGCTTCTTTTTCCAATGAGTATTTGTCGCAAGCGTTTTCCGTTCTCTCGCAAAAACAGCAGCTCATTACAACCCTTTGTTATGCATTCTGCTATCAGGATAAAGAAATTGCCCGCCTCATCGGAGTATCCCCGCAAGCCGTTGGAAAAACGAGAAACATAGCTTTACAGAAGCTTCGCCTTGCTTTGCTTGAGAGGAGGGGAGAATGATGGACGATCCGTCTCTTTCGTATTTGCTTACCGCAGTCAGCCAGGTTGGATTTCCGATTGTTTTAACCGGTTATTTGCTTATTCGTTTTGAGAAGAAACTCGAAACGCTTACCGAGAGCATTCTAAACCTGACAGAAGTCATCCATAAAAAAATGAGTGAGGATAGTAATGGAAAATGATCTTTTTGATTTAGTTCAGAAAGCGCAAAGCGGCGATAGAGCTGCTCTGCAGGAAATTATATCCATGTTCATGCCGGCTGTTCGAAGTGCAAAGTACAAAATAAAGTCGGACCGGCGTGACGATCTTGAGCAGAGCATTGTCGAAACCATGATTAAGAAAATCATGGCCTACGATTTGACCAGCACTCCGGATTTTTCCGAGTTTTGCAAGCAATTATGTAAATGGAACGGGTAGCCGGTTTTATTGACTGGCGCCTTTTTTTTATAACTTTGAGGTAAGAATCGCACATCCTCGTCACACTTCTCATCTAAATAAATTTGCTTTAAAGGTTGTTATTCGTTCGTTACATCTCACTTTACAGGTACAGGCAGCCGAGATGATCTCGAATCCCGGGAAGTGATCATTATCGATGCCTCAAATAAAAGGAGGTTATATCATGGCAAACATAGTAGAAGTTCGTTTTGCGGCATTCATTCCCCAAGCATGGATCGAGTTTATGCGGACGACGGAAGTCATCATTCAGTACAACGGCAATAACCGTGAATTTACGTATTACACGGAAAACCAGCCGGAAAAATCGAAAATGGTTCAACATATCGTTTGCGATTTTAGCCAAAAAGCAATCAAACATTATAAATCTACAGGTCCCACAATCGAGAGAACGATCGATATCGACACCGGCGAAGTTCTTCGCGAGTTTTATGACCATGCAGGAACAGAAGGGTTGACCATTTCGGATACAAGCATTTCAAGCACGCAAGCTTCTTTTAAAATTCGGGCCAGCGTCGCCAACCCTCTCAATACGGACGCACCGGCTATTGATTGGGAGTACACGGTTACCGTGACAAGCTCCGGCAAAGTCACGGTTGTAGGTCAACACGACGGGTACCCGGCGCACGAAATTTATAAAAGGGTAGACAGCGGCACGCCGGTTTTAATCTATAAACACGATCCGCGTACAACGGGCGAAACCGTCGCCTCTTTGTTCCCGCCGATGGAGCACTCGGTAAACAAGTCGGCGTAAGGCATAAGTAAATGTAGCTTGAACAAACGGCCATCCGGATTTCCCGGATGGCCGTCTGTCAGTTAAACCATGAATAAGGCTATCAGTATCAAGAGGATTACGATAGAAACAATCAAATAGATTTTTTTTCCCCGGTTCCGCTTTTCTTGACCGACCCATACGCCATAAGAAAACAACAAAGAAGTGGAAGCAAACATCGCTACAAAGAGCAATCCTTCGACGGATATAAGAAAAGAGGAGCCGAAGAAAACTCCGAAGCCGGAGATGATCGGTACAATGCTTGCCGGAATCAGGCTAATGATAAAAAAAAGCAAGGTTTGCAGCCAGAAGGTGTAACGATTAAATCTTTTAAGAATTAGAACCGCCAACAAATAGAGACCCATCATAACACACATAAACGTAGGGAAGGTCCAAAATAGAAGCCGACTCACATCGTCGCTTCCCAGCGCTTCGCCCATAAATTTTAAAATCAACGTATAAACGAATATCCCTACGGTATAACTCGATAAAGCGGTCCACAAATAATACAGCGATCTTCTCATCAAATTACCTCCTGGAGAAACGGGTTCAGACGAATGCGGTTCGCCCTATCCGGGCGTTCGCATCTAATCTCCGATGTAACGGCTTGAGGTAATTATACCATTGCTACTAAATAATGATAACGATAACAACTACTGTAGCTGTGACAATTAGTTGAACCGTTTAAACAAAAATATCCCCCGATCCGACTTTTGACAACGGCGGAGTCCGGGGGATACCATGGGGCTATAAATAAATCTCTTTGATCACATAATCGCGCTCGACCGCCAGATCGATGAAACGGTCGCCGATCTGAATGAGCGGACGGAAGAAATCAATCGGGTGGGTCATGATGATCGTGCCGATTTCTCCGGACTCGAGCTCGGCTTTTTTGCCGATGAAATTCGGAATCATATGTTTAATGAACGTTTGCGTAATATGAGGATCCAGTTCGATAAAGCTGAGGCGGTATAGCTCTTTCAGAACAAACAGCATATCGCGTTTCTTCTGGTAGACTCGCTCCGAGATCATGGCGCTGTAAATGTCCACGACGCTAATGATTTTCGCTACGGGATGGATATCCTCGCCTCTAACGCCGTGAGGGTAGCCGCTGCCGTTTATTCGCTCGTGATGCTGCAGCGCGCTGACGGCCAAATAAGGCTCTTCGCCAAACGATTCTTTAATGATTTCATAGCCGTACAAGGTATGCTTCTTCACTTCTTCAAACTCGGCTTCCGTCAGCTTTCCGGGCTTGTTCAGCACCGCCGGATCGATTCTGGACTTTCCGATGTCGTGAAGATAACCCGCTTTGGAAATTTGAACGGCTTCTTCCTTGGAATAGCCTAACCAGGATGCCAGATAATACGATAACATGCCAACCTGGATGGAATGCTGATATGTATAATCGTCCTCGGTGTTCAATAACAGAAGCAAAGATACGACATCGCGCTCCAGTTGAAAATTGTTCAGAAGCGGCTGCAAAACATCCGAAATTTGATCCGGATCGATGATTCCTTCGTTCATGGTATTCTTGTACAAATCTTTAAAGGAAGACACCGCGATCTCGTACAACGGCTGTACGATCGGCAGCCATTTGGGACTAACGGTTGATTCAAGCGTTCTTGCCTGCGATTTGCTCTTCCCGGGGGATTGTCTCTGCTCGATATCCACGAACTCTATTTTATGCTGCAGAAGCTTCGCTATATCGTCGTGCTGCAGCACAGTTCCTTTGGATAGAACATGGAGCCCGTAATCGTTAAAAGCGTCTCCGCTCAAGCGATCCCCGTCGATCAACTCAGTTACATGAATCCTCATGCACGCACCTCGGCCCATTATAATGAGATCATATTAAGCTTAATAGTATCAAGGTAACTAAACAAAGGCAATAAGAGGGTGAGGTTTTTAAAAATAAATAGTGCTAGAAACCTAAAATTTCAGCATAAATCGCCCTTGCTTTTACTGGATTGTCGGTCCCTTGGACAAGGGCGCGGCCGTCCGGGAACAGCACCAGCGTCAATTCGTCCGAGACGGCAATCCGTATAAGATAAGGGCTAGTCTCTACCGGATAGACTGCGCGAAGCCTTGCCGCGAGCTCGGGCAAAGCCAGCTCGACGGGGCTGCCCGGCGATATTTGAATCGTATTGCGGCCGCATAACGCCGCGCTGGCCGGCAGCTCGGAGACGTTGTCCAAATAGTCGAAACGCCGCAATCCGCAAGCCGGGCAGTCCGAGCGCCGCGAGCCGGCAATGCCGAGCGGCATCAAGCTGCCGTTCCACGCATCCACCTGCATCAGCTTGCCGTGCAGCGCTTCCTCGCGGCCGGCAAGCAGCTTCAGCGCCTCGAGCGCCTGCCAAGAGCCGATGATGTCCGAGACGGGCGAAAGAATGCCCGCCGTTTCGCAAGTATCGGCGCTTCCTGCCGGAGGCGGCTCGGGAAACAGGCAGCGGTAGCAGGGCGATATTCCGGGGCGGATCGTCATCGTCACGCCAGCGCCCCCGACCGCGCCGCCGTAAATCCACGGGATGCCGTGCTTGACGCTGACATCGTTTATTAAATATCGGACGGAAAAGTTGTCGGTCCCGTCCAAAATCACATCCACGTCGCCGAGCAGGCTTTCCGCATTCGCGGCGGTAATATCGGCCATAACCGCTTCGACGGCGACGGAGCCGTTAATGCTTCGCAATCGGGCAGCGGCGGCTTCCGCCTTCGGCAAAACGGCTCTGGCGTCGCTCTCGTCATAAAGCACTTGACGCTGGAGATTGCTCCAGTCCACGATATCGCGGTCGATGACGCGGACGAAGCCGACGCCCGAACGAACGAGATGCTGCGCGATTACGGTGCCGAGCGCTCCGACGCCGGCGACGGCGGCGCGGCTGCCCATAATGGCGGCTTGTCCGTCTTTGCCGATGCCGGAATACCGGATTTGCCGGGCATAACGCTGGTCGGCCGGCGGCAAAGACGTTGTCTTCAGTTCAGGCTCATTCATGCTGCGCGACTCCTTTCCGGATCATTGCGGACTTTCATCGTTGCCTTTCGCAGCCGGCGATGCCGTACCCGTCCGGAAGCCTTCGAGGGGGGCCGTCGGGTTCCATGGCCCCAGCTGGTGACCTTTCCATTCGGAGCCGTCCTCCCAAATTTCCTTCTTCCAAATCGGCACGATCTGCTTCAGCCTTTCGATGGCGTAGCGGCTCGCTTCGTAGCAACTGTCCCGATGCGGCGAAGACACGGCAATGACGACGCTGGTCTCCGCCACCGCGACTTCCCCTAGCCGGTGCGTAATCGCGCATAGGGCGCCCGGCCACCGCTCCGCGATTTCGTCGCCGATCTGCTTCATCGTTTGTACCGCCATCGGCTCGTAGGCTTCATAAGAAAGCAGAACGGTGCGTTGCCCTTCCGTCCACTCTCTTGTCGTTCCTGCGAATGCAATCGAAGCGCCGTGTTCGGGTACGATCACTTTGGACAGCACCTCGTTCACGTCGATCGGGTCTCTTGTCAAAACATAAAGAGGGGCTTGCCCCGACTTGTTTTCTTTATCCGTTTGTTCCGGCAGCGGTTCTCCGCCAGAGACGGGCGGCAGAATGGCAAGCTCGTCCTCGGGACGAACGGCCGACTCGTCCGACGCGTAAGCTTGATTGCAAGCGACGTAAGAGGCTTGCAGCAGGCCGGCGTGTTCGGGATGCTTGCCGGCGAGCAGCCGCTTCAGCGCTCCCGCGGTCAGTTCCGGCTCCGCCGTCTCCACCGTAAGCCGGCTCGTTCCGAAGCGTTCCGCAAGTCCGGCAAACAAGTGAACGGACCATTGATATGACATAAGCAAATACCTCGTATTCGGATAGTGTTGAACTGTTATTAGCATACCATAATCCTTTTAAAAATGTTATTCTAGGTGTATAAAGAAAACCTTATATCGCGGCGTTTCCAAGATGAATGACCGCGTATTGAGGCAGGTTTTACCGCCAATCGGAAAGCTCGTTTTCCGTGTTCTAGAATTTGTGCTTTTCCGATGGGGTAGAAAGGGAGTGCGAGCCATGCTGACGGATCGTTTTGGACGAGTGCACGACTATTTGCGTATTTCGGTTACAGACCGGTGTAATTTGCGTTGCCTGTATTGCATGCCGGAAGAAGGCGTCGAATTTATGGAGTCTTCCGAGCTTCTTAGTTACGATCAGATCGTCGAAGTTGTGGAGACGGCCGCGGAGATGGGGATATCGAAGCTCCGGATTACCGGCGGGGAGCCTCTTGTCCGGCCGGGGTTACCGGGCCTCGTCCAACGTCTTGCCGCCATACCCGGCATACGGGATATTGCGCTTACGACAAACGGAATATTTCTGGCAAAACAAGCGGAAGCGCTGAAAGAAGCCGGCCTGACCAGGGTAAACATAAGCCTCGATACGCTGGATCCGGCAAGATTCCGGTTCATTGCCCGCCGCGGCGAATTGAAACGGGTAATGGAAGGAATCGAAGCGGCGGCGGCCGCCGGTTTTTCGCCGATTAAGCTGAACTGCGTGCTGCTGAAAGGGGTCAACGAAGACGAAATCGCCTCTTTCCTGAAGCTGGCCTACGAGCAGCCGCTGCATGTCCGCTTTATTGAATATATGCCGATCGGCCATGCCGACGAAGGCTGGCGAAGCCATTACTTGCCGCTCTCCCGCGTGCTTGAAATCGCCGAAGAGCAAGGATACGCGATCAAGCGCCGGGAGCGGGTGAAAGGAAACGGGCCGTCGGACGATTGGCAGATGGAAGGCGGCGTCGGTTCCTTTGGGCTTATCCATCCGGTAAGCGATCATTTCTGCGCCAGCTGCAATCGCCTTCGGCTGACGGCCGACGGATCGATTAAGCCGTGCTTGTACTGGATGGACGAATTGAACGTGAAGCCGGCTATCGGCAATCGCGAAGCGATGCGCGCTTTGTTCGAGCGCGCCATGAACGTAAAGCCGGTCAGCCATGAAATGGCCGCCAAGCTTGCGGGCGAGGCGCAATCCCATATGCCGACGGAGCGGAGGATGTCCCAGATCGGCGGGTAGCCGCGCCGCATGGCCGGCGCAAGGCCGGGGCAAGGCCGGGGCAAGGAGGAGATTGACGATGGAGGACGCGCGACATGTGCCCGCCAAACTCATTATTATTCATAGCAACGATATTCACAGCCGTCTCGAGAACGCGGCCAGAATCGCTTCCTTCATAGCCGAGGAACGGAACAAGCACGGCGCCGAGCATGTGCTTGCTTTAGATATCGGGGATCATATCGACCGGATGCGTCCCGAAACGGAGGGGAGCGACGGCGCGGTCAACGTCGAGCTGCTGAACGAGGCCGGTTATGACGCCGTTACGCTTGGCAATAACGAGGGACTCACTTATACCCCGGATATAATAGGAAACGTGTATAGGGAACGGGCGAAATTTCCCGTCGTGTGCGCCAACTTGCATCGGCTGCCGGGAGATGCTTCGCCGGACTGGCTGCTGCCGAACGTCGTCATCCGCAGGGGCGGCTTGAACGTCGGGTTGATCGGCGTCACGGCGAATTTTCATGATTTTTATACGCTGATCGGATGGAAGTCCGGCGATCCGCTAACCGCCGTAGCGGAACAAGTCGGGAGGCTGCGGGCGAATGTCGACATCATTGCGGTCATGTCCCATGTGGGCCTGAATTTTGACCGGAAGCTGGCCGAAACGGTGCCCGGCATCGATCTGATTATGGGCGGCCATACGCATCATCTGCTCGAAGAGCCGCTTGTGATCGGCGGGACGACGATATGCGCCGCCGGCAAACACGGCGAATACGCGGGACGCGTCGAAATAAGCGTCGACGAAGCGGGACGGCCCGTCATGCGGGCTTCGTGCGTTGCTTCGGAAGGGTGGGCGGAGTCTCCGAAAGCGGCTGACCTGATCGAGCGCTTCCGGCGGTCCGCCTCCATCCGTCTTAGCCGGGTCGTCGCCCGGCTGGAGGAGCCGCTGCAGGCTTCCACGGAAGGGGAATCGCCTCTCGGCAATTTGCTTGCGGCAGGTTTGCGGCGCTGGACCGGCACGAAGATCGGACTCGTCAACACCGGGCAGCTGCTGGAAGGATTGCCGGCAGGCGACGTGACGGAAGGCATGCTGCACGCTTTATGCCCGTCCCCGATCAATCCGTGCAAGCTGCTGCTGAAGGGGAGCGATCTGCTGGAGGCGCTGGAGGAATCGTTGCGGCCCGAATACACGGAGAAAGCGATCAAAGGATTTGGCTTCCGCGGACGCGTCCTCGGCTCGCTGGCCGTCGACGGCATGGAGGTCGTTTACGGCGGGAAGGATGGCGGGATCGTATCGGTTACCGTCGGCGGAGAGCCGCTTGAATCGGAGAAGCTGTACGAAGTCGGGACGATCGACATGTTTACGTTTAAGATCGGTTACGAAAGCTTGGCCCGTTCCGAGCAAATTATCTATTATTTGCCCGAGTTTATTCGGCATGTGCTGGCCGAAGAGCTGCAGGACAAGCAGGCGCTTGGCGACTGCCGCCGCAAAAGATGGGTGAAGCAGGCATAGGGATGAATTTTGGCCGTTTTTGTCGAATTGTTGTATAAATTTGGTTGTAATTGCGTCGCATTTCCTATACGATTAACAGAACGAATGGTATTATCCGATGTATATAAGAAGGAGACCATTTGGGGAAGGATCGAGAAAATGCGATTATTGCCAATTCAGAGCTGCCGTCCCGGAATGAAACTGGCCAAAAAAATTTATTCGCATGACGGATTAGTGCTTTTGGCGGAAAATGTCGAACTGACAAGCAGGCTTTTGACCCGATTGGAGCAGACCGGAATTCAATATGTATATATTGGCGATCCGAAGACGGATGATATCGTAATTCCCGAAATTATTAGCGAGGATACGGTCCGCTATGCGCTTCATGAAATCAAGCAAAGCTTCCGGGAACTGATGGACCGTCCGAAGAAGCGAAAAGGAACGGTTCATCCTTATGTGGCAAAGCCTTTCAAAAAAATGATGAATAGAATCATCGACGATTTATCCGGGCAGCGGGACGCCATGATCATGTTGATGAATATGGGATCGGTCGATCATTATTTGTACCAGCATTCGCTTAACGTATGCGTATATACGACGCTGCTGGGCATGGCTCACGGATACTCGCATGACGAGCTGATGACGCTGGGCATGGGAGCGCTTCTGCACGACGTGGGCAAAACGCAAATATCGACGAATGTGTTGATGAAGCCGGGGAAGCTGACGGACAGCGAATTCGAGCAGATGAAGCTTCATGCGAAGATCGGCTTCGAGCTCTTGAAGGACGAGCCCAATATACCGCTAATCGTTGCGCATTGCGCTCTGCAGCACCATGAACGGCTGGACGGAAGCGGTTATCCGCGCGGGCTTAAAGGACCGGAAATACACGAATACGCCAAGTGGATCGGACTTGTCGATTCCTATGACGCCATGACGACGACTCGCGTCTATCGCGACCCGATATTGCCTCATCAGGCGATCGAAATTTTGTATGCGGGGACCGGGACGCTGTATGAACAACATATGGTTCAGACGTTTAGAGACAAAGTCGCAATCTATCCGCTCGGCATCTCCGTCAAGCTGCAATCCGGCGAGACCGGAGTCGTCGTCGATTTCAATACTTCTTATCCGCATCGCCCGATCGTCCGAATTTTGTATAACGAAGCCGGCGAGGAGTTAAAAAATCCGTACGAGATCGACTTGTCCAAACGGCTTACCGCGATGATCGTGAGCGTCAACGACGAGAATCCGAATAAACCGCTCGTATCGGGAATTTAAGGATGCAGATGCCAAACGGACGTTCATGCGCCGTTTGGTTTTTTGAAATATAAACATTAATTCTCTAATTGAAACGATCCAGCTTTCTCGCCGAAACGATTTCATCGTCCTTAAAGACAAGAACGACGAAGTTGTTTCGGCTTGCTTGTTTGCTTCTTCGCGTTGCGGACATTACAATAAAGAAGATCTTTATTAAAAGTAAGTCAGGTGCTGATGTGATGAATAGTTTAAACGTACAACCAATCAATACGGAAAGGCTGACGCCGTTATCCCCGTCCTACGATCCTTGGGATCCGATCCGGTCGCTCCAGAAATACGGAAGACACAAGTTGACCAGCGTGGAGATGACGGTGTCCAATTTATGCAATATGCGCTGCGAGCACTGCGCCGTTGGCGATACGCTCGTCATGAAGGAACCCGAGAAGCTGCCGCTCGACCTGATGCTTCGCAGGCTGGATGAAGTGGAGCACCTGGAAACGATCAGTATTACGGGCGGAGAGCCTTCATTCTCCGAGCGGACGGTTCGCGAATATATGCTGCCGCTTCTTCAATATGCAAGAAGCAGAGGCATCCGTTCGCAGATCAATTCGAACGTGACGCTTCCGTACAGCCGTTACGAGCAGCTCGCGCCATATTTGGACGTGATGCATATTTCCTTTAACTATACAACGGCAGACGATTTCCACGAGGTCGGCTTCGCGAGAGCAGGCCATCCGGTTTCGCGCGAGGCGGCGGAGAAGCTGTACGAGCGGATGATCGACAACGCGAGGCGTCTTGCGGACGCGGGCGTGCTCGTGTCGGCCGAATCGATGATCAATTACCGGACGCATCATAAAATCGAAGAGATCCACAAGCTGATCGTCGAGATGGGTTGTGCCCGGCACGAAGTCCATCCGATGTATCCGAGCTCGTTCGCCAAAAATCTTCCGGTCATCAGCCGAAAGCAAATGCTCGATGCGATCAAGCGTCTGCTGGATGCGCGCGACCGGTCGGTATGGATGCTGTTCGGCACGCTGCCGTTCTACCATTGCAGCGACAATGCCGAGGAACGCGAATTGCTCGGCAGGCTGGCGAAGGAGCCGAACGTGACGGTCCGGAACGATCCGGACGGCCGGAATCGGCTTAACGTGAATTTGTTTACGGGAGAGGTGTTCGTCACCGATTTCTCCGACGTTCCCGCTTTCGGCAACATAAAAGAAGATAAGCTGGACGATCTGTTCGACCGCTGGCTCGGTCTGCCGCTTGCCGGCAGCGTAGGCTGCCATTGCCCGGCCGTATCGTGCTGCGGCCCGAATTTGCTTGTCAAGGATATGTACTATAAAGACGTCGATTTTCATCAACGCCGCGCCATTGTCTAAAACCGGCGGCAGCGGCCATTGAAGGAGAGAGCTTGCTTTGGGTTATCCACTCGCTATCGCGTATACCGAGTTTCTGCCTGGGAAAATCGCTTGGAATATCTTTGTCGTTATTTTATTGGTGCTCGCCAACGGCTTTTTTGTCGCGGCGGAATTCAGCTTGGTCAAAGTAAGGGAAAGCCGGCTGACCCAGCTTGTCAACGAAGGCAATAAGCGCGCCCGCTACGCGCTTAAGGTCAACCGGAAGCTGGACGCGTATCTGTCGGCGACGCAGCTTGGCATCACGCTTGCTTCGCTTGGTCTCGGCTGGGTAGGCGAGCCGGCCATCTCGCATCTGATCGTAGAGCCGCTGCTGCATCAGTTCGGCTTCCACGACGAGGTAGCTTCCTCCGCCATCTCGGTTGCGGTCGGATTCATCGTGATCACGTTTCTGCATATCGTGCTTGGCGAGCTGGCTCCAAAATCGCTCGCCATCCAAAAATCGGAGCAAGCGTCGCTTTGGCTGTCGGCGCCGCTTCTCGTCTTCCACAAAGTTTTTTACCCCGCGATCTGGCTGCTGAACGGCGCGGCAAACCGGTTCATTCGCCTATTTGGCGTGAAGCCGGCAGGCGAGGCCGAAGGCGCGCATACGGAGGAAGAGATCCGGATTCTGATGAACCAAAGCGCGCAAAGCGGCATTATCGACAGCGACGAAATGAAGCTGTTCGATAATATATTCGAATTTTCGGACCGGCTGGCGCGCGAGGTGATGCTGCCCCGGACCGATATGGACTGTTTGCTGACCAGCCAGCCTTTTGCCGAGAGTATGAAGCATGTGTATGCAACGAAGCATACCCGGTACCCGGTCGGTGTGGAGGACAAGGATCAAATCATCGGCTTCGTCCACATTACCGATCTGCTGACCGCCGATCCGGACGAAGAGCAGAGCTTGGAGAAGTTTCTGAGGCCGATTCTTAGCGTTCCGGAATCGATGGAAATAAGCGACGTGCTGAAGCTGATGCAGCGCAAAGCTTCGCAGCTGGCGATCGTGGTCGACGAATATGGCGGTACGGCCGGGCTGCTGACGACGGAAATGATCCTGGAGGAAATCGTCGGCGAAATTCACGATGAATTTGATGACGAGCTTCCGAGTATTGTAGTAAAGGGAGACATTACATCCGTGGAAGGACGGATGCTGATCGAGGACGTCAACAGCCTTCTCCAGCTTGATATCGAAGACGAGGACGTGGATACGATCGGCGGCTGGTTGTTCTCACGGCTCGAAGGCAATCCGGTTAAAGGGAAAAAAATCAGCCACGGCGGCTATACGTTTGAAGTCGCCGAGACGCAGCGGCTGCGCGTCATGCGCGTACATATTTACAAAGACACCCCGGAGAAGGAACCTAATCCGGAAACAGACGGCCCCAAGGAATTGCATTGAAATTAAGAAAGTATAAGCGCACGCTTATCCTTTCGTCCCCATTCAGATTTAACGGGTAAAGGAGATGCTACATGTCGCTTAAACCATTGGTGTGGACAGCGGTAGGGCTGTTTCTGCTCTACCTGCTGTTTACGGTCGGGGCGCCGTTTCTGCTCGCGCTTATCGTGGCCATTTTTCTTGAACCGCTCACCCTGTTTTTCATCAAGAGGTTTAAGTGGAACCGGATCGTATCCGCTACGGTGTCCTGCACGTTGTTTCTTATCGTGTTAATCGGGCTTATCGCGCTGCTCGGCGTCAAAATCATCGGGGAGTTGATCGCATACGCCAAGAGAGCTCCCCAATATTTCGAGAACGCGAGCAATTTCGTCAAATCGCTGATGGACCAAGCGGAAACGATGTACCGGACGCTGCCGCCCGAAACGGTCGCCCAGATCGACGACTGGCTGACCAGCTTAACGGATTGGGTAACGGGGCTTGTCGGTACGTTGTCCAATTCGTTGTTCGCTTTTGCGTCGGGCATTCCGAACATGTTTATTTTTTTCATCGTGTTTCTGGTCGCCGTTTATATGTTCAGCTTTAGTCTGGATACGATGAAGCACTCCATTCTGTCGCTGTTCGATCCGGCATCGCGCCCTCAAGTCGAAGACGTGATGAACAACTTGCGCAAATCGATATTCGGTTTTTTGCGGTCGCAAATTATTATCAGCTCTCTTACCTATGTCATTTCGCTGCTGGGGCTCCTCATTCTGGACGTGAAATACGCGATGGCCATTGCCCTGCTGATCGTAATCGTCGACATCCTGCCGATTCTCGGCACGGGCACCGTTCTTGTGCCGTGGGGCGTCTATTTGCTGGTCACCGGCGATTATTTTACGGGCTTCGGGTTGTTTGCGCTCTTTCTGTTCATTACGGTGTTCCGGCGAATCGTCGAACCGAAAATACTTGGCGATGCGGTCGGGATCGGCGCGCTGCCCGCGTTAATCAGCTTATACGTGGGGCTCAAGCTTGTCGGCGTCATCGGCGTCTTTCTCGGTCCTCTTGTTGTCATTATTTATAACGCGGCCCGCAAAGCGGGGCTGTTCCAATTCAAAATCAAACTGTAGCCATCCGATTCGTACAAGAACGGTTTGTCCTTTTTGGGCAATCGTTCTTTTTTTGTATCATTTGTTCGCGATGACCGGCATATGGTAGAACGTACGGAATCGCGTTTCTTGCGCGGTTCGCGACTTGCATGTACGGGGAGGTACCTGGGATGAATCAGTACAAGTATGACGACAGCCAGTTGCGCTTCTGGAAGCCGATTATCGGGCCGTTTGATCCATGCCCTCCTATTAAAGTAAAATCATACGTCGTTCCGCCTAACCAATATATGGATTTTCAACCGCCCGATTTGCCGCAGTTCTCGCTTCCGGAGGCGCTCAAGCTTGGCACGTTGTGGCCGGCTTTGTACAGTCCGTACCAGTCCAAATTCGGAATGGGGGTGCCGCGAGATGAATGATCTGAAGCAGGAGAAGAAGGATGGGTACGATTATCCCGACCATGAGCACAAGGTTGTCCTGGACGAACAATATTACGCCAAGCTGTTGGAGCTCCAGCAAGTCGACTTCGCACTCGTGGAGCTGACGCTGTATCTGGATACGCATCCGCAAGACTTGAAGGCTTTGCAGCAATACAACTATTTGGCGCAGCAACGGCAAACGATCGCGCATCAATTTGAGCTGCAGTATGGGCCGTTGCTTCAATTTCGCAGCTTCTCCCGCTACCCGTGGCAATGGTCCGAAGCGCCATGGCCGTGGCAAGTATAGCCGCAAAAGGCTGGGGAGACGACTATCTTCTTGATGGGATGGAGGGGTTCGGCGCATGTGGGTATATGAAAAGAAATTGCAATACCCTGTTAGGGTCAGTAAATGCGATCCGCGAATGGCCCGTTATCTGATCGAGCAATACGGCGGCGCGGACGGCGAATTGTCCGCTGCGCTTCGCTACTTGAACCAGCGTTATTCGATCCCGGACAAAGTCATCGGCTTGCTTACGGATATCGGGACGGAGGAATTCGCCCATCTCGAGATGATCGCCACGATGGTGTTCAAGCTGACGAAGGACGCGACGCCGCAAATGATGATCGAGGCAGGTCTCGGTCCGCATTACGCGAACCACGACAACGCGCTGTATTACGAGAACGCGGGCGGCGTGCCGTGGACGGCTTCGTACATACAGGCGAAAGGCGATCCGCTGGCCGATCTGTACGAGGATATCGCGGCCGAGGAGAAGGCGAGAGCGACGTATCAGTGGCTGATCGACATGACCGACGACGTGGACCTGCAAGACAGCTTGAAGTTTCTGCGCGAGCGCGAGGTCGTCCATTCGATGCGCTTCCGCGAAGCGGTGGAGATCATTAAGGATTATCAGGCGACGAAGCGGATATTTTAAGAAGAAAAATTCCTTAGAGCCCAGGGCTCTGAGGATTTTTTTTGCAGATGGCGTTAAGCTAACGGACAGGATAACGAAACCGATAATTGTCAATTTGTAAACAGGTGGATAAAATCGATCTAAAAGAGTCACGATACAGAAGATGTATAGTTGAATGAACTGCAGCAGACGAATATTCGGAAATATAACGAAAAACAATATGATTAATGGGCAAGGCATGACTTTTTCTGGGGCGAGTGTAAGTTTGACAGCCGGATACAAACGTGATATATTTAGCCTGCTAAATAAAATCGATGATAAAGGCTGAGAATAGCAATGGAGACAAAGGTTGATTGTGAGATTCGTGAGTTGTTCGATAAACTTTCGGCAAGAATGAGACGAGATTACAGCGAAAGTCTAAGAGAACTAAACCTATATGTCGGACAAGATAATTTACTCTACCGATTATGGTCAGGTGACGGCATTACACAAATGCAGCTTAGCCAACATTTGAATTGTGAACCGCCGACCATAACCAATATGGTTAAATCCCTTGAGCAAAACGGATTTATTTATCGTAAGCGCGATGAGAAAGATGCACGAGTAATGCGTATTTATCTAACCGACAAAGGCAAAGAACTTGAAGAGCCGGTTCGAAGGATATGGCAGCAGCATCAAGATAAGTTGCTAAAATCGATTTCAACGGAAGAACGGCTGCTTTTACGGAGACTTATGAAGCAAATGGAGAGTAATTTGTTTTAATAATCTCTCCTTTTCTTTGATTTTGTTTAGCATACTAATTAATTGGTTCAGAAAAAAATTTAAATAATTGTTTAGCAAACTAATCATTTGCAAACCATAAAGGAGGAGACAATTCGTTATGATGAATAAACAAAAAATTGGTGTTGGCATTATTGGTGCAAGCCCCTCAAATCCGTACAGCTGGGCGGTTAATGCACACATCCCTTCGATTAAAGCGCTATCGGGTGATTACGAATTGAGAGCTGTTAGCACAAGCCGTTTAACGACTGCAAAAGAAGCTGAGAAGAAGTTTGGCGTTCCCGGATTCGACAATCATCTGGACTTAATTAACCATCCCGGCGTTGACTTGGTTGTTGTTACGGTAAAGGTTCCCTATCATCATGAAATTATTTCAGCTGCGCTTGATGCGGGAAAGATGGTTTTCTCGGAATGGCCGCTCGCCAATGGCTTAAAGGAAGCAGAAGAATTGACAAAACGCGTAGAAGCGTCAGGAGTGCGCACAATTGTGGGCTTACAAGCACGTTATAGTCCCGTCATTCGCTATGCAAGAGACCTCATCTCAGAGGGTTACATTGGCGATGTTCTTGGTACGACGCTTGTTGGTTCAGGCATCGGCTGGACGGGAGTTACCGATCGTTTGAATTCATACGTCTATGATAAGGCAAACGGAGTAACGCTTCTCTCGGTTCCGGTCATGCATACTCTTGACGCTCTACAATACTTGCTGGGCGATTTCTCGACCCTGTCGGCGGAATTGGTATCCAATCAAACCGAAGCCGTAATTGGAGACACGAATAGCGTTATTCCCTTCACTTCACCCAACCATGTATCGATTATGGGGACGTTGACGGATGGCACGGCTGTCTCCGTCTTTTATCGCGGCGGAGTATCCCGTGGTGAAAATATGCGCTGGGAAATTAACGGTACAAAAGGTGATCTGGTCTTAATTGCTCCAACTGGCCATACCCAATTAGCGGAATTAAAGTTGCAAGGCGGGCGTAATCAAGAGAACCATGTACAAGATTTAACGATTCCCGAATCTTACTTCGGTAATCATCTACCGACGGGTATGCCTGGTAATACGGCGCGAATTTATGAACAGTTCGCCAAGGACTTGCGTGAAGGGACATATACGATCACGGATTTTGCACATGCCTTACGTCAGCATAAACTTCTTAGCGCTATTGAAACTGCCGCATTTACAGGAATAAGGCAACATTTAAGCTGAATAGTTCGGATTCGCATTCGCTGCACACTTGGCCCCGAAACTGGCACGGGAAAAGGCAAAAGAAGCATGGATTGACGAAATTATGATCGCCGATTTTTACCCCGAACAGATTGCAAGGTTAAAAGCCCTTGAGTTATTGGCTAAAGAATTTGGCCTTAACAGAAAGGAGAGGTAAAATGCAAAAGAATAAACAACTAAAGATCGGCGTTATTGTCGATGGAGTCGGTTGGAGTTATACGTCATGGCGCCATCCTAACATGCCTGCCAATGCAAGCGAAAGTGTGGATTTTTATGTGAAGAAGGCAATACGAGCTGAAGAAGGCAAATTCGATATGGTTTTTTTAGCGGATGTAAGCCATATAGGGCCAGGAAATATTCCGCATTATCTAAGTATGTTTGAAGGTGTAACGATACTATCCGCACTCAGTATGGTAACCAGCCATATAGGGCTTGCTGCAACGATCGCCACATCTTACGCCGATCCATTTACAGTGGCTAGACAGATGGCCTCTCTCGATAAAATTAGCAACGGGCGAGCGGCATGGAACGCGATTACTTCGAATCCTGGAGGCTTGGCTAACTACAGCAGAAGGCATTTGTCAAAAGATGATTTATATCCCATGAATAAAGAGTTTCTGGAAATTGTAGAAGGTTTATGGGATTCGTATGAAGATGATGCTTTTATACGTGATAAAGAGAGCGGTATCTTCTTCAATCCTAGAAAGATGCACCCCTTGAACTATAGAGGAAAGTACTTTTCTGTAGACGGTCCACTAAATATTAGTCGTTCTCCGCAAGGAAGACCCGTCATCTTTCAAGCGGGTACATCTGAAACGTTTATGAATATCGCATCCAAACATGCTGAAGGCGTACTTGTCAATGGGGATGATTACAATTATGCCAAGCGATTTAGTGAGGAGCTAAGAAGAAGGGTAGTCCTTGCGGGACGCTCGCCGGAAGACCTGTTGATCATGCCGACACAACACATCATCGTTGGAAGTACAGAAGCTGAGGCAGATGAAAAGTTTCAGGAGTTGCAAAGGTTATCCCCTTCAGGGTATCGTATTCCTAAGCCCCCATTTTTTGGATCTGCAAAGACCGTAGCCGATATGATTGCGTATTGGCATCAAACGGGCGTAATGGACTTATTGCTCCTGAGACAAGAACATCCTTCGGGAATTGATGATTTTATTGATTTGGTCGTACCGATCCTGCAGGAAAAAGGAATATTCCGAAGGGAATATGAATCCCGCACGTTAAGAGGGAATTTAGGTCTTCCTTACCCAGAAAATAGGTATGCAAATGTATAATGATCTTATCGTTGCAGCAGGAAGGGCAGACGATTGTCATTGTTGGAACAAAAGAAGCGCTATTAGGTGTAATAGGTGTTGCCTAAGCGGTCCACGATACTTCGGTAAAAGCTCTTGCCGCGCTGCAACATGCTGAAGTGAACCAGATTGTCATATTGACCGGTGATAACGAAGGAACGGCTAAAAGGTCGCTTCGCCGGGCACTCTCGACTTTATTTATAAAAAAAGGAGCCTAGCGATAAGCCAGGCTTCTTTGTTATGGGTTGATGACTTTTCTCATTCGTAAATACTCATCATCATTCATTTCGCCTTTGACGTACCGTTCCTTTAATATCATTAAGGGACGATCCACGACACGGCTCTTCATCATTAGTAATCGAACAACAACGTAAACGGTTGTTCCAAGAATCAATATAACGACGATCGTCCCGATGAACATCATGATGCACATCATGAACATCATCGAACGATCCATCATCATGCCATCCATCATTTTTTTACAACCTTCCAATTATAAGATTCATAAATAATGAAATATTTTTACTCCAATCTTACTCCGGTTCGCGACGATTTGACGGGCGTTTCCGATTCGAGACCATAAAATGAAGATTCATTTCATCAGCTGCCGAAACCACGCAACAACGAGAAGAAGCCCAGGTAAAATTAACAGCAAAGGTACCCACAAATAGGGCACCATTATTTCGAAGTGATGACGATAAATGTGCTCGGCAATGTTTCGGGACATCGTTAATCCTAGCAATAGCGCGATGGCGCATGCCGGGATGACAAGAACGCGGTAACTCTTCATCTTCGTTAATTGCTGAACCCCTTTTACCGCCGCAAGCATCAGGACGACGCTTTTTAAAAGCGCAGTCATCAAAAAATAAAGGACGCCGAGCATTTGTATGTTTTCAATGAATTTTCCGATGCTAATCACGCTCAGCAGGGTGTAAAGCGGGTACAGAAAGCCCGAAAACATGTCTCCAAAAACTAAAATGGCCAATACATCAAAGCAGGTTATGATCATTCCGGACAGCAGGGTAGCCAGAACGGTAATCTTCATCACTTTATCCGTCTGTTTCGTCTCCGACCAGAACATGGCAAGCACAAGCGTCTCCCCTAAGGATTGCGTAACCCCCGAAGGATAAACAACTTTCCAGACAGGCTGCCAGCCATTCTCCAAAATAGGCAGCATATTTCGGAAATGCAATACGCCAGAATTGGCAAGAAGAACAACCTCTATAGAAAAAATGATCAAGACCATGGGAAGGAACAATTCACCCAGCCGAGAAACGCCTTCGATGCCATCATATACGCAAAAGGCAATGATGACTGTAAATATCGTTGTTACGACGATAAGCGGCGTGTTCGGCAATATGGCCGTTGAAACCATATCCCTAATATCTCCAATAATCCGTCCTACAATATACAAAAACATTAGCGGATAAAGAAAGGCAACGGGCGTTCCGATCCAGAGCCCTAGCTGCGCGGGAAACCATTGGACTAAGGTTAATCCGGGATTCATCCGCATTAAGGCGATATAGCTCATAATGACAAGCAAGCCCAAGCAGCAGGAAACGAGCTCGCCAATCCAGGCATCCCGGCCGGCTTGGCCACCAAAGCCAAATATAATCGTCGTGCCCACTTGGAAAATAAAAGTAACCGCAAATAGTTGGTAACTGGAAATTTTATTCATCATTACCGTCCGGAATTTTGACTTATTATTTAACCAAACTTGGTACATAAGCAAGGATAAGATCAACTCTGGTAACGTATTGAGGATATTTCTGCCATTTAGTTTACCGATTATGGCTTGTGTTATTCGTAGTATTAACAACGTTATCCGGAAACTAAAGCTGCCGTTCTTTGTTGAACGAACAGGGCACGATAGCTCAAGGAATGATATACTCAAAAAAGACAAGTTGAACATGAGTGTGTTCGCTTGGACGGAAGAAAAAGCGACGCAGGGAAGATGCAATGGAATTATCGCATCAGGAATCCAAACACTAGCGGTTTCCTTAAAGCTAAGGAGGTAAAACATGGATTACACTTCACCGAAAGAAGCGGCGTTAAAGGTGAAACGGTGGCCTAAAGAGACCATAGCGGCGGGCCGTCGTCATACCGTTGGGCTTAAATCTGACGGTACGGTGACGGCTGCGGGTGATAATAAATACGGCCAATGTGATGTAAGCGGCTGGCGCGATATTGCGTCGGTCGCTGCGGGTAATGTTCATATGGCGACGAACACGGGTAATGCTCATACAATCGGTCTTAAAACGGACGGCACGGTGGCGGCTGTGGGTTGGAATAAGCATGACCAATGCGATGTATACGACTGGCGCGATATTGTGGCGGTTACGGCGGGTTGGTGTCGTACCGTAGGGCTTAAATCGGATGGCACGGTGGTGGCAGTTGGCCGAAATAATGAAGGTGAATGCAATGTAAGCGGCTGGCGCGATATAGTGGCGGTCGCGGCGGGTGACTGGCATACCGTCGGTCTTAAATCGGACGGTACGGTCACGGCTGTGGGCAATAATCGGTATGGCCAATGCAATGTAAGCGGCTGGCGCGACATTGTGGCGGCAGCGGCGGGTTACCTTCATACCGTCGGTCTTAAATCGGACGGAACGGTAGCGGCTGTTGGTTTGAATAAACATGACCAATGCGATGTAAGCGGCTGGCGCGGTATTGTGGCGATAGCGGCGGGTAGTCATCATACCGTCGGCCTTAAATCGGACGGAACGGTGGCGGCTGTGGGTTGGAATGAGTACGGCCAATGCAATGTAAGTGATTGGCGCGATATTGTGGCGGTTGCAGCGGGCTGCGCTCATACTCTCGGCCTTAAATCGGACGGAACGGTGGTTGCTGTGGGCGATAATGAATATGGCCAATGCGATGTAAGCGGTTGGCGCGGCATCCAACTGCCCGGCAATTAATATGCCGCTGAACCGATGATCCCCACAACTTACAATGCACCCGCTTCGCTTTGTTGCACCTATGCCACTCTTAGAGCAGCCTTATTGCTGCAGCAACCGCATTATCGATAAATAATCGATCCGGCCGTGCCTTCAACATAACAGTAATTCCAATTAATGAGACCACTAAACTTTGAGCTAAAGCCTTGGCATTTGTTTCGTTATTAAGTTCTCCAGTTTGAATCCCCCGTTCAATCGTTTCCTGAAACAAGACAGCCAGATACATTTGATGTTCTCGTGTAATGATCGCAAATTTCTCATTCTTTGGCGCAAGTTCTACCATCGTATTTATACAAAAGCATCCCAGGCTGACTTTCCCTTGGTACGCTTCATCAACCAAATCTGTAAAATACGAATAGAAAGCATCCCTGACAGAAGATTTACTGTTAAGTTTCGACCTAACGTTGGAGGCATGCCATTGCGTGTACTTGCGTAAGGCGTGCTCAAAGAGTTGTTCTTTATCCCCAAAAGCTAAATAAAGGCTAGGCCGCTGAATGCCCATTGCCGACGTCAGATCGTTTAATGATGCTGCCTCAAAGCCTTTTTCCCAAAACACGCGTATCGCGGCATGAAGGGCTTCCTCTTTATCAAACTCCCGAAGTCGAACCATGGATTCTCCCCCCCCCTTACTATACTGATTGGTATGATATAAATCATATTACCAAGCAATTGAGTTGTCAAATGCACTTAAAATACCTCTTGACTACACGAAAATCAAGGGGTATTTTTAGTTCATACTTTTATTTTACCAATCGGTATAATATACTGATCTGTACACAAAACGATGGGATGGAGTGTGATGAGAAGTTGGTAAAGGTTAAATCCAGCAAGGAAGCTGCAGTGGATGCAATAAAACAGCGATCGGATTCCATTCGCCAGCCTCAGCCTGCTGTAATATCACGCGGCTTAGCGTTATTGTTCGCCATAGCATGCGGGCTGGCTGTCGCAAATGTGTATTACGCACACCCCCTTCTAGACGCCATTTTAAGCGAATTTGATATTGAGCGTTCGTCCGTGGGAATCGTTATTACAGTCACACAAGGTTTTTATGCGTTAGGCCTCTTGTTGCTTGTCCCTCTCGGAGATTTGATGAATCGGCGCTGGCTGATCCCCGGGCAAATGTTCTTGTCCGTAATCGCCCTCGTCATCATCGCTCTCGCCCCGGTAGTTGGTGTATTGTTCTCGGGCTTGGCGGTCGTAGGAATGATGGCCGTTGTTACGCAAACACTCGTGGCTTATGCCGCAACCTTAGCCGCCCCTTCTGATCGGGGGCGGATCATTGGACTCGTAACCAGCGGCATCATAATCGGCATTTTGCTTGCGAGATTTGCTGCAGGGGTATTAACCGATCTCGCGGGCTGGCGTTCGGTCTATCTTGTCTCCGCAGTATGCTTGCTTGTTATTTCATTGATGCTTCTTCGGTTTTTACCGCAAGAACAACGCAAAGCATCGCTGACCTATATCCAGCTGCTACAATCGGTCTTTGTATTGTATAGAGAGGAACGCGTTCTGCGTATTCGCTCTTTGTTCGGATTGTTAATCTTTACTGCCTTCAGCGTTTTTTGGACCTCGCTAGTTTTGCCGCTCAGCATGCCTCCGTTATCACTCTCGCATTCGGTGATTGGAGCTTTCGGTCTCGTTGGGGTTGCCGGGGCACTGGGGGCGACTAGAGCCGGACGTTTGGCTGACAGTGGCCTGGGACAACAAACAACGGGAATAGCGCTCGTCTTATTAGTCGTCTCGTGGCTGCCGATCAGTTATACCAAGCAATCTCTTGCCGCTCTTGTTGCCGGCATAATTCTTCTTGACCTTGCGGTTCAAGCCATACACGTTACGAACCAAAGCATGATTTTGAGAGTCCGTCCTGAAGCTCGCAGCAGGCTTACCGCAGCATATATGATTTTCTATTCCATCGGGAGTGCCATTGGTTCAATTGCTTCTACAAGTCTATACGACTATGCCGGTTGGGCGGGGGTATGTTGGCTAGGAGCAGGCGTAAGCGCAATAGCGCTGTTGCTGTGGATCTTCACGAATCGTCCAAGTTGAAGAATTACAATCGCGAACCAAGTAGAGTAGATACTTAGTTCTACGAGTTAGTTTTGTGGCGTAAAGTGCCTAAGAACTACAGTATCTGCATGGCTACACAGGAACACAACCTAGAAAGTAGTTAACGGGGAGCGATAGCTGAATAAAGAAGCCAAGCCGGTCAATAGGATGGAATGGGCCCCATTGTCAGTCGTGTCTAACAGTGAGGGGATCATTTCAGAATATGGCGGCTTTATTTTTTGGGGCAAATTATTGAATCAGATAATGCTTCTTGCATTCAATATAAGTATGCGATATATTGCATATAGGAAAACAAAAAAGGGTGAAAACAATGCCAGTACCTAAAAATTTTGTCTCGCCTGCACGGATGTCCGCAAAAGAAAGAGCCTTCTCGCAAATTCAACGATGGATTATCGACGGTACGCTGCAGCCCGGGGAAAAACTTATTGACGCTGAATTGGCGGAGTCGCTTGGCGTAAGCCGCACGCCTATTCGAGAAGCGTTTCAGCTGCTTGAAGTACAAGGGCTCGTTTCCACGCATCCTGGAAAAGAAACAAAAGTAACGGAAATTGAGAAGGACGACATCTTCAAGATGTATTCAACGATGGCGGCTCTTCAGGCTTTAGCGGCTGAAGTTACCGCAAAAATTATTGTTCCGGAGCAAATCGAACAACTGCGAGCAATTAATCTGGATTTTGCAAGTTTCATTAAGAGCGGTCAAGCTTATCAAGCGATGGAGGCGGACGAACAGTTTCATAACCTTATCGTGGAACTTTCGGACAATCCTTATATCGCTACATTCAGCTCATCGCTTCAGATTCATATCCGGCGCTTCAAATACGTGTTCTTAAAGCAGCCGATTACTGCGGCACAAGCTTCAGTCGATGAGCACGCTTCGATTATTTCAGCTTTCGAGAAGAACGACAGCGGTCTCGCTCGGGCAATGATGAAGCAAAATTTCATCCGCCCGATGCAGGAGTTGCACGAATTACTTTAAACAAACAGGGGTGAGGAACACGATGGCGAACGGAAAAGATCTTCGTATTCGCAGCAAGGTCATCAGCGAGGGTGTCAACCGGGTACCGAACAGAGCGATGCTTCGGGCCGTTGGTTTTACAGATGAGGATTTCAAAAAACCGATGATTGGCGTAGCCAGTACTTGGAGCGAGGTAACCCCGTGCAATATGCATATCAATGAATTGGCCTTTCAAGCCAAGGAAGGGGTGCGCAACCATGGCGGCGCTCCGCTAGTTTTTAATACGATTACAGTATCAGACGGTATATCCATGGGGCATGAAGGCATGCTGTTCTCGCTGCCAAGCAGGGAAGCCATTGCGGATTCTATTGAAATTGTAGCAGGGGCCGAGCGCTTTGACGGACTTGTGGCAATCGGCGGATGCGACAAAAACACGCCTGCCTGTCTGATGGCTATCGGACGGATGAATATTCCTTCCGTTTACGTTTACGGAGGCACGATTCAACCCGGCAATCTCGACGGTAAAGACGTCGATATCGTTACGGCTTTCGAAGCGGTCGGCCAATATCATGACGGAAAAATGACGGATGAACAGCTTCATAAGGTAGAATGCAGCGTCTGCCCGGGTCCCGGATCGTGCGGCGGCATGTACACCGCCAATACAATGGCCGCAGCGGCAGAAGCAATGGGCATGAGCCTTCCCGGTTCCTCCTCTACGCCGGCCATTTCGCCTGATAAAGCGGCAGAATGTATTGCGGCCGGTAAACAGGTCATATCGCTGCTGGAACAGGAGATCTACCCTAAAGACATTATGTCGAAAAAAGCGTTTGAAAATGCGATTACGGTTGTGATGGCTTTGGGAGGTTCAACAAATGCGTTCCTGCACTTGCTCGCCATTGCGCATTCGGTAGGCGTCGATCTAACCTTAGACGATTTTGAGCGGATCCGCCTGCGTGTTCCTCATTTGGCAGATCTGAAGCCAAGCGGCCGACATGCCATGCAGGATTTGAACGAAATTGGCGGCATTCCTGGCGTCATGAAGTTATTGCTCGCTGAAGGTCTTCTTCACGGCGATTGCCTCACGGTGACAGGTAAGACCTTGGCAGAGAATCTCGCCGAAGCGGCCCCGCTGCAAAAAGATCAGGAGATTATTCGTCCATTGAACATGCCTCTAAAGCCGAACGGACCCTTGGTTGTGCTTAGAGGTAACCTCGCCCCGGAAGGCGCCGTTGCCAAAATGTCAGGTATGAAGAAGCTGCGGTTTGTCGGACCGGCAAAGGTGTATGACAGCGAGGAAGACGCAACGGAAGCCATTTTGAGAGATGAAATTCAAAAAGGGGATGTATTGGTAATTCGCTATTGCGGCCCTAAGGGCGGGCCAGGTATGCCGGAGATGCTGTCCGTTACCGCATTGATTGTAGGGAAGGGTCTTGGCGGGGAGGTTGCCCTTATTACGGACGGCAGGTTCTCAGGCGGCTCGCATGGATTCGTAGTCGGCCATGTATCGCCCGAAGCGCAGGTAGGGGGACCGATTGCGTTGCTGAGGAACGGGGACATGATCACCATCGACAGCGAAACGCAGCAGATTATGTTTCAAGTGACAGAAGAGGAGTTGGCCGCTCGGGCGCAAGCATGGGTACAGCCTCCGCTCAAAGTAAATTCGGGCGTACTGGCCAAGTATGCAAGACTGGTTTCCTCTGCATCTAAAGGTGCCGTAACCGATAGTTTAGAGTAAAGTACAAAATTTCTTTGTCCCGCGCAATGGACCCTGTTGACTTCAAGTTAACTTTAACTAATAGAATGAAGGAATCAACTATTTTTATTGAGGTGAGGTTCCTATGTTGAATACACGCGTGATCGTAACCAAATACGGAGGACCAGATGTCCTTGCATTAGTTGAAGAACCGTTACGCTTACCCTTAAAAGGGGAAGTCCGTGTTAAAGTACAAAGTTCAGGGGTCGCTCTTGGGGATATTGTAAGACGAGCGGGTAAGTTTCCATTCCCGCTATCTCTGCCATTTACACCGGGATACGATGCGGTCGGTGTAGTTGATGAGGTCGGTGAGGGGGTAGGAGAATATTTAAAAGGGCAAAAGGTTGGTGTGTTTTTTAACGGCACTGGCGGATACGCAGCTTATGTGTACGCTCAGTTGGATGAAGTTTTCCCCGTTCCGGCACATATCGATTCCTCCCTTGAGGTTGCTGTCATACTAAATTATGTCACTGCGTACCAAATGCTCCATCGTATTGCGAAAGTATCGGAAGAAGAACGAATTCTTATCCATGGAGCAAGCGGTGGGGTTGGAATTGCCCTACTGGAGCTTGGAAAGCTTGCTAAGTTAAGAATGTACGGTACTGCTTCTAAAGCTAAACACCCTATCGTTACGCATTTTGGTGCAACACCAATCGACTATCGCGTTGAAGATTTTGTGGATGTGCTTCGCCTCAAGGCTCCAGAAGGTATAGATGTTGTGTTTGATTCGATCGGAGGAGAAAACTATAAACGGTCCATTCAAACCTTAAGCAAGAACGGCAGATTGGTGATATTCGGCAATACCTCCATCCTAGAGGAAGGAGACCCGAAAGATTGGGCGAAAAATTGGGAAGGTTTAGCTGAGCAACAAACTACGGAGAACGGTAACCCTGTCTATCTATACACCATAACTTCGCTAAAAAAAGAAAGGCTGGCCTGGTTCCAGGAGGATGTTCAGCTTGTCCTTTCCCTATTAGAGGAAGGAAAAATCAATCCATTGATCTCGCACCGAATCCCATTGCGAGAAGCTTACCGGGCACATGAATTGTTTGAGAAGTCCATAGCTATAGGAAAAGTTGTTTTGGTAAATGAGTGACGAAAGAAGGTTTCGAAAGTCCAATGTACTCAATTGGTGAGGTATCTAAATTGACTGGCATAACAGCTTCTACTTTGAGATACTATGAATCAATCGGATTGATTCCTGAGCCACAGCGTCAATCTGGGAGCAATGTTCGACGTTACGATGATGCTGATCTTCGATTTATCCAATTCATAGATGGACTCAAACAAACAGGGATGAAATTAGGGGACATTGCAGTTTTTGCAGAAGACGGTTGTCTATTAACGCAAGACGAACCTGTAGAATCGCATGAAAGTATATTACGCCAACGTATTGAAATTTTAGACCGACATGTCGAAAATTTAGAACAACAAATCACAAGGCTGCAGTCCGTAAGGGATATTGCAGAGAAGAGAAGAAAGATTTATGTGCAAATGCTGAAAGATAGTTATCAAAAAGATACTTGATATTTGAGAAGAGATATTTGCCTACTGTTCCTTTCTTTCATTACGACAGGATAGTTTGATGGTCAGGAAGAATAAGTGAAAATGTTCAATTCAGGACTTGATTGGACGTGATGTTTTGTTTCGATTGATTGAATTATGTATAGCCCCATTGATTCACGTTGGTATGACTTGGGTACTTCTTTTTTGCTTGCTTAATAATCCGGATATCCTTATCATCAGTATCTTATTTTTATTAATTATGCTTGTTAATGTCGTTCTAACTGCAATAACTGCTCAAGGTAAATGGATAGTAACTTTAACAAACATAGCCCTTTATGTTATTTTCATGATTCTATTTATAATTGGTCGAAATTCTATTCTTGAGCCAAACCATGAGGTTGAAGATGATTATGGAGCCGGTATTTTGCTGTTATTCATTGGGTTTCCGTTATCATTAATTAGCTTGTTGATCGGTACTCTGCAGGGAGTATTACTTTCCATTTTACTTCGTGAAAAAATTGAGTCATTCAGAAAAAGAATTTATAGAAGGCTATTAGATTAATTTTAGCATGATTCAACTACGCCGAAGATTACTCTAGCTGCGAACTGAAACTTGGCAGCACGAAACTAAACCCAGTTTTTATTGTTTTTAAAATTGTGCTTATTAGAATGTATGAGACATATGATGCCAGGCTGCCGACAACATAATATACCCCCTTACAGCAGACAGGATAAATAATAAAAATCTGCCGCTGTAAGGGGGTATATTACATGTCCGCATTAAGATCTTTCGCCTTCATTCATACAACCGGAACTTCCATGCCCCACTCGCTCCATTCTTCCATCGTCGGTCCGTACATGCCCGGAATCCGGAGTCCGGCCTGGCGCAACAGCACGGTCATTTGGCCCCGGTGATGGACCTCGTGCTGGATGAGGAGGCGAAGCGTAAACGCGTTGGACCATTCTTCGCCATACATGTTGTGCTGCTCCAACAGCGTTTCGTCGTTCCATTGAGCGCGAACGGCCTCGAGCATCGCTTCGCTGACCTTCTTGTAGGCTTCCGTGATGGACGATGCCGAAACCGGTATGTGCTCGTAATCGACTGGACATTCGAACTTCAGTCCGGTGCGGGTGAGCATTTCGTGAATGGAAACGACCAGATGGGAAGCCAGTCGTCCGAGCGTGCGGTTTTCCGTACCGATCCGCTCATTCAGGGATTCGTCCGTCATGGCGGCCATGAGGCTGGCGGTTAATGCCGTTTCGTAGCTCCACTCCGCCGCAAATTCTTCAATTGTTTTAAACATCGTTTCGGATCCTCCTTATGATTGGTGTTGCACAAATCCATTATAAGAGGGCTCCGCTGACATCAGTCTGTCAGTGTTCCGGATACAGCTTTATAATTTCCATCGCTTTCTGACGGAGTTTCGACGCAGCTTGAGCAGGCTCGAGCACTTTGACGCCTGTCCCGAACCCAAGCAAGAAACTGTACAGCCACGGTTCATCCGGGCGGAGGCATCTGACGCACATCGACCCGTCGGGTAAATCGGCAATTTCCTCTTGATCAAAATAATCCTCGACCTTGGCCCGCGATCTTGGCTCAAAATGCAGGACCAGATGAAGCAAAGGCTCGGAACTTTCGCCGTGATCCCAACGCAGCGGTTCCGCCGGAGCCGCATCCGGCCTGGGTACGAAAGTTTCGGGGGAAACCTCCAGTTCTTTGATCCGAGACAGCTTGAAAATCCGGTAGTCCCGGCGAAGCAGACAATATCCGTACACGTACCAGTTGTAGCCTTTCAACACGAGGCGTATGGGTTCCAAGGAGCGCGAGGAGCGGTCGCCTTCCGTACTCGTGTAGGCGAAGCGGATGATCCTGCGGTATCGGATCGCTTCACGCAGGGATGCCAGTTTCTCTTTGTCTGCGGTGTTGCGGCTCCATGGATTGATGTCGATCTGCAGGACGGAGGACACATCTTCTGCGCGTTCCCGTTCGGATTTGGCCAGCAGGGCTCCGACCTTGTCCAGCAAATGCTCGATTTCCCCATCCTCAAAGGTCGGCTTGACCCCGCGCAAGGCGATGACGATGGTGTTCAGTTCGTCGAACGACAGGAACTGCCGATCCAACCGGTACTGCTCCATTACCTCGTAACCGCCGGAAGCGCCGGCATAGGAGACAACAGGAATTCCGGCGCACTGAATCGTTTCCATGTCGCGGTACACCGTCCGCAGGGAAACATCGAACCGTTCGGCGAGATCTTTGGCGCTGATGCGCTTGTGGTTTAGCAGCAGCATCGTCATCGCAAGCAATCGGTCGAGTTTCATCTTCATCACCACCGTTTGGCACAATAAGTTCATTTTAGGGGAAAAGCGGTTGTGAGTAAACCGGTGGGGTTACCCCTATAACTTATTTCGTAACAACATGTGAAAGGCGTATACCACATCAAAATGTGAACCGTTATCACAACCGTTTGAAGAAATGGATGGACCGCTTCTATGGTGCTTATTCTTGTTAAACGGGCAGATTAGTTATAATAATACTCTTCCCATAATTAGGAACCAAATTTGATATAATCATGTAGAATGTGGAAATTTAATGAGCTATTCAAAAACAGGAAAGGGAGAATGTAATGGTAGAGGTTTATGAATTAAAAAATAAGCCCGATTATTTTGAAAGCCAAGCTTTTATATAGCGATAAAAAACGAATCAATTATTGGTACATACGCATTATTGCGTAATGATTTGTTTTCTCGGCAAGATATATTTCCGTGGCTTGCTTGTTTATACGTATCACCAGAACAAAGAGGACGGAAAATAGGGTCCCAATTAATGAAGCATGCTCTTCAAGAAACGGAAAAAAAGGGTCACAGCAAACTTTCTCTTTGTACAGATTTAAACGGATATTATGAGAAATACGGCTGGATTCATATTACTAATGCATTCATCTTCACTGGTGATGAGACAAAGGTGTATGAAGCCTCGACGTTAAACTAACGTAGGAACGATAGCTCAATTAACCGCCTTATCACAAAAGCGGTTTTCTTATGGTCATAAATCAACATTAGCATTTAACATAGTCTAGTTATGAGCAAACCAGGCTGCCAATTGCAACATGACATCTTCAAACGCTGTTGACAAGACACCATATGGTGTCGTACAATCGATATGTCACCAAATGGTGTCATATCATAGAGTCAACAAAACTGGTACTCATGAAACAATAAACAGAAGGGAGTCCCTTGATGATGCAAGGTGAAAGGAATCCTAAGATTGATCCCTATTTTAACAAGCTTAAGAAATGGAAGGAAGAATTCGAGCTATTGAGAGAAATCGTTCTCGACTGCGGGCTGACGGAGGATTTTAAGTGGATGCATCCTTGCTACACGTTTGAAGATAAAAACATCGTTTTGATCCATGGTTTTAAGGATTACTGCGCGCTTCTGTTTCACAAAGGCGCATTGTTAAAAGATCCCCATGGGATCCTAGTCCAACAAACGGAGAATGTCCAGGCGGCGCGCCAGATTCGGTTCACCAATGTCCAAGCTATAGATGAAATGCAGCTAATCTTGAAAGCCTATATTGATGAAGCCATTGCGGTCGAGAAAGCCGGTTTGCAAGTGAACTATAAAAAGAATACGGAATACATCATACCTGAAGAATTACAAAACAAATTCGTTGAAATCCCCGACTTAAAAACGGCTTTTGAAGCATTGACGCCGGGACGGCAAAGAGCATACATTCTGCATTTTTCTTCACCCAAGCAATCCAAAACCCGAGAGTCAAGGGTTGAAAAATATATCGCGCATATTCTGGATGGAAAAGGATTGGATGACAAGTAATATGATCTATGTCGAAGGATTAGATTCTATATTCGATGAGTCTCCGCGCGAAGTGCCGGGAGTCAAAAACACTTTCATTCAAAGCCGCGTTTAATGCGGCTTTTTTTGATTTAAGGGTTGTTATCATTGAGAAGGCCAACAATTTGGAGCTCCGTAATAAAATTGCTTGATTTGTATAAATTTTCAGATTATAATGAAGTAAATTTTTGGTATGTGTTACTGGCGTAAACGTGGAGAACCGCGGGGGAGCACATATTTCATATGCCGTACGCCTGGGCAAAGCGTTTGGTCTTGGACCGAATGCTTTTATTTATTTTATGGGAGATGATGATATGGAACAGGTACGGCAAGCAAGGAATGTAGCAGTATTCATTTTTGAACAGGTCGAACCTTTGGATTTTGCAGGACCGTTTGAAGTTTTTATTGCAGGAAGCAATAGAGGGCAAGACTTTAAAGTTTACACTGTGGCGGAAAAAGACGCTCCGATACAGGCGGTGGGAGGTCTGAGCATTAATCCAGCTTATACGATCGCTAACTGTCCTAAACCAGACATATTGGTGATTCCTGGAGGTTGGGGTTCAAGACAAGAAATGAACAATGAAACGATTACGAGCTGGGTTCGAGAAGTATCCAATGATGCAGAAATCATACTGTCGGTCTGTACTGGAGCCTTGATTGCAGCAAAATCCAAATTATTAGATGGTTTAAAAGTGACAACAAATCGTTTGGCTATTCATGAATTAAGGGATCTTGTACCTGCTTCTACTGAAATAGTTGAAGAAGCCCGCTATGTTGATAACGGGAAAATCGTATTATCCGCCGGAGTCTCCGCCGGCATGGATGCTGCGTTGTATGTTGTAGGAAAATTACTGGGCGAAGATAGAGCTAGAAAAGCTGCAAATATTATGGAGTACGACTGGAGAAGAGATTAAACTAAGTGTAAGCGTTAGGTCGCTCCGCTTCTGACACGTTGTTGTCAGGAGCGTTTTTTTATTTGGGTTTATTGCCGGGATGAAAGAGGGGTTGTGTTTAATGTCAAACGTTTCGGCCGCAGGCCAGCCTATTGACAAAACCTTCGGTTGTAAATATTATTATTACAACGAGAGGGTGGTTTAATGAGAATCAGCAGCCGATTCACGATAGCTGTACATATGTTGTCGCTAATTCATGTGCTTACGGATCAGCTCACATCGGAGCAGATAGCGGATAGTGTCAACACGAATGCGGTCATTATTCGCCAGATTAGCGGCTTACTCAAAAAGGCTGGAATAATTGGCGTGAAACGCGGAACAGGCGGGGCTTATTTATTAAAAGAACCTTCGGTCATATCGCTTTATGATATTTATCAAGCGGTTGATGTGGTTGACGATAACGGGCTTTTTCATTCCCATGAGAATCCTAATCCGATGTGCTGGGTCGGCTCGAATATCCATGAGGTTTTAGGCGTTTTTTTGTTAAAAGCGCAGCACGCAATGGAAGATGTATTGCGTCATGTATCGTTAGAGGAGATTACGGACCTCATTAAACAAAAAAAGAATGCTTCTTTGGAAGCATAATTTTTTTATCTTCGTTGTAATAAAGTTGTTTACAACTAAAACCCTTCTCAAAAAAATAAAAGGAGCATGCCAAATGACTAATCATTTTGAAGCAGAAATTAAAGAGTTAAACTGGGACCAAGATCGGAACTCCTACGTTCAATTAATTCCCAATATCGTGTATTCGGACGGCGGGCAAACGCCCTTAAAGTTAAACCTGCTTGTGTACCGAAATCCGATGGATGCGTTATTTAACCGTGAAGGAAACAAAGAAACTTATCCGCTTATTATTTATTTGCAAGGATGCGGGTGGGGGTGGAGCGAGCAAGACATATTTGCTTTCATTCCTCAGTTATCCGAATTTGCCGAAAACGGCTTTGTCGTCGCCAGCGTTCAATATCGCCTTAGCTCACAAGATCTATTTCCGGCACAGCTTGATGATGTAAAGGCAGCGATACGTTATCTTAAGAGTCATGCTTCCGAATACAATATTAATCCGGATAAAGTAGGTTTATGGGGAGACTCGTCGGGTGCGCATCTAGCGCTGCTCGCAGGTCTGGAGGCTATGGGAAGCGAAGAGGATCAAGCCAATGTGCAAGCCGTTGTCGATTGGTTCTAAAGGAGCCGGGCACGACGGATTTACGCAGCCGCAGACGATGGAAGTTGTTCAGGCATTCTTTAATACTCATCTTAAATCGTAACCCTATATATTATATGGAGACGATAGTCGAACGATAGAAGGAGCAATAGGCCGGCATCCCGCCTTCTTTATGACCATCTAAGAGAAGTCAAGAATCCGTTTGGCAAAAATGCAAGTCCGCTTGGCGAACCGGCTTTTTGTAAATTTTTTGTTCTTTGCGCCCGGAAGTCAACATTTCCTATACAATAAGAACAATCGGTTCATTCAGGAGGCCAAGCTTATGAGGTCATTTTCGAAGGAAGAAAAAAGCTGGATATGGTACGACTGGGGGCATTCCGCCTATTCCATTATCATTTCGACGGCCGTCTTCCCCCTCTTCTACAAAGCGGCGGCCGAGGACGCCGGCGTTAGCGCCGCGAATTCTACGGCTTACCTGGGATATGCGATTTCGATCTCGACGTTTATTCTTGCTTTGCTAGGCCCGGTATTGGGGACAATCGCCGATTATCAAGGATTCAAAAAAACGTTTTTCGCCGGCTTCAGCTTGCTTGGCATCGTCGCCACCGCGCTTCTCGCGTTTATTCCGAACGACAGCTGGGAGCTGCTGCTTGTCTGTTATATGTTCATCGCCATTGGCTCGGCGGGCTCCAATGTGTTCTACGACGCCTTCCTCGTGGACGTCACCGACGACGGACGGATGAACAAGGTCTCTGCCCGCGGATTTGCGATCGGGTATATAGGGAGTACGATTCCTTTTATAATCAGCATCGCGATCATTGTTCTTGCCCAGCAAGGGGTTCTGCCGATCTCCGTTACGGCGGCGAGCCAAATCGCGTTCTTCATTACGGCCCTCTGGTGGGGCGTGTTCACTCTGCCCATGCTCCGCAACGTACGGCAGAAGCATTACTTGAACCGCGAGCCCCGCATCGTCGCGAACAGCTTCAAGCGGCTTTACGAAACCTTAAAACAAATCAAACGGCATCGGGCGATTTTCCTTTTTTTGCTCGCTTATTTTTTCTACATCGACGGCGTCGGGACGATCATTACGATGTCGACCGCCTATGGGACCGATCTCGGCATCGGATCGACGGACCTGCTTATCATCTTGTTCGTCACGCAAGTCGTCGCTGCTCCGTTCGCGATGTTGTACGGGCGTCTGGCGGATCGGTTCTCGGGCAAAATCATGCTATACGTCGGCATCTGCGTCTATATCGTCGTATGTATCTACGCGTATTTCATGAAGTCGGCGTTCGATTTCTGGGTGCTTGCGATGATGGTCGCCACCTCGCAAGGCGGCATCCAGGCGCTGAGCCGGGCTTATTTCGCGCGGATGGTGCCGAAGGAGAACGCCAACCGTTATTTCGGGTTTTATAATATTTTCGACAAGTTCGCTTCGATTCTCGGACCCTTCCTCGTCGGCGCAACCGCGCAGCTTACCGGGCATACGAGCATGGGCGTATTCAGCCTCGTTATCTTATTCATCGTTGGGATCGTCATTCTTATGCGGGTGCCCGAGCCGGGTGCGGGGCAAGCGGCCGGCTTCTCGGGAGGGCATGGCGGCAAGACGTTCAAGGCGAACTAGCCGCCGAGGCAGCGAGTCTGCTTGGTATCGAAGCCATGCCAGGATGCTGTGTATTTGGATAACGGTAAATCTCGGGAGCAGTTTGCCGGGCGGCAGCGGCTCCCGTTTTCGCAAGACGGAAGTTGAGAAGTCAAGACCTAATAACCTTCAGCCGACCTTAACGGGTCGGCTTTTTTAACTTAGGAGGAGGTTGGTTTAGCCTTACGGGAATAGACAAAACAATAAGAACATATCCTAAAACAATCAAAATATATTGTAAAACGATAAATTCTGTGTTAAATTCGAATGGACTAAAACTTAGTGAGGTGCCTTTCATGGAACGAGGAACAACACTCTTTTTAAAGGTAGCGGTTATTGTTATTGGAATCCCGGTTCTTGCTTTGTGCATATTTGCGGTGCCGGAGATAGCTAATTTTGCGGCAGAATTGTATCCGGATCATCCGTATATCAAATATCTCGTGTTAATCGATTTGTACGCAGCGGCGATCCCTTTTTACTTTGCGCTTTATCAAGCTTTTAAGCTATTGAGCTATATTGACAAGAACAAAGCTTTCTCGGAATTATCCGTACAGGCTTTAAAGAAAATCAAATACTGCGCAATCGCCATCAGCGGCTTATATGCAGCGGGCATGCCGCTTTTTTATCTGATGGCGGAGATGGACGATGCTCCGGGTATCATAGTCATCGGTATGGTCATCATTTTTGCCTCCATGGTCATCGCCGTTTTTGCCGCCGTTCTCCAGAAGCTATTAAAAGAGGCAATTGAAATCAAATCCGAAAACGACTTAACGATCTGAGGTGAACGACATGGCCATTATAATCAATATTGACGTGATGCTGGCAAGAAGAAAAATGAGCGTCACCGAGCTTTCGGACAGGGTCGGAATCACGATGGCGAATCTGTCTATATTGAAAAACGGAAAGGCAAAAGCGATTCGTTTATCCACTTTAGAGGCTATTTGCAAGGCTTTGGATTGTCAGCCCGGAGATATTTTGGAATACAAAAGCGACGAAGACGATCAAGGAGAGGATGAAGAGTCGCCCGGCGCATAAGGCGCTAAGGGGAGATCACTTGAATGAAATCAATAACCCAACTATTGCATTTTGGCTATCATCAGGCGATGAGCTGCATATTTCCCGTTGCGATCTTTGGAACGTTGTTCCTTTCCGGCGTCATCGAGATTCCCTTCCTTTACCGTTACGATGCCATTCTTGTTATCCTGCTTGCTGTGCAATATTTGATGTACCGCAGCCGATTGGAAACACGCGATGAAATTAAAGTGATTTGCGTATTTCATATAATCGGTTTGCTGCTGGAAATCTACAAGGTAAGGATGGGATCGTGGTCATATCCCGAGCCCGGGTTTACGAAGCTGTTCGGCGTCCCGCTCTATAGCGGCTTTATGTATGCAAGCGTAGCAAGCTATATGTGTCAGGTATGGCGCAGACTGCGGATGGATATGACCGGCTGGCCGGGGCTTGCTTCTTCCGGATTGCTGGGAGGAGCCATCTATTTGAACTTTTTCACGCATCATTTTATTCCTGATTTTCGGTGGTGGCTGACGGGGCTTGTCCTGATTGTCTTTTGGAAAACATGGATCATCTACCGGGTACGGACCGTTACTTATCGAATGCCCTTGACGCTCGCTTTTTTCATTGTAGGTTTTTTTATCTGGTTAGCCGAAAATATCGCTACATTCTTTAATGCTTGGAAATATCCCGATCAGCACCAAGGCTGGCAGCTGGTTGGCTTCGGTAAGATCAGCTCGTGGTTTCTGCTGGTCATCATCAGCGTCATTATCGTAGCCCAGCTCAAACATGTCAAAGCCGCACGGACAACGAAAGATATTTAGTTTGCTCTAAGCCGCATAATTTGCGGCTTTTTTCATTTTAACGGGAAATGTTCTTGTTAACGGGCTGATCGTTAAAACTAACTTCGCTAATATGACACTGGTTGACTTCTTTAGGGGCGTATTATGGATTTGAATAAACGAAACGAGACGAAAGGTGTGGAAGTCATGAAACCTCTACATGGAAAAGTGGCTTTGGTGGCGGGTGCAACAAGGGGTGCCGGCAGAGGCATAGCTGTCGAATTGGGAGCGGCAGGGGCGACCGTTTATGTGACCGGACGCACGACCCGAACGCAGCGCTCCGAGTACAATCGTCCTGAAACGATTGAAGAAACCGCTGAACTTGTCTATCATGAGGGCGGTCGAGGGATAGCGGTTCAAGTGGATCATCTGGACCCTGAGCAGGTTCAGGCTCTTATTGCTCGGATCGAGAAGGAACAGGGGAGACTGGATATTCTGGTCAATGATGTGTGGGGGGCCGAACATTTGGCACAGTGGAATGTCCCCATGTGGGAGCACTCCCTTGAAAGGGGGCTGCGCATGCTCCGGCTTGCGGTTGACACGCATCTCATTACAAGCCATTTTGCGCTGCCGCTGTTAACCCGCAGCAAGAACGGACTGGTTGTTGAGATCACGGACGGAACGGCGGAATACAACAGTACGAACTATCGTTTATCGATGTTCTACGATCTGGCCAAGATGTCCGTCGTTCGTATGGCAAAGTCTTTAGCCCATGAGCTTTTACCTTATAGCTGCACCGCCGTAGCCGTCACTCCGGGTTGGATGCGTTCTGAGATTATGCTCGATCACTTTGGCGTAACGGAAGAAAACTGGCGCGACGCCACGGTGAAGGAGCCTCATTTCATCATATCCGAAACGCCGCGTTTTGTAGGACGTGCCGTTGCCGCTTTGGCGGGAGATCCGGAGGTTGCTCGATGGAACGGCCATTCTGTTTCAAGCGGCGGGCTCGCACAAGTGTACGGTTTTTGCGATTTGGACGGCTCGCAGCCGGACTGCTGGCGATACCTCGTGGAAGTGCAGGATGCCGGTAAACCGGCGAATGCTTCCGGCTACCGCTAATAGGTCCGGATCTTGCCTGCCGCCTGAATCGACCCCGCCTATTCAAGCCCGGGAGTCCATCGGCTTCGCAGCCTTCGGCGCTCCCCGATTAATAATTTTTCCGCTTGCGGAACAACCGAACGACGGCAAAAATAACAATGATCCATAAAGCGAGGCTGAGTAAAGAAAGCAAAGGAAAACCAAGCGAAAAACCGGCGAACGGGTTGAACAGCGATCCTAAAATCGTCCCAAGCGCCAATCCTCCGAACATGCCGCCCAAAAAACCGCCGAATCCGGTTCGCGGCGTGGGAGTAGCTCTTGGCGGCGCCGGATTTCGAACCGTATTATCCCGTCTCGCCGGAGTCGCAGGCGTAATTCCGGGATTATAGCTTCGTCTTGGCGAACGAATCGCTCCGCGTTTGTAGGGCTTTATCGTGTCTTGTTGTTCCTCTTGGCCTTTATTTGCATACGGTTCGCCGTATATGTCCGTTGCCGACAATCCGAATAACAAAGGAATCAGCAAGAGCAGGACCAATAATTTTCTCATTTGTATGTTCTCACCTCCTCCCGTAGTCTACCCCAACCCATGCAGAACATTCGGACGTCTCCCGGGGAAGCGGAGAACGATAGCTAAATAAACAAAACGGGCTGCCGACCATCGGCAGCCCGTTTTTCATATAAGCTCATTTGGTAATGTTGTCAAAAGACGGGGGAGGTCATGGTTGAACGAGATGGTACGGAGCATTCCCTCGCTCTTAACTATTTCGCCCTTCATTTCTTCGTCCGGATTTCCCGTTAAGGCGCGGTTCGTCCAGCACAACGCGATAGTCCATAATATTGCCGTACAGATCCGATTCAATGGTGCAGCAGCTGGTCATCATTTCTTTAAGCAACTCTCGGCCTCGCTGCACTCTGGATTTTGCGCCGGAATAAGAAATGCCCAGATGCTCGCTCAATTCCTTTTGGGACATCCCCTTTAATTCGGACAGCTCAAGAGCTTCTCTGTATTTGTCCGGCAATCGCCGGAGCACATTCTTTAGCCCGATTACGGCTTCCTGAGCGAGATCCGGTTCTTCATACGAATCTTCTGCAGGGAGCTGGTCTTGCAGTTCCTCGGTGAGCTTCGCTTTCCGAAAGTGATCGACAATGCCGTTACGGGCAATTTGAAACAGCCAGGCTCGAATTTTTCCGGTATCCCGCACATCGTCGATGTGCCGGTGAGCTTTTATAAACACATTCTGAACAATATCCTCGGCATCGGGATGAAAACGGGTTTGCTCCCGAACGAAATTTCTGACGTGATCGTGGTATTGGTCCCACAGTTCATCCAAGGTCATTCAACCTACACCTCATCTAAAAAAAATTTCAAAGTTATTGCGTCTTTTTCAATTTGCTTCCGTCACCATTAATGTAAACCAATTTCGGGAGGATTGAAAGGGAATGAAGTATAATTTGCTGGGTAATACGGGCGTGTTGGTATCGGAAATCGGTCTTGGAACGATGACGTTCGGCGGAGGTGACAAGTGGGGACTCTTCGGATCGTTGGATGAAAAAGAAGCGGGCATTCTGGTCGATCAAGCGATGGATGCGGGAGTGAATTTTTTCGATACCGCTAATGTTTACGCCGACGGCAGGTCGGAAGAAATTCTGGGGAAAACCCTTAAAGGCAAAAGACATCAGGCCATCATCGCAACCAAAGTAAGGGGCCGTATGGGACCCGGCCCGAACGAACTCGGCTTGTCCCGGCTCCATATCATCCAACAAGTGGAAGAAAGCCTTAAGCGTCTCGGCACGGATTATATCGATCTGTATCAAATCCATAATCCGGATCAGCTGACGGATTGGGAAGAGACGCTTCGGGCGCTTGACGATCTTGTCCGCAGCGGCAAAGTACGCTACATCGGCAGCTCGAACATGACCGGCTGGAGTATAATGAAAACACGCGGCTTGTCCCGGCTCTACGGGCTTCACGCTTTTAAAAGCAGCCAGTCCTATTATTCGCTGGCCGCCCGCGAAATCGAAAGGGAAATCATACCTGTCCTGCAGGATCAGAACATGGGCCTGATCGTATGGAGCCCTCTCGCCGGGGGATTTCTATCGGGCAAATATACCCGAGATCACCATAACGGCTCCGAAGACCGCCATGCCAAGATGTCGTTCCCTCCCGTCGACAAGGAAAAGGCTTTCGGCATCCTGGATGTGCTGCGCGAAATTGCGGAGAAGCGCGAAACGACGGTGGCTCGCATCGCTCTCGCTTGGGTGCTCAATCAGCCGGCCGTCACCAGCGTGATTGTCGGAGCCAAGCGTCCGGAGCAGTTGGCCGATAATTTGGCGGCAAGCGGGATCGTTTTGGATCAGGACGAATTGGCCCGATTAGATGAAGTCAGCCGCCTGCCGATCGAATATCCGGCGTGGCCTTTCTTGGAGCAGGACGACTCGATCGTCCGGAAAGTTGAGAACAAGAAGTGAATAACTAACCAGGCACTTTTTTAAGCAATCAAAGGAAATTAGGATAATCATGATGACGGGATATTTCAGGTCCGTTATTGGAATAAAGCCGCACGGGAAAAAGATTGTCCCTATTTATATGTGTTTCGGTTTTTGAAAGAAGACGAAAGGTGTATCAAGGATATTGTTGTTTGGGCGGAAAATAATAATGATAAAATAGCCAATAAAACTTTTCTTAGATGGTTGAACGTAAATTGTTGTTGGAGGATAAAATGCCCTTTGGGTCGTAAATAGACCCGAAGGGCATTTTATTGTAAACAAATTTGTAAGCGATTGTTTCCCCAAGCGTTTCTGGCAAGGGTACTTCTGACGTTGCGGCTTATTCCATCGTGTTGTGCAAGGACCAATACAGCTTCACCAGCTGCATCTCATACATAAGGTGTTTCCGGTAGAAGTAAATATGCTTTTCAGGGTCGATATGCTCGTAAAATTTAGCCAACGTTCCATAAAGACTTGTTTGCTGAAGCAATTGCGCCAGTCGCGGATCCAAATGGTCATCCTCCCTTATAAACGTTGTTCAGACCAGCATATGCGGAAGCGGGCATTTGCGTATAGGCAGGTGACACACATATGCAGCTTATAGTACTGTTTTAGATCAATCTGATGCTTCTAAGGCACACGCTTTACAACATGAATTATCCCATAACTATGGTTTAAATCATGATCCTGAAGCATGATGGCTATAGAGAACAGGAGGTGTGGTAATCTTGAGAATGCTAATTAACCTACTCTTAATTACTATTCTTTTAAGTGGATGTGATGTCTCCATGTTTACTTCTACACTCACAAACGAAGAAGCAATTCATCCTGTTCTCCTTCACGAACGCCTTCACTTGTTCCTTACTAAATCTCATTTATTAGGTGCGTTGGAGCAACACTGCCCCCCATCGCATAACTTGCTTTCTAAATCAATATATCGTAATATTACGATATATTAATTTTAATTCGAGGTGACGATCCAGATGGATAACAATTTTAAGCAATTCAACGAGGCCGCGGATATTTTGAAGGCTCTGGCCCACCCGGTCCGTTTGTGCATTGTAAAGGGACTTCTCCAAAAAGGTCATTGCAACGTTGGGTATATGCAGGAATGCCTGGATCTTCCGCAATCTACCGTATCCCAGCATTTGCAAAAGCTTCGCAGCTTCGGCATTGTCACGACGGAACGTAACGGACTCGAAGTCAACTACACGATTGCTGACGACAGAGTGAAACAAATCATCAAAGTTTTCTTTGGGGAGGATGCATCATGAGCAAGAAAGTGTTAATCGTCGGCGGTGTCGCCGGCGGCGCTTCAGCCGCCGCCCGGCTGCGCCGTTTGGATGAAGATGCGCACATTGTCATGTTCGAGCGAGATGAACACATCTCTTTTGCCAATTGCGGATTGCCTTATTATATCGGAGATTCTATCCAAGACCGGTCGAGGTTGCTCGTTCAGACGCCGGAAGCGATGCGTTTGCGATTTAATCTCGATATTCGAACAGAGAGCGAAGTAACAAGCATTAACCCTGGCTCCAAAACAGTGCGCGTAAGCAGCAGAGAACGCGGTGTATACGAAGAAAGTTACGATTACCTGATTCTGTCGCCGGGTGCGAAGCCTATTCGGCCTGAGTTGCCTGGTATCGACAGTTCCCGAGTATTCACCTTACGCAATGTGGCTGATACCGATCGCATTAAACAAAGAGTTGCCGAATCGAATACGAAGTCGGCGATTGTCATCGGCGGCGGGTTCATCGGGGTAGAGATGGCCGAAAATCTTAAACAAATCGGACTTGATGTCACCTTGGTTCAATCCGGACCGCACATATTGGCGTCATTCGATAGGGAGATGTCCCATGTTCTTGCCAAAGAATTAGAACAGCACGGCGTGAAGCTTCTTTTCTCCGACAGCGCGCAATCTTTTAAGGAAATAGGTGAACAAATACAGGTTGAGCTCTCGAGCGGAACATCGTTAATCGGCGATATGGTCATTTTGGCGATTGGCGTTGCGCCCGATACCGCCTTTCTCAGAGACAGCGGACTGGAGCTTACTCCGAAAGGCCACATCATCGTGAATGAAAAGCTGGAGACCAATCTGGAAGGCGTATACGCCGTCGGTGATGCGGTCGAAGTCGTCGATTTTGTGAATGGGAACAAGACGGCCATACCTTTGGCCGGTCCAGCCAACAAACAAGGGCGGATCGCAGCGGATAATGTTTGCGGCTTGGGAACGGCTTATAGAGGTGCGCAAGGAACAGCGATTATTAAAGTTTTTGGACAGACGGGAGCGGTCACTGGCAATAACGAGAAGACCCTGCAGCATCTAGGGATCCCATATCATGTTACTTACGTGCATCCAAGCTCTCATGCTTCTTATTATCCGGGGGCGACTCCCTTAACCATCAAGTTACTGTTTGATGACGCAGGCACCGTACTGGGCGCTCAAGCTGTGGGAGCTGACGGAGTGGACAAGCGCATTGACGATATCGCTGCCGTTATTCGCTTCAAGGGTACGGTGTACGACCTGACCGAGCTTGAACTTTCTTATGCGCCGCCGTACTCCTCCGCCAAAGATCCGGTTAATATGGCGGGTTATACGGCAGAAAATATTCTTGCCGGCCGGACGCAAGTCTTTGTGCCCGAGGATCTGAAATCCCTTGACCCTGAAAAAATAACGCTAGTGGACGTTCGTTCGGAGATCGAGCACCAGAATGGTCACATCCCCGGCTCCATCCTAATACCTGTCGATGAGCTCCGTCGCCGCTTGAGCGAATTGGATCCCGATAAAGAGATTTGGGTATATTGCCAAGTCGGTTTAAGAGGCTACACCGCATCCCGAATCCTAAAGCAGAAGGGTTTTAAAGTGCGGAATTTGACCGGCGGTTACAAGACGTACACCATGTTCGCCTACACGCCGTCCGGCAATAAAGTGCCGCAGGCTTCACCGACCGCCAACGGCAGTCAACTAATAGCGGCGGCGCTTGAGCAAGAGGAGCAGGGAGTTCATGCGGATATCGAATTGGATGCTTGCGGGTTATCCTGTCCCGGTCCGCTCATTGAGGTCAAACAGAAGATCGATCAACTGGAAAATGGCCAGGTGTTACGTGTAACAGCTTCCGATCCCGGCTTTTATGAAGATATCCAGGCATGGGCACGAATGTCCGATCATGAAATGATCAAAGTAGGGAAGACGCAAAGCGGTATGATTGAGGCTTATGTCAGAAAAGGAACCTCAAACGCAAATGTGAATTCGGCCTCGAAACCGGCAGCAGCGCGTTCAGAGGGCAGTTCCATGATTGTGTTCAGCGGCGACCTCGACAAGGCAATCGCTTCCTTCATTATTGCCAACGGAGCGGCAGCAAGCGGAAAGAAAGTGACCATGTTCTTCACCTTCTGGGGATTGAACGTGATTCGCAAACCGGAGAAGGTGCCGGTACCCAAAAGCTTGATCGGCCGAATGTTCGGGGCGATGATGCCTCGCGGCAGCCAAAAACTGCCGCTTTCTAAGATGAACATGATGGGCCTTGGAACGAAGATGATTCGGGGCGTTATGAAAGGCAAAAACATTTCGTCTCTGGAGGAATTAATCGAGACGGCGATCCGACAAGGCGTCGAGATCGTAGCGTGCCAAATGTCTATGGATGTGATGGGTATTACGAAAGAAGAACTTATCGAGGGAGTAAAAATCGGCGGCGTCGGCTACTATCTCGGTAAGGCGGATCAATCCGGCATTAATCTATTTATTTAAAAAATGAAAGAGGGGCGTCCGATCAGTCATTGACTTTGACTTTTGGAGACAGCCCCTCTCCAATTAAATCATGTTGGAAATGACAGTTCCGCTAGTTGAAGGCGAGGGATAAAGCTAATTAACTGACGACGTCCAAAATCGCGAGGTTCGCTATTTCATTCAAGCGGATCTGTTCGGCATATTTCCATGCATCGGCCGGGGGAACCCGGAGCTCTCCGCACACGTCCATGCCGATTATGTTTTTGTTGACGACAAGCTCGTGCAGCGCCATAATGAGCTGCCTCAAACGCATCGTGCCTTGATCCCAATTGGTCACGGCATCCGCTTCGTCCAGCACGTCCTTGTCAATGCTGACGTATATGTCGTCTGCGGTAAGCGAGGACAATAATTGTCCGGCGTGTCGTAAATCAGGCAAAAAGATGAGCTTGGACCCGATGCCGGAATAACGGGGCAAGGCGTCCGCATGAACTCCGACCCATACGACTTGCTGCAATTGGGGAAGGCGGGCGATCGCTTCGGCTACCCAAGAGCCGCAGGTTAGGAGGCCCGGCAATTGCTCCGACCGCTTGGCGTCGGTATGATTATCGAACAACACTAGGCTGAACGGATGATGGATTTCGCTGAGAAGGGCATATGTAACGTAGTGGTAGTTACCGCTGCCGATGTAGGTAATGCCGCTAGAGCTGCGCGCGGCCAATCTTCGGCGTATTTCAGCCAAGGCTTCATGCGTGCAGAACAAATTGGTGGAAGGGATATTCGAAAGGTCGATCCATTCGTCGGCTCTGTCGGATAGCCGGTGCTGCCGGGCATACTGATGATCGAAATTAAGCAGCGTTACGTCATGATGAAGAAGTCCCATGGTCTATCATCTCCTTTATGGTCATAAAGTGTCATGATTCGCCGCGTGAGCCTCTATTCATAGAATACCATAGGTCCGCCTGGGTTCTCCAACCGACATCCGGCCAATCCAAACAGCCTGTACGCCGCTTCGCGTACAGGCTGCTTATCGACGTGCCCAAGAATGGCATCGTCCCTACAAATCCTTTGGTTTCATGTAAGGGTTAGAATCCTTTATATTGTGGTTCTTCGTTTTCCAATTGTTGAACGCGGCCTTCCACTTGCTGGATGACTTGCTGCGTTTGTTGAGCTGCGTTAGTAAACAGCGTCTTGGCTTGCTGATTGTTGGTCGACAAGGCAAATTGCTCTAGGCTTGCTTGCGCGCTTTTCAAAGAAGCTACGCATGTTTTTACGTCGGAAGAGACTGTCACGGTTTTCACCCCCCTTCAAAGATGCCTCAAGTTGAAGCCTCAAATAATGTACCTCCTCTTTTTCCGTTGTATACCGGGCGAAAGCTCTCCATATTATGGTTATCCGCCAAAGGGCATTCCTCCGTCGACGGGTATAAAATATTCCTTCGCTACAAATAATTCCGTGAGTGAATAATCGCGACTTAAGGGGGTTTATTAGTTGTGCCGGATTGGTTAGAGGTAGCATGGAGAACGTTGGTAGCCGTCGTCATATTATTTCTGTTGACGAAGCTGCTCGGCAAACGGCAAGTTTCCCAGCTTTCGCTGTTCGAATACATAACCGGGATTACGATCGGCAGCCTCGCCGCATATATTCCGCTGGATCTGGAGAGCAGCTGGTATCTTGGACTCGTGTCGCTTGCCGTCTGGATTGTGGTGTCGCTCGGCATCGAGTTTCTCCAATTAAAGAGCAAGAAAGCGAGAGATTTTATCGACGGCAAAGGGACGATTCTCATTAAAGGCGGCAAAATTCTCGAGGATAACCTGGCGAAAGAGCGGCTTACGTTAGACGAGCTGATGGAAGAGCTGCGAAGGAAAAACGTGTTCCGGGCGGCCGACGTCGAATTCGCGATCATGGAACCAAGCGGAGATATTAACGTTCTTCTGACGCGGGAGAATCAGCCGCTGACACCCAAGCATTTAGGTGTAAAGGTAGGACCGGAATACGAGCCGCAGGCCGTTATTATGGACGGGGAAATTATGGACGAGCCGCTCGCCACGATCGGCAAAAACCGCGCTTGGCTTCACACCGAGCTGGAGAAGATCGGCGCGGCCGTCGAAAACGTTTTTCTCGGACAAGTCGACTCTTACGGACAATTGACGATCGATTTGTTCGACGACCAGATTAAAGCGCCGGAGCCGCAAGCGAAAGCTTCTTTATATGCAACGTTAAAAAAATGCGAGGCCGATCTCGAAATGTTCGCTTTATCGGTGCAGGACGAGAAAGCGAAGGAAATGTACGAGCGCTGCTCGCACCAAATGCAGCGGATATTGGCGGACGTGAAACCGCTCCTGCATACGTAGAAAGGAGATAAGACGAATGTCGAACAGCAAAAAGAAAAAACAAACGCCTGTTCAGCAGCAGTATCAGAAATTGGCCAAAAGGCATGAGCCGTCAAGACCGGTGTTCGTCAATTGCATTCGCGCTTTCCTGGTCGGCGGCGTCATATGCATTATCGGCCAGGCTTTTACCGATATGTACATCCATTGGTTCGGATTCGAGAAAGAGAAGGCAAGCAACCCGACGGTCGCTACCCTTATTCTCATCTCCGTCATTCTGACCAGCTTGGGCGTATACGATAAAATCGCCCAGTGGGCCGGAGCGGGAACGGCGGTGCCGGTAACGGGCTTTGCCAATACGATGGCTTCGTCGGCCATCGAGCATCGCTGCGAAGGGCTTGTGCTTGGGGTGGGCGGCAAGATGTTCGAGCTTTCCGGACCGGTTATCGTGTTCGGCACGGTGGCCGCTTTTGTCGTCGGCTTGCTGCACTGGCTGTTTAATCCCGCTTACTAAGGAAGGAGCTCCGGGCAATGTTAAAAGGGCATCAAAGCTGGATATTCGAAAATAAGCCGGCGATCGTGGCGGAAGCCTCCGTCGTCGGACCGTTTGAAGGACAAGGCCCGTTAGCGAACGACTTCGATGTGATACATGGCGACATCCGGCTCGGACAGGACAGCTGGGAGAAGTCGGAACGTACGCTTCTGGAGGAAGCGGCCAAGCTGGCCATCGATAAAGGCGGGCTGACCAAAGAAGAGATCAACTTTTTTGTCGGCGGCGATCTGATGAACCAGATTATTAGCACCAGCTTTGCCGCGAGGACGTTGTCCATTCCTTATATCGGCGTGTTCGGCGCCTGCTCCACGTCGATGGAAAGCTTGGCGATCGCGGCCAATTTCGTCAACTCGCGTTCGGCCAAATATGCCGTCGCCAGCGCCTGCAGCCATAACGCGAGCGTCGAAAAGCAATTCCGGTATCCGACCGAATACGGCTCCCAGAAGCCTCCCACCGCCCAATTTACGGTTACGGGAGCGGGGGCGGCGCTCGTGGCCCAGCACGGGAAAGGGCCGTTCATTACTTCGGCGACGATCGGACGGGTCGTCGACATGGGCATTACCGATCCGTTTAACATGGGGGCCGCAATGGCGCCTGCGGCTGTCGATACGATACAGGCGCATTTCCGCGATCTTCGCATCGAACCTGGACATTACGACTTGATTGTTACGGGCGATCTGTCCAAGATCGGTTACGAAATCGCCAAAGACCTGCTTCATAAGCATAGAATTCCGATGGAGCAGACGACGTACAAAGACTGCGGCATGATGATTTATGATTACGAGAAGCAGGAGGTACAGGCGGGCGCGAGCGGCTGCGCGTGCTCGGCGGTCGTGACGTACGGACATCTGATGAAGAAGTTGCGCAGCAAGGAGCTGAACCGGATTCTCGTCGTGGCGACCGGCGCGTTGTTATCCCCGCTGTCCTATCAGCAAGGCGAAAGCATTCCGTGCATCGCCCATGCCGTATCGATCGAGAACGGAGGAGATTCAGAATGATCTATTTGTGGGCTTTTCTTGTCGGGGGAGCGATCTGCTTATTCGGGCAAATCTGCTTTGACGTGTTCAAGCTGACGCCTGCCCATACGATGACGCTGCTTGTCGTGTTGGGAGCGATCGGCGACGGCGTCGGCTTGTACGATCCGCTCATCCGGTTTGCCGGTGCGGGCGCCTCCGTTCCGATTACAAGCTTCGGCAACGCGCTTGTGCACGGAGCGCTTACGGAGCTGAAGAGCAGCGGACTGATCGGCATTATTATGGGGATATTCAAGGTGACCAGCGCCGGCATATCCTCGGCGATCATCTTTTCGTTCCTGGCCGCATTGATCGCCAAGCCTAAAGGTTAGTAAGCCGATGCAGGCTTAAGCTGCAATAGGCCATCATTACGCAGGGAAAGCTTTTTAAGCTTTCCCTTTCGGCTTTTTGAGCGGTATGATAGCTATGAATCATAATAGCAGCTGCAGGATTGCCAGCATGTGGGAGGCGCGTTATGTTAATAGACCGAATCGCCAGAATTAGAGAAGCTGAAAGACGGTATCATGACGATTGCTACGAGAACGAGGTTTTATTTCAGGAAGGATCTTGGCTTCACAAGCCGGTCAAAACCGTTATGGAGTTGTTCGATCAGACGGTACCCCGGAACGATATGCGGTTGTTGGATCTCGGCTGCGGAGTCGGCCGGAACAGCATTCCGCTGGCGCTTAAACTGCTTGGCTCCGGCGGCAAAATCGTCTGCGTCGATTTGCTTGAATCGGCCATTCGGCACCTTTCCGGTTACAGCCGTCAGTACGGCGTCTCGACTATGCTGGAGACGCATATTGCGGACATCGGCGCTTTTCCGATCGAGCCCGGGCAATACGATTACATTTATTCCGTTTCGGCGCTGGAGCATTTGGACTCAGCGGCGACCTTCGACCGCGTATTGACGGACATGATCGAGGGTACGAGGGAACAAGGCATTCATTGTTTGATTATTAGCTCCAATATTAGCGAAACCGAGCCCGCAACCGGCGAACGGCTGGAACCGATGTTTGAGCTGTTAATGGATACCGAAACGTTGAACGGCCTGCTTTACTCGAAGTACGACGGCTGGCGCGTGATCAAGCATACGGTGAAGCCTTACGAAACCGAAATCGCGAGAGAAGGCAAGCCTGTACGCTTAAGGGGAGACGTCGTCACATGGGCGGCGCAGAAAGTTTAAAGCGGCTGTAACCGCCGCTCGTCACGGATGCGCGCGAAGCGAATACAGCGGATTGCATTTGCTCATAATAAATCTGGTCTATCCATCAATTGCAATCGGCCTTACGCTGGATGGCGGTCGCCCATCCTCGAAGGATTCGATAAACGTTTATCGCATCGCTGATAGCCCGAATCCTTTCTTTGGAGGGACGAATATCCCAATGACGAATGAAAAGAAGTTGTCTATCTTTGCGCTTGGCGGCGTGTTCGAAATCGGCAAAAACATGTATGTGGTGCAGTACGGGGATGACATCGTTGTCATCGACTGCGGCTCGAAATTTCCCGACGAAAACCTGCTGGGCATCGATCTGATCATTCCCGATATTACGTATTTGCTGGAAAACAAAGACCGGATCCGCGGGATGGTCATTACGCACGGCCACGAGGACCACATCGGCGCCATCCCCTACATACTGAAACAAATCAACGTCCCCGTATTCGCTACCCGGCTGACGCTTGGCTTAATCAACATTAAGCTGAAGGAGCACAAGCTGAAGGATACGGTCGTTCTATGCGAAATCCATCCCGATTCCCATCTGGAGCTGGGCAGCTTGAAGCTGTCGTTTTTCCGGACGTATCACAGCATTCCCGACTGCGTCGGCGTCGTGATCGACACGCCGGACGGGACCGTCGTGCATACCGGCGACTTCAAGTTCGATTTCTCGCCGGCCAACCAGCAGTACCCGGACCTGCACGCGATGGCGCGCGTCGGCGAAAAAGGGGTGACGGTATTGCTGTCGGAAAGCACGAATGCGGAGCGGGAAGGGTTTACGGCGTCGGAGAAGCTGGTTGGGGAGTCTATCGAAGAATGCTTTCAGAGAGCGAGCAACAGAGTGTTCATCTCGACGTTTGCCTCGAACGTCAACCGTCTTCAGCAAATCATCGACGCTGCGTGCAATACGGGCCGCTATATCGCGTTATTGGGCCGAAGCATGGTGAATGTCGTCAAAGTCGCTTCCGAGCTCGGTTATATTCAGATGCCCGAAGGCATGCTGATCGACGCGAGAGAAGCGGCGGAGTTGCCCAGGGAGCGCGTAGCCGTCATGTGCACCGGAAGCCAAGGGGAACCGATGGCCGCCTTGTCCAGACTTGCCAGCTCCACGCATCCCCTGATGGCGATCGAACCCGGGGATACCGTTATTTTCGCTTCCTCGCCCATTCCCGGAAACGAAAAAAACGTCGCCGCCATTTTGGATCATCTGTATTTATTGGGCGCCAACGTCATTAACAGCGGGATGCACGTATCCGGCCACGGGAGCCAGGAGGAGCTTAAGCTGATGCTGACGCTGATGAAGCCCAAATATTTTGTGCCGATCCACGGGGAATACCGGATGCTGCACCGTCACCGCCAGCTCGCGGAATCGGTCGGGGTCGATCCGGAGCGGATCTTTATTATGAGGAACGGCGACGTTCTCGAAGTAAACCGCAAGCATGCGTATCTCGCCGGCAAGGTTCCTTCCGGCCATACGCTGGTGGACGGCTCCGGCATCGGGGATGTCGGCAACGTCGTGCTCAGAGACCGGAAGCATCTGTCCGAGGACGGCATACTAATATCCGTCATTACGTTAAGCAGTCAGGATAACGCGTTGTTATTCGCTCCGGACGTCATTACGAGAGGGTTCGTATTCGTCAAGGAGTCGGAGGAGCTGCTTGGCGACGTAAGCCGTTTGGTCGAAGCGACGATCGAGGAGCTGCGCGAAACGGCCAACGACTGGACATGGTCTCTGTTAAAAAGCAGCGTCAAGGAAGCCGTCGGCAAGTTTCTGTTCCATAAGACGAAAAGAAGGCCGATGATATTGCCGATTATTATTGAAGTGTAACGGCAGCCGCTACGCTTTCGGCATCGCGGGGAGATTGCCCGGCTCGGTTCGATGCATTATGATTAAGGCAGACGACAGAGGAGGGACGAGAGTGGAGAATACGATATTTCCCGCTTTGAAAAAACCGGAAGCGATATTGTTCGACATGGACGGCACGCTGTTCGAGACGGATACGCTGCTTCGCGGCGTGCATGTCCGCATCTTCGATACGCTGCGGGCGGAAGGGCTGTACGAGAAGGAGACGCCGCCGGTGGAGCATTTGCTCGCCTGTCTCGGCATGCTGCTTGAAGACATCTGGCTGAAAGTAATGCCGGACGCCCCGGAGGAAACGAGAGAACGGGCGAACGAACTGCTGCTTCAATATGAGATTGAGGGGCTCGCCGCAGGGGAAGGGCGGTTGTACCCGGGGACTGCGGAGACTCTGCAGGAGCTGAAAGCGCGGGGGGTCAAGCTGTTCGTTGCCAGCAACGGACTTGAGCGGTACGTTAAGGATGTCGCCGGCTACAAAGGGATTGCGCCTCTGTTCGACGGCCTGTACAGCGCCGGCGAATTCGGTACGGCAAGCAAGGTTGACCTGGTAGCAAAGCTGCTCAGCGACCACGGCATACGGGACGCTTGGATGGTCGGAGACCGCTCGTCCGACGTGGAAGCCGGGAAGAAAAACGGCCTGGCGGTCATCGGCTGCGCCTATGCCGATTACGGCAGCGACGCCGAGCTGCAAGGCGCGGACGTGCGTGTCCGCTCGCTTAAAGAGCTGCTCCCGCTGCTCGAAGCGGCGAAGTAATTTGCGGAAGCGGCATCGAAGCGGGAACCGGTTAGTGATGGTCTAATCCAAAAATGCTGCAAATAAGAAATGGCGATGCAAGGTTAATCTTGCATTGCCATTTGTGTCTTCTAAGGTATTCCCCGGACCCCGCCCAGTTCGGTCACGCCTCGTCAGCCGATTTCGAGGTTCGGGGCCGCTTTGGAGAAGGAGGCCGACGCAGCCGCCGTTTTGCCGGCCGCTTTACGGATTTTCTTCTGCTCGTTCACCCATAACGCATATTCGAGCGGCCTCAGGATCGAGTTGCGGTAAGTATCCATTTCCCCCGCTTGCCTGAACACTTCCCGTGCCGGCTTCGGATTCACTTCCAGCAGCCATACCCGCCCCTTGCGGTCAATGGCGAGATCAAGCGCAAGCTCGCATAAACGGCCGAAGCTTTTCTCCAAATATTGCGCCACGGCAACGCCAAACGATTCGGCATCGGCTTTGACGGCGTCGGCTTTATCTTCGCCGACCCACATGTTCAGCAGCTCGGTCATGCCGATCGCATGGCCTCCTCCATGAAGATTGGAGGTGACGCTTCGGGCGGGTCCCATCCGGCCTGCGCAGCCCGTTACCTGCCACTTGCCGGTGCGGTCTTTCTGAACGAGCATCCGGTAGTCGTGCACTCTGCCGTTCGGCAGCTTAAGCTGCAGACCTTGCTGGACGATATGCTTCACATTGCCGATGTTCCAGTTGCGCAGGAAGCTTGCCAGCTCGGAATGCGTTATATAAGCCGGCGTTATAATCCGCCTGGCCTGGTCGCGGCCTTGCAGCAGCAGCCTGCCGCCTTTTTTGCGTTCGATTCGCAGAATGCCCCGTCCGCCGGTGCCGTTAATCGGCTTGACGTACAGCAGCGGATATTTCTGCAGCATCTCCGCGACGTCTTGCGCCGATTCGGCAAGCTTGGCGGCCGGCAAATAGCTTTTGAATCTTTCATCCTGCTGCAAAGTTTTGTGAACGGTCCACTTGTTGCGAAGCGGACGGTTCAGGAAAGTGAGCTGGCCGTATTTTTTGCGGAACTCCCGAAGCTTCTCGAACCGGGGAGACTTCTGGATGCGGCACCGGTCGTAGATCATATGGGGAAAGGACGTCCACTTCCTCGTCCATTTATGGGTATCCGTGTGATAAAAAAGAGCGTTGATTTTATTTTTTTTGAAATCGACGTCGTCGGGCGTGAATACAAATAGATCAAGCCCTATTTGCTGTCCGGCGGCGGTCATTTTGGCATAGATGTCCTTCTCCTCGAGTGCGCCGTTATCATTGAGATATAAGGTCAATATCCCGAGTACCGGCTGTGTCATGGGAGACTCTCCTTTCGAATCGCAGCGTAGGCTTGCCGGTAGGGCCGGTAACCATGGCGACGGCGACCATGCCAAGCTTGAAGCATAACGCCATGCTTGAGGCGTTGTCGCAAGCGACGGTACAGGTCAGATGCTCGAAACGGCTCATCAATCCTTCCACGATTTTGCTCCCGATGCCGCGATCCCGCATATCCGAACGGACGACGACGAAGCAGCCTTCTTCGCCGGCGTCTCCGGCGAAGCCGAGGCCGGCAAGACGGCCGCCCAGCGTGGCCGTAACGACGGCCGCTGCGCCTTTGTCCGTGCTTGCGGCGGTCAATTGATCGGGCCGCAGCGTCCGGAACGCATGCATGGACTTCAGCGTCAACCGCTTCTCTCCGAAACGGATGGCAAACCCGATCAGTCTTTTACGTTCGGCAATCCATTGTTCAGGGCCAAGCAGTCCGAGCTGCAGTTCCATATCAAGCGCCACCTGCCTTTTTCTTATTTCTTTTGGTCAAATAATCGCCGTACTGGAAAATGCGCTCGAGCGATTTTTGCCGGATATGGGGCTCGTCGAATTTCATCGGCTTGGAGTTCGCTTCGAAGAACCATATATGTCCGGTGTTGTCGACGCCGAGATCCATCGACATTTCGCCGAGCGTCTGTCCGGAGCTTCGCTCGATCTGACGGGCGATAATGAGAGCGGTTTGCTTCGCCTTTATCAATATTTTACGACCTAATTCTTGGTTAAAAGAACTGACAAGCAGCGTTTCGGGGTCTTCGATCGTCCCGCCGCGCGGAACATGTGTCGTAATGCTGGAGGAACCGGCGAGACGCGCGCCTATTCCCGTCAAATCCCACCTGCCTTCGTCATTTTTCTGCACCAGCGCTCTCAGGTCGAAGCGGCGCTTCTGAAACGAGGCAAGGTCGATGCCCTGTTGGGCGATGTAGGCTTCTCCCGCGCTTTCCAGCACGATTTTGTGCCACAGTCTAGCGAGCGTCGCGCAGTTATAGGTCGAGCTTTTGCGGTCTTCCTGAATTTTAAGCCGGTACGGAAGCTGCTTCTCCCCATGTACCGATACGGTCATAATCCCTTTGCCGGCTTTGCCGCTTTCGGGCTTCAAATATAAATAAGGATGCTTGCGGAGCATCCGGCTCAAGCCTTGGATCGACATCAGCTTGCGCGTGGACGGAATGTGTCCTTTGGTCGATTTGGAGGCGCGCAGCCACTCGAACAGCTCCCACTTGTTGAAGAAAGACGGATTAAACAAGATTACATTCGGATGTTTCATGCAGGCTTTAATTTTTTGCTTCACGATAGGCAATGTTTCATCCTCGCGAAGCGGGATCCGGTTATAAATGATGTGGGGAAACGGGAGCAGCCGCGCCGTCCACGTTTCGGTCTCCTGATCGAAGACGTAGCCTTTCAGCCTCGGCTTCCTGAAATTCAAATGCTTGACGGTAAGCACATAGACGATAAAGCCCATCTGCTCGCCCGTGCGGACGAGGTCGGCAAAGTTTTCCCGGTTCCCCCGAAAAAGCTGGATATCGTCGTCGATCGTCAGTATGGCGAACACGGGCTTGCCGCCATGCAATTCGGCAAGCTCGTCTTCGCCGGGAAGCGTATGGTCGTTCATGGCTATTCCCCCTCTTGAAAGCGGCTTAAATAAAAGCAGTGCTCAACAATGTGGGAGAGCGATGCGCGACCCTCCGCCTTTAGCGAAGGATGCTTGAATATAGATCGGCCCGGCTTGGCGTTCGCCTCGAACATCCATATTTCGCCGTCCTTGTCGATCCCGATATCGAGGCCGAGCTCGCCAAGCCGGTGCGGGTAATTGCGTTCGATCGCCTCGGACATTTTAACCGCGACGTCCTTGGCTTTGTCGAGAATCTCCTTGGCGCTTAAGCCGAAGGTGCGGTTCAAGGCATGCTCGGGCGTAAGGAGCGACCCTCCGTTCTTCACGTGCGTCGTGACGCTTCCGCGTCCCGCTTTTTTGGCGCCGATTCCGACCGGCACCCATTCGTTTTTGCCGTTCTTATGCATATGGAACCGGAAATCGATGGGGCAATTGTCGATTTCGATCAGCCGTATGCCTTGCTGAATCACATATTGGCTGAACGAGCTGCCGTGCCGGTTTTGCAGCATGCGGATTAAGCTTTGGAAATTGGCGAAACGCAGCAGAACATTGCGCGGGCCTTTGCGGTAACGCGCGAAATAACCGCGCTTCGGATGATAGGTCAGGCGGTAAATGCCAATGCCTAAGCTTCCGGCCGTCGGCTTGAAATAAATAAAATGATGCTTTTCGAGTAGCGCCTTTATTTTCTCCGGCGTAGGTCCCGAAACCGACTCGGGCAAATGCGCGAGCGCTTCGGGGTCGTTTTCAAGCAGCTTGTAAACGTCCGCTTTGTTAAAGAAGCTCCAATTAAAGAAAGGGATCTTCTTCCTGACGAATTTTTCTCTAAGCGAGCTGATGGCGGAGGAGGTTTCGGCTTTGCGGCTTGGCAGACGGTTATAAACGACGTCGGGCAGCGGAACGGTTTTCCGGTACCAATTGCCTTGCGGCGTTAGAAAATAACCGTTGACCGTATCCTGCTGCCAGTTGATGTCGTCGGGCGTAAAGCCGAAGATGAACGCTTTGCTGCTTCCGGTACGGATTAATTCTTTTATAAATGCGGAGCGCGAGCCGAACGGCTGCAGGCTGGAATGGGAGACCGAATCGCTCAGGATGCCGACGAGCGGACCGAGCTGAACTTCGTTCTCTCCGCTGCCGAGCACGTGGACGCTGCCGGTTTTCGGAACTTTGATCGTCTGGCGGACGCCGGCGGACAGGTATAGATGGTTTCCTTGCCGCTGAACCGGCCGGACAACGGCCGTCGTCGTTTCGTTGCCCAGCTTCAGCTGAATCTTTTTTTTGCCGGAGAGCTTGAGTTCTTTGAACAGCGGACGCGACAAATAGATGACTTTATCCGATGCCTGGGAGAAATGCACGTTGCAAGTTGTCAAACTCATGGATGAACCTCCTGAACGTTATCTAGCCGAGGGCCGTCTTGTTTTTAAGGACATATAGGGCGTGGAATAAAGCCGGCGGCCGTTTGCGGACCGTCTCAACATGTAGGAAGGAGCCTGGCGGCTGTTTAGCAATCGGGCATAAAGAAGGGGCCGTTCAATGGACAATGCCGCCGCAGTGCCGTCGTTCAACTGGCCGAAAGCCGATCTTCCCGGCTTGGAATTGACCTCCAGAAGCCAGAGCTTGCCGCCGTCCGCAATGCCGTAATCGAACCCAAGCTCGGCGAACCGGCCGTATCGGTTCTCGAGCCTATGAGCAATATATTCGCTTATATCGTTCATTTGTGCGGAGATTTCGCCGCCTATCTTGCGGCCGAACGCTTCGTTCAGCAGCTTTGCCGCGTCGCTTGCGGAGCCTCCGCCGTGCAGATTGGACGTAATCGATCCCGCCTTGCCGACTCTGGCCGCTTGGCCGGTAACCGCAAACCGTCCGCTGCCGTCCTTCTGGAGAAGGACGCGGATATCGAACGACCTGCCGTCCGGCATCGCCAGCTTTAAATAAGGCTGCACGATATACGGCGTCTCGCCGATAAACGCCGAGATCCATTGCTTCCACTCGGCTTCTCCGTTGAACAGCAAGGAAAACGGCTTGTTGGCTCTTGTTCGCCCGTCGACGGCGATTCCGTTCGATTCCTTGTCGCGCCGCACGAGCAGCGTCCCTTTGCCTTGCATGCCCGCTGCCGGCTTGAGAAAAAGCCCTTCCCTGTATTTCGCCAGCGCGGCAAGCAGCTGGTCGGCCGACCGGACTTTTGCCGTCGGGGGCAAAAGTCCGGCGACCGGCGCGTCCGCGGCAAGCAGCTTATACACTTCCCATTTGGAAGGAAGATTGCCGCCGCTCAGCAGACGGTGCGGCTTTCGGGCGCGGATGGCCGCAAGGGTCAGCTTGCACGCTTTGCGTTGCCCGGCGCTGGTGTAGTAGCAGCGGTCGTATACGATATCCGGGAACGGCACCTTGTCGAGAACCCATCGCGAACGGCGCCAGCGGTAGCCGAACAGTTCGCCGCCGCGGAATTGCTCCGGCGAAAATACGTATAGGTCAATGCCCATCCGGGCCGCCGTCTCGCTAAGCTCCCGATAGAAGGCAGGCTCCGGGACGGCGGCGTCTCCTCCCGGCATGCCGCCGGTCCGGTCGATGCACGCCACGAATAGTCCGATGATGAATACGGCTTGCGTCATTGGCGGAAGCCTCCGTTTCAAAAACCGGATAAATAACGGGAATATTGAAGCATAAGTTTGACCGAAGGCCGGATTTTATTGTCCGTCAGCGGCGTGTTGTCGTTTTTGGACGGTTTGGAATTGACTTCAAGCAGCCAGATGCGGCCGCTTGTGTCAAGCGCCAGATCGATGCCAAGCTCGCCGAAATGCGCCGGAATATGCTGCTCGATTCCTTTGGCGATGGCAAGAGCGGCGCTTCGCAATCTGGCCGGCGTGCCGGTCCGGCTTACGCCGGCGGACAGATTCGATTTGACGACCGCCTCGGTTACGGTGCTGAGCGTGCCGCCCCTCGCCAGATTCGATACGAAGTGATGGTTGCCGGCCGTCCGGGCGACGATGGAAGTGATCGTCCATTTGCCGGCAGCGTTTTTTTGCACGAGCGCCCGGAAGTCGACGGGACGTTTCTGGATTTCGATCAAGTTCAAGCCCTGCTGCACCTGGTAGCGGCTCGATTTCATCTTCGAGGAGATCGCGGAGAACAGCTTCAGCAGGCTTCCGTAGTTTTGCTTCTGGGCGCCTGCCGCCGTCGTGAACATCGCTTGATAGCCTTCGCCGCCCTCCGAGCGCGAGATGCGGATAATGCCTTTGCCGAGGCTGCCCCGCACCGGCTTCAGGAAGACGCTGCTGTAACGCGAGCACATCGATTTCAGCATGGTGTAATTGCGCAGCAGATGGGATTCGGGCAAATAGCGGATCAGCGACTCGTCGTTCTTCAAGGCGTCGAACACTTCGGTTTTGTCTAAAAATTTTTCGTTGAAGACGCTCGTGCGGTTTGCCGCTTTCACGGCCTTCAGAAATTGCTGCACGCTCGGTTTATTCTCCAGCTTCCGCGACGTCAGCCGGTTGTTGACGACGTCCGGAACGGGGACGGTCGCGCGCTTCCAGCCGTCCGCGTAGACCCATGCTTCAACCGCGTTTGCGTTCGAACCGATCATATTGGGCGTAAAAAAATAAACGTATGCGCCATGCGTCCTGCATGCGTCCACGAGCTCCTTGCAGAACATCGTGATCGAGCCGAAAGGCTTCTCGGACTGCTGCGGATAGTCGCGGCTGACTAGCACGCCGATCAGCGGGCCGAGCATAAGCGTCGACGTATCGGCTTTATACTGCATGCGCAAAGTCGCGTTGCCGGACAGCCCCATTTTCCGGGCAAGCGTTTGGCCGACGCGAAGGCCGTCAAAGCGGGCCGCCGATATCGCCTTGACATGCTGGCGAAACCCGCCGAACTTGAGCGTTATCGGCTGCCCCTGCGGAATTTTCCATTTTTTCACGTAATAATCGCCGAGCATAAGCGTATCGTCCGGAAGCATGCCGGAGCTGACCACCTGTATGGCTACTTTCGATTTAAGCATCGGTAATCTCCTTCCGAACGGGAGGATGGCGGTAATAAGCGGCACGAAGCCCTTAGGTGTTTTGGCAAGAATTACTTCATCATATGAGGACATCTATCCCTTGGTGATTGGCCTCTCTCCGCAAAAAAAAGCATAAGCCGCCGACCGGTAATAGGCGAAGCAAGCGGAGCATAGGATGGATTAAGAGGGGACAAGTTCATGAAGAGGAGCTGATGGCTCATGCTGCTGCGCAAATTGCGCCATGCCGTTTATTTGATAGCTTCGCTTGGTATGCTCGTTTACGCCATACCTCGTCTCGAATTCGGAGGGGCGTGGGATATGGCCGACGTGTTCGGCGTCGTATGGTGCGTCTTTGCATTGCTTGTCATCGCGGCGAATTTAAACGAAATATTGCTTGTCGACGAGCAAAAACGAAAGCAGCTTGAACGGATCAAGCGGGCCAAATACGCCGCTATCGAGCGCCGGGCCGCTCGCGGGGCAAGAGGTTAAACGGTTTTCAATGGGACTGCTAAAGGCGCCATCCGCCTCGGCAGTCCCATTTTTTTCAGCTATGTTACGCCCTCGAAGCGGGTCAAGAACGAATGAAAGCTTTGTCCGTCGGGACAACGCGTGGGGAGCACGAAAGAAATGTCTCTTGAGAGAGAGTGGCAGGCAGCGCGATGAGGCACAACGTGGCTTAAGAAGCGGGAAAGAGAGCTTTGTCCGTCAGGACAACGCGGGGAGAGCACGAAAGAAATGTCTCTTGAGAGAGAGTGGCAGGCAGCGCAATGAGGCACAACGTGGCTTAGGAAGCGGGAAAGAGAGCTTTGTCCGTCAGGACAACGCGGGGGCAGCACGATGGATTGTCGAAGACGGCCGCGCAGCAGGCACGCAATTTGGGGTGTCCAGAGGGCGCATGCCCTTGGAGCCCCTCCTCAGGAGGGGTTTGGGGAGGTGAAAAACCCTCCAAGAGGGCCTTGGGAGCATTATTCCAGCGATTTAAACTGGACCAACTGCTTGACGAAACGGTATACCGCTTCTTGCTCCTTGACGCTTAGGCCGTCCAGTTGACTGGCGATTTTATCGGCATATCCGCCGCCGGCGGTTTCCGCTTTGCCGGCCGTTTCCCCGACCAGCGCCTCAAGCGGCGTTTGCAGCGCGTCCGCGATTTTGCCGAGCACGTCGATGGTAGGGCTCTTTTCTCCGCGCTCGACTTGCCCCATGTAGGAAGCGTTTATGTCCGCCCGAAGCGCGAGCTGCTCTTGGCTTAGCCCTTTGAGCTTTCGGCATTTTCGAATGTTTTCGCCCACCGAACGGGCTATTTTGCTCACGTCCATCACCTCTTAGCCTAACGATAGAGGCTTGAACGCCAAGCAGGCAACCTCTTATAGAACGTATTAAAAATAGTGACTATAGTCATTGACCTATACCTTTTGTTTTTATTATAATCAAGTTAAGAAGACACAATTATACTTGTTTTTTCCTGCAAATCCATATTATAAAAAAGGGATGCGATATGGCCGATGAGTACGCATAACGATCGAATTTCGCGCTGCAGGACCGCTTTTCAACTATGGTTCACCTATCGCGTACTGCACAAGAAGAGGAAGCTTGCTGCCGCAACGGGCGAGTTTACTTGTCGAATCAACCCGCATTCGCAGACGATTGAATATCGAATGGATATGCAGTCCGATATCATATCGAGACCTTACAGCGAGTCGTTCAGCATTTTATTTTCCAATTTATATGAGGAAATACCGCCGCAGCGCGTGACGTTTACCGAGCATCCCGTGTTTCGGTTGAGATATCCGGTGCCGATCGTTTACGACTGGGAGGCGTTTATTCTTGACGGAATGAAGCAGGCCGTTCAGCAGAAGAAGCTTCAGGCGCTGCTGCGCGATTACAGGCTGAAGGGCGTTAACGGCCAGCAGATCGACGGGGAGCTGAGGCTGGTGGACTTTGCGTTGAAACCGGATGAAGGAAGCTTGCAGGACGGACAATAAAGTTTCCCGGCGATATGATGGTATAATGAAAGCAAACGCGTTGCCGTCCGGAAACGGCAAGAGCCGGTAACGCACGATCGGAGGGAACGACTTTGACCATATACGGCTCCGGGACGGAGACGGAAACGAAGCATGACCAGATCATCCATTATATCCAATCGTTGAAGGCCGGAACCCGGATCTCGGTCCGCGCCGTGGCGAAGCAGCTCGGCGTCAGCGAAGGGACCGTCTATAAAGCGTTTAAGGACGCGGAGCTTGCCGGGCTGGTCAGCACGAAGGAAAGAATCGGGACGGTTCGGATCGACCGGAAGCGGAGAGAGGAGATCGACCAGCTTACGTTCAGGGAAGTTGCGGAAATCGTGGAAGGGAAGCTGTACGGCGGCTCGGCCGGCTTGGACAAAACGCTTCATAAATTCGTGATCGGCGCGATGGAGCTGGAAGCGATGATGAGCTATATCGACGAAGGAAGCCTGCTCATCGTCGGCAACCGGGACAGCGCCCACCGCCGCGCGCTCGAGCAAGGCTCCGGCGTTCTCATTACCGGCGGATTCGAGCCCGGCGAGCAGGTGAAGCTGCTGGCCGACGAGAAGGGCTTGCCGATTATCGCTTCCCGGCACGACACGTTTACCGTCGCTTCCATGATTAACCGCGCGATGTACGACCGTTTGATCAAACGCAAAATTTTGCTGATCGAAGATATCGTGACGTTAAGCCGTCCTGCAGACGTGCTGCGGGCAAGCGATTCCCTTGCGGCTTATTATCGGCTGTCGCGGGAGACGGGGCGAACGCGTTTCCCGGTCGTGGACGAGCGGGGGAAGGTCGTGGGCATGATGACGCCCAAGGATGCGGCGGGCAATGCCGAGGAAGCGACGCTCGATAGGATCATGTCCAGAAATCCGATTACGGCGGCGCCGAACATAACGGTTACGTCCGCCGCGCACACGATGGCGGCCGAAGGCATCGATCTGCTGCCGATCGTGGATCGTAACCGCAAGCTGCTTGGCGTCGTCAGCCGCCGCGAGGTGCTTGACGCCATGAGGTTTGCCGGCAAGCAGCCGGAATCGGGCGGCACGTTCGAAGATTTGATCTGGACCGGCTTCATGGCGCAGGCCGCGGAAACGGACGGCGAGAAGGAGAAGTTCGTCTACCGGGGGACCGTCACGCCCCAAATGTCGGGACCGCTTGGGATGGTGTCGGAAGGGATTCTCGTCACGCTCATGACGCAAGCCTGCCGCCGAATGATCCGCGAAATGCTGAAGACGGACTATTTGACGGAGAACATTACGACATACATGGTAAGGCCCGTGGAGATCGACAGCGAAATTTCGATTGTGCCGCAAGCGCTCGAAATAAGCCGAAAGTTCACGAAGCTGGAGATCGAAGTCCGGGACAAGCACGGCCTTGCGGCCAAAGCGATGATGACCGCGCAGATGATCGATTCGTAAACAATGCAAAAAAGGCTGTCCCCGTTAGCATGCCGCCCCCATATGGACGCAACCGTCGTTGGGGGGCTGCTTTGAGCGAGGCAGCCTTTTTCGTTTTTCCTTTGCTTTCGAAGCGTGTCTGAGTACATCGGCAAAATGTTGTTTTACTGTCCGTCCTGCCGCATCGTCCGGTACACGCTATGGTTGCGCAGGCCGGCGAACAGATTGAACAAGCCGATGACGAGAAACAAAGCCCCGATAATAATGCGAAGCGTCGATTGCGCCGACAGCAGCAGCTGGACGCCCGCGATAAAAACAAGCATGATCCCCATGCTCATATTCATGCGCGAAGCGTGCAAGCCGCGCGAGCGCTGTCCCGAAGCGCGGCGCGCCTTAAAGCTGAAGATGACGGACAGCGCGAGGGTAATGACGATCGCGGGCGCGAATACCCATTGCAACAGCACATCCATGAAGCTGACAGCCCCTTTTTCCAGGTTTGATACGAAACGCTTGTTTGACCGTATTGTACCATGGAATCGGGCCGGAGCGGAAATCGCTTTGTCCGGTCAGGCAGGCGGTTTTTCGTACAGACGGACGATGACCCAGACCAGCAGCTTGTTGTCGGATACGAGCATCGTTTTGGCCTCCACCGTGTAATCCTTGCCCATGACCCCGTAGTAGATCCGTTTCTCCAGCAGCTTCCGCGCCAGCTTGGCGTCGGTGTCGATGTCGTAAATGCTTCTGCCGATAAACACGGAGAGATCGTCTATCATCCGCTTTTTCAGCTCGGCTTCGGTCAGCTTGTCCAGCTTCGGGCGCACTTCTTTCAGGCCGGCTTCCTCCTCGATCCGGGGCTCCACGCTTTTAATAACCGTATGCTGCCTTTTGAACTGGTTCAGCGATTGGATTTCCTGCTCGTATTGCGCCAGCTTCGTCTCAAGCTCCGAATGCATATTGATCAACGCTTCGAACCGCGCTTGGGCGATCGAATTGTACAGGATGGCCCCGACGAGGACGCCCAGCGTAAAAATGCCGGCCGATTGAACGAGCCGCTCGAACCGGTGAAAGGGCGGTATTCGCATCGTCAGGCGGCTCCTTTGCAAAGCAGCTTCACGAGCTCGGTGCCGAGATGAGCTCCGAGAAAGGCCGCGATAATGAAACAGATTTGCTGCGCGGCCGGCGAAAGATGCCCCTCCGCGATATTGCTTTCGATGACCCGCACCGGGTCGATCGAGCCGCCGACCGCCGCCACGATCGCCCATATTTTCAACCTGTCGGCCGTATCCAGCATCATGGATACCGGCGGCAGCAGCATCAGCACCGAACCGATTCCGGCAAGCATCGCGCCGCCAAGCACGACGCCGAACGCGATAAAGAAATCCAATCCCGCTTTGGCCCAAAAATATTGCATTCGTTCCAGCACCCGCCTTCCTGCCTAAAGCCTGTCCGGCCTTTACTAGAATTGTATGAGAGGAAACCGGGATTATAACCTTCCGGGAAGATGCGAACAAGATTGGCGAGCGGATCGGACTATCGGGTCTTAAGACGCCGGTTCCGGCCTGCATGCGAACAAATATACGCCTTTTGCTCCCCGTATGGTAAAATAGAAGCAATAGCGCATCGGTTAAGGAAAGGAAAGATAGCGGTGAGTAACATTGGCTCGGCATTCGTGCATTTGCACGTTCATAGTGAATACAGCTTGCTGGACGGCGCCGCGCGCATCCGGGACTTGGCCGCCGGGGCGGCCGAGCTTGGGATGAAGGCGCTGGCGCTTACGGATCACGGCGTGATGTACGGGGCTATCCCGTTCTACCGCGCTTGTCAGGAGCACGGCATTAAGCCGATTATCGGCTGCGAGATGTATATGACGGCCGGCTCGCGGCTGGACAAGGCAAACCGCAAGGAACAGCCGATTTATCATTTGATTTTGCTGGCGAAAAACATGACCGGTTACCGGAACTTGATGAAGCTGAATTCGATCGCCCATCTGGAAGGCTTTCATTACAAGCCGCGGATCGACATGGAGGCGCTGGCGGCGCACGCGGAAGGCATCGTAGCGCTCAGCTCCTGCCTGAAAGGGGAGGTGCCGCAGCTGCTGCTGCACGATCGTGAAGACGAAGCGCGCGAGGCGGCACGGCGATACAAGCGGATATTCGGCGACGATTATTATTTGGAGCTTCAGGATCACGGCATGCTCGAGCAGAAGAAGGTCGCCGGCGCGCTTGTGAAGCTGGCCCGCGAGATTGGAATCAAGCTTGTCGCGACGAACGACGTCCATTATTTGCGCCGCGAGGATGCGGCCGTGCAGGACGTGCTTCTATGCATCGGAACCGGGAAGACGGTGGACGACGAGAGCCGGATGAAGATGCAGACCGACCAGCTCTATTTGAAGAGCGGCGAAGAGATGGCCGCTTTGTTCAGGCATGTGCCGGAGGCGATTGCCCATACGGCCGAAATCGCCGACAAATGCCGGCTCGAGCTGGAGTTCGGCCGCGCGGCTTTGCCGGTGTTCCGGCCGGTTCCGGCCGGGATGTCCTCGGCCGAATATTTGGCGGAGCTGTGCCGCGGCGGTCTCGAAGCCCGCTATGGCGGGAGCGCGGAATGGGCGGCCGGAAGCGCGTTTCGCCGCGAAGCGGAAGAGCGTTTGGCCTACGAGCTGTCCGTAATCGAAAACATGGGCTTCAGCGATTATTTTTTGATCGTATGGGACTTTATCCGGTTCGCCCACGAACGGGGGATCCGAACCGGCCCCGGGCGGGGCTCCTCGGCGGGCAGCCTTGTTGCCTACACGCTGAACATTACGGACGTCGATCCGCTTAAATACAAGCTGCTGTTCGAACGGTTCCTGAATCCGGAGCGGGTGACGATGCCGGATATCGACATCGACTTCAACGACGAACGGCGGGACGAAGTGATCGCTTACGTTTCGGCCAAATACGGCGAGGAGCATGTCGCGCAGATCATCACGTTCGGCACGATGGCCGCCAAGGCCGCGCTGCGCGACGTGGGGCGGGCGATGAACGTTCCTTATGCGGAGGTTGACCGGGCGGCGAAGCTTATACCGAACCAGCTTCACATTACGCTTGAAGAAGCGCTCCGGCAAAGTCCTGAACTTCGGGACGCCTGCTCCCGCCAGCCGAAGACGGACGCCATGGTGAAGATGGCGCTGAAGGTGGAGGGGATGCCGCGGCACGCTTCGACGCACGCGGCGGGCGTCGTCATTTCGCGCGAGCCGCTCACGAACTACGTCCCGCTGCAGTCGGGCGGCGAAAGCTCGGCGCTTACGCAATATTCGATGGAGCATCTGGAGGCGATCGGCCTTCTGAAGATGGACTTCCTCGGGCTTCGGACGTTGTCCATTCTGGAGCGTACGCTCCGGTGGGTGCAGGAGCTGTACGGCGAAACGATCGATTTCCGGAGCGTTCCGGACGACGATCCGTTAACGTACGACATGCTCGGGCGGGGCGAGACGACCGGCATCTTTCAGTTGGAGTCCGCCGGGATGCGGCGCGTCCTCCGGGATTTGAAGCCGTCGAATTTCGAAGACATCGTCTCCGTGCTGGCGCTGTACCGGCCGGGTCCGATGGAATTCATTCCGAAATTTATTCAAAGCAAGCATGGCTTAGCCCCCGTGGAATATCCCCATCCGTCGCTGGAGCCGATACTGTCCGACACGTACGGCATTATCGTGTATCAGGAGCAGATTATGCAGATCGCTTCGCGGATGGCCGGATTTTCGCTGGGGGAGGCGGATTTGCTGCGCCGCGCCGTGTCCAAGAAGAAACGCGAAGTGCTCGACCAGGAGCGGGCCCATTTCGCGGCGGGGAGCGTCCGCCAAGGCTTTACGGAGGAGGAAGCGAACCGCGTGTACGACATGATCGTCCGCTTCGCCGATTACGGCTTCCCGCGCGCCCATGCGGCCGCATACGCGGTGCTGGCGTTCCAGACGGCATGGCTGAAAGCCCATTATCCGATTCCGTTCATGGCGTCGATGCTGGCGTCCGTAACGGGCAACCAGCGCAAGACGGCGGAATACGTCGAGGAGTGCAGGCGGATGGGCATCGGCGTCCTGCCGCCCGACGTGAACGAAAGCGGCGTGACGTTTACGCCGGTCGAAGGAGCTGTCCGTTTCGGACTCGCATCGGTCAAAAACGTCGGCACGCAAGCGATCGAAGCGCTGCAGCGGGAGCGGGCGGAGCGCCCGTATGCCAGCCTGCTGGACCTGTGCCGCCGGGTCGATCTGCGGGTCGTCAACAAGCGCGTGCTCGAATCGCTGGTGCAAGCGGGGGCGTGCGATTCGCTGCCGGGCCACCGCGCCCAGCTGCTCGCCGGCTTGGAGGAGACGGTCGAAACCGCCGCCAAGTGGCGCAAGGAACGGGAGGAGCTGCAGATCGAGCTGTTCGGCTTCGACGAGGTGCAGAATTGGGAGGTCGAGCTGCCGGACATCCAGCCGTTTACTCCCGCCCAGCAGCTGGAGCTGGAGCGGGAACTGCTTGGCCTGTATTTGTCCGGGCATCCGCTCGACGACGCCGAGCGGTCGCTTGAGCCGCTGGGCCTCGACCGGCTCGTCGAATTGGCCGACGCGCCGGACGGCTACGGGGCGGTCGCGGGCGTCATGATCGCTTCGGTCAAGCCGTTTACGAACAAGAAAGGCAACGCCATGGGTTTCATTGAAGCCGAAGATCGCGTCATGCGCGTCGAAGGGGTCGTATTTCCCGGCGTATGGAAGCGGATCGGAAGCTTGCTGCAGAAAGGTGCGCTGGTGCTGCTTTACGGAACGGTGCAGCAGCAGGACGACGACTATAAGCTGATCGTGGAGGACGCCGTGCCGTTCGCCGATCTTCACGGGGAAGCGCTGGCGCAGCAGGCCCGCCGTCTTCTGCGCCAGGCGAAGCTGCGAGGCTCCCGGCCGCAGGCCGCTTCCGCGCAGCATCCGGCGCAGCCGTCGCGGGCGGCGGGGGCCCCGGCTTCGCAGGCATCGCCCGGTCGTGACGGCGGGCCCCGGCCGCAGCCGCGGCCGGAGCTTGCGCGTGAAGCGCCGGTCGCCCGGGAACGCGAACGGGCCGGGGAGGCGCCTTCCGCCCAGACCGGGCGCAGCGCGCCTCCGGCCGGCCCCGTGCAGCGGAAGCAGCAGCGCCTTTACATTAAAATAACGGCGGAGCGGGAGCAGCCGGCCGTTCTCGCGCGTTTGAAGGAGCTGCTCGCTTCGCACGCGGGACCGCTCGTGACGGTGCTGTTCTACGAGCGCGGCCAGAAAACGGTAGCCCTTAGCGACGGGTACCGGGTGAAGCCGTCCGTGGAGCTGATCCGGGAGATCGAGAAGCTGTTCGGCGGCGGGACCGCCGTGGTGAAGTAATATCGGGCGAATCGTTCCTTTCTGCGCTGGCACATATCCGCTTGTACCTGCATACAAATAGAGATACAAGCGGATTAAGGCCAGTCGGGAGGAATCGTTATGACGGACGAAAACAATGAAACGAGCGGACAAATCGGGACAAGCGGGATCGAGAGGTGGCTGAAGAAAAGAGGCGTTTCCGTGGACGATATCGCGGAGATCGTGCATTCCTTGCAGCTGCCTTACAATCCGGACTTGAAGCTGGCCGAATGCGAGGAAAGCGTAAGGGCGGTCCTTTGCAAGCGGGAGGTGCAATACGTTCTCTACACGGGCATTGCGTTAGACGAGCTTGCCGAGAGCAAGCTGCTTCCCCAGCCGCTCCAGGCGATCATGGAGACGGATGAGTCCCTTTATGGCGTGGACGAAACGCTGGCGCTCGGCATCACGAACGTATACGGCATGATCGGCTTGACCAGCTTCGGCTATCTGGACAAAGTAAAGCCCGGCATTATACGCCGGCTCAATGTGAAAGGCGAGAAAATCCACGTATTTCTCGACGATCTCGTTGCCGGCCTGGCGGCCGCCGCGTCGGCGCGCATCGCCCATCAGGACCCGAAAGCGGAGCGATATGATTTGCCGGAATCCCTATAATTATGTTATCATATTGCATCATATGGCATGATGCCTGATCGATCATTGCTTGAGCGCAGGGCCAAGCTATGCTGCAGCATTGTTACCAGGGGGTTCAATTCATGTGGACGGTCATTTACATCGCACCGACTGCCAAAATTGCAGAAAACATCAAGAAACGGCTAACCGAAGAGGGATTTCTCATCAAAATCCGCCCTGTTAACTTGTCTAAACAGCAATACGAAATTTTGGTGCCGTCCGCCGAACTGGAGGAAGTGCAGGAAGTGTTCAATTCCATGTTCCGGATCTGACGGATGGGTAATGTCCAAATACTAACCCACGCCCTAAAGAGGTGTCATGAGTGATTAAGGACTTATTTGGAAAAAAGAAATACGCGACCATTCCTTCCGAACGGACGAAGCGAGACATTCCGGAAGGCTTGATGAATAAGTGCGCGAAATGCGGCACCATTCACTACAGCAAAGAATTGGATAAAAACTTGAAAGTATGCTCGTCATGCGGGTATCATTACCGACTCAGCGCGTGGGAACGAATCGGAATGACGCTAGATGACGGGCGTTTGTATGAATACGACGCCGATTTGGAGTCCGTCGACCCACTCGGTTTTCCGGGTTATGCCGCCAAGCTGAAGCAGCAGAAGGAGAAGTCGGGGCTGCTGGACGCCGTCGTGACCGGCGAAGGGACGATCGGCGGTTTTCCGGTCGTTGTGGCGGTCATGAGCTTCGACTTTTTTACCGGCAGCATGGGTTCCGTCGTAGGGGAGAAAATCACGAGAGCGATCGAAGCTGCCGAGAAGAAGCGGCTGCCGCTCATTATATTTTCCACGTCGGGCGGAGCGCGGATGCAGGAGAGCATTCTCAGCCTGATGCAGATGGCGAAGACAAGCTCGGCGCTCGCCAAGTTCCAGGGCGGCGGCGGCCTTTTTATATCGGTCATGACCGATCCGACGACAGGCGGCGTAACGGCGAGCTTCGCGAGCCTCGGCGACTACAATTTGGCCGAGCCCGGCGCGCTGATCGGCTTTGCCGGACGGATTGTCATCGAACAGACGATCCGCCAGAAGCTGCCGGACAATTTCCAGACCGCTGAGTTTAATTTGCAGCATGGCCAGCTTGATATGGTCGTTCACCGCAAAGATATGAAAGCGACGCTGACCAAGCTGCTCGATATGCATGTCGTAAAGGAGGGGATTGCCGATGGCGGGAGAGCTTCCGTTTGAGAAACCGCTCGTTGAACTGAAAGAGAAAATCAAGACGCTCAGGAAGCTGGCCGAGGATAACGGCATGGATTTCTCGGAGGAGATCGCGCGTCTCGAGGAGCGCTGCAAGCAGCTGGAGCAGGAAATGTACAGCGAGCTGACGGCCGCTCAGAAGATGCACATGGCGCGCCACCATCAACGTCCCACTTCGCTTGATTTCATCAACGCCATTTTTACCGACTTCATGGAGATGCACGGCGATCGGCTGTTCGCGGACGACTTGGCGATCGTCGGCGGATTGGCCAAGCTGAACGGCATGCCCGTAACGGTTATCGGCCATCAGCGGGGCAAGGACATGAAGGACAATATCGCCCGCTTCTTCGGCAGCCCTCATCCCGAAGGCTTCCGCAAGGCGCTTCGCCTCATGCAGCAAGCGAATAAGTTTAACCGTCCGATCATTACGTTCATCGATACGAAAGGCGCTTATCCGGGCAATGCGGCGGAGGAGCGCGGACAAGCCGAAGCGATCGCCCGCAACCTGCGCGAGATGGCCGGTTTTGGCGTGCCTATCGTCTGTGTCGTAATCGGCGAGGGCGGCAGCGGCGGCGCGCTTGCGCTAGGCGTCGGCAACCGGGTTCTAATGCTTGAGAACGCAATTTATTCCGCGATTTCGCCGAACGGCGCGGCGTCCATCTTGTGGAAGGATGCTTCCAGAGCGGACGAAGCGGCCGAAGCGATGAAAATTACGGCGCCGGATCTGCTCCGGTTCGGCGTGATCGAAGAGATTATCAAGGAGCCTCAAGGCGGAGCCCACCGGGATCTGGCTTTCCAATCGGAACAAATCAAGGAGGCGCTGTGGCGTCACTTGCAGGAGCTTCTGAAGCTGTCGCCGGCGGAGCTGATTCACGACCGCTACGAGAAATTCCGGAAAGTCGGACAGTTTCGCGCGGCAGACAAGCCGGCGGTAACGGACGAAGCGCAAGGCCAAGCCGCGGACAAAACGGACGCGAAGGCCGCCCGCCCGGACGCCGGCGTTTCCGGCAAACCGGAGCATAGCGAGGAGCTGCAGGTTTAACGCCGGCCGCTTTTCCATATAAAAATCGAAGCCGCTCGAAGAAGATCTAGTGCAGCCTCGGCCGCCCGCACCGGATCTTCTTCGAGCGGCATCGAAAAACTATAAGGTTTTAAACTAAACGGAGGAAACCAACATGCGCAAAACAAAAATTGTATGTACGATCGGTCCATCCAGCGAATCGTTGGAGAACACGAAGAAACTGATCAACGCCGGGATGAACGTGGCCCGTCTCAACTTCTCCCACGGCGATTTCGAGGAGCACGGCAACCGGATTAAGAACATCCGCCAAGCAAGCGCCGAGCTGGGCAAGACGGTCGCCATCCTGCTGGATACGAAAGGACCGGAAATTCGTCTCGGTAAGTTGAAGGAAGAGCCGATCGAGCTGGTGCAAGGCGAGACGATCACGCTGACGACCGAAGAGATTCTCGGCGACAAGAACCGCATCCCCGTTACATACAGCAACCTTCCGAACGACGTACAAGTCGGCTCCACCATTTTGATCGACGACGGCTTGATCGGCCTGACCGTAGAAGGGATCGACGGAACGGAAATCAAATGCCGCATCGTCAACAGCGGTCCGATCAAGAGCAAAAAAGGCGTGAACGTTCCGGGCGTCCATATCTCCCTGCCGGGCATTACCGAAAAAGACGCCAACGATATCGTATTCGGCATCGAGCAAGGCATCGACTTTATCGCGGCTTCTTTCGTCCGCAAAGCAAGCGACGTGCTTGAAATCCGCGAGCTGCTCGAGCGCCACAACGCCAGCCATATCCAAATCATTTCCAAAATCGAAAACCAGCAAGGCGTCGACAATCTCGACGAAATTCTCGAAGTATCGGACGGCCTTATGGTTGCGCGCGGCGACCTCGGCGTAGAAATTCCGGTCGAAGAAGTTCCGCTTGTGCAGAAGTCGATGATTCAAAAATGCAACCGCGCCGGCAAGCCGGTTATTACCGCTACGCAAATGCTCGATTCGATGCAGCGCAATCCGCGTCCTACCCGGGCCGAGGCAAGCGATGTGGCGAACGCTATTTTCGACGGAACGGACGCGATCATGCTGTCGGGCGAAACGGCTGCGGGCAAATACCCGGTCGAATCGGTCGAGATGATGGCCCGCATCGCCGAGCGTACGGAAGCGGCTCTTGCTTACAGCGAACTGTTCCTGAAGCAGGCGAACGCCCAGCAAGTATCGGTTACGGAAGCGATCAGCCAAGCGGTGGCGAACTCCGCCCTTGAGCTTGACGCCAAGGCGATCATTACGTCGACGAAGAGCGGCTACACGGCCCGCATGGTGTCGAAGTACCGTCCGAAATCGCCGATTATCGCCGTTACGTCCGACGATAAAGTCGTACGCCGCCTTGCTCTCGTATGGGGCGTTACGCCTGTGCTTGGCGAAGAGCAGAAGACGACGGACGCCTTGTTCGAAACCGCGGTGAAAGGCGCCATGTCGACCGGCCAGCTCGCTTTGGGCGACACGGTTGTCATTACCGCCGGCGTGCCTGTCGGCTTCGCAGGCTCCACGAACCTGGTCAAAATTCATCACATCGGCGAATTGCTCGCTCAAGGACAAGGCATCGGCAGCCAGACGGCTACCGGCAAAATCGTCATTGCCCGCACGGCTCAAGAAGCCATTGCCAAAACGACGGCAGGCTCGATCCTCGTAACGGTATCGACGGACAAAGATTATATGCCGGCGTTCGAGAAAGCCGCTGCCGTCATCACCGAGCAGGGAGGCATTACGAGCCATGCTGCGGTTTGCGGCATCAACCTCGGCATTCCGGTCATTCTCGGGGTGGCGAACGCGACCAGCAAGCTGCAAGACGATATGGAAGTGACGATTTACGGCGAAACCGGCGTCATTTACTCCGGCCAATCGAAAGTACTGTAAAATTCAGCATATATGACATAAGCGCAAAAGCGATGGTGGCCGCACCGTCGCTTTTGTTCTTCCATCGAAACGAAGCAAAAGCGAAAGGAAGTCATCCGCGTGACAGAACGATACTCCCGTTGGCATGCGCATCCGCTGCGCGTGCGTTACCAGGAAACCGATCAGATGGCGGTCGTGTTCCATACGAATTATTTGAACTGGTTCGAAATCGGCCGGACCGAGCTGATTCGCAGCCTGGGCATCGAATATAAAGCGATCGAGCGGGAAGGGCTGCTGCTTCCGGTGATCGACCTCGACTGCGCGTTTGAAGCGCCGGCCCGGTACGACGATACGGTGCTTGTTTTTACGAGGGTCGCTTCATGCTCGAAAATCAGGATTAGCTTCCAGAACGAAGTCAGAAGGGTGGAAGCGCCGGAATGGAAGTCCGGCACGTGGGAGCCGGGAGATGAGCTTCCGGGCGAACGGCTCGTTTACGGCGGGACGCGGCATGCGTGGGTAACGAAGGAGATGCAGCCTGCCCGTTTGGACAAGCGGATGCCGGCGTTGTATGATTTGCTTATAAACCTATTGAAACAGGATGCGTAAGGGGAGTGCTTATGCAAAGACGTAACGGGCTGTTTATTATGGCTATCGCGTTCACCGTTGTCGAGGTGGCGGGCATCGTTCTGGTGACGCGCTGGATCGGCGGCATGGGGACGTGGCTCGCCATCTTGCTGACGGCCGTTCTCGGCGCTTATTTGGCCCAGGCCGAAGGACGGAAGGTATTGGCCGAAGCAAGAAGGCAGATGCAAGCCGGACAAATTCCCGGGCGAATGATGCTGGACGGATTATGCGTCTTTGCCGGGGGCATTATGCTGGCCATGCCCGGCTTTATAAGCGATATTGCCGGATTGACGCTGCTCTTGCCGCCCACGCGCGCCTTTTACCGGCAAATGATGCTGCGCTGGCTGGAGAAACGGATGAAGAACGGCTCTTTTACGATAAGGAGATATTAGCGGGGACGGCCGCTTCTTCGTAGATGCCGTCCGGGCCGTTTTTTCATATTTTTCGCTTGTCTTTACATTAATTTTACAATTGCTTAATAAGCGTATAATAGTGGGACCGCATAATAGGGGGCATATAGGGAGGCGTTATTCGTGACCAAACAATTGTCCCATTACGTAAACCGGGATTTAAGCTGGATTGAATTTAACCGCAGAGTGCTGGAGGAGGCTCAGGAACCGGCCAATCCGCTGCTGGAGCGGGCCAAGTTTCTGGCTATCGTGTCCAGCAATTTGGACGAGTTCATGAGCGTTCGCGTGGCGGGAATTCAGGATCAGATTCGGGCGGGCTATACGAAAACGGATTTTACCGGCTACACGCCGGCAGGCTTATGGAAAAGACTGCTGAAGCGGACGAACCAGATGGTTGCGGAGCAGTATAGATCGTACCGGGATATTGTGCGCGCTCTAGCGAAAGAAGGCATCGTCTTCCGTTCGATGGATGAGCTGACGGCGCAACAGCTGCGGGCGGTATCGGATTATTTTCACGAAATCGTGTTTCCGGTTCTGACGCCGATGGCGGTCGACCAGAGCCGGCCGTTCCCGCTAGTGCATACGAAGGAGCTTTATTTGGCCGTTCTTCTGCAGCAGGAAGACGGCGGAGAGGAAGAAGAGCCGCTATTTGCCATTGTGCAGGTGCCGTCCATTCTGCCTCGTTTCTTCCAGGTCCCTTACCGCACCGGCAGCAAAAAAACGGAGTTCGTGCTGCTGGAATCGATTATCGAGCAGTTTATCCATACGTTGTTTAACGGATACAAGCCGTTTGCCGTGCATCCTTTCCGCTTAACCCGCAACGCGGACTTGTCCATTAACGAAGACGGCGCCGAGGATTTGCTGGAAGAGATCGAGAAGGAGCTCAGGAAGCGGCGCTGGGGCATTCCGGTACGGCTTGAGGTGGCGCGCGGCATGCACCCTTACGCCCTTGCCATGCTGCAGGAGGAGCTTGAAATCGAGGACAACCTGTTCCAAATCGACGGACCGCTCGATTTAAGCTTCCTGATGAAATTTGCCGGTTCGCTGCCCGGCTACGACAATCTCCGGTTCGACCGGATGGAGCCGGTGTACCCGAAAGAGTTCGACGACAACGAGGATATGTTCTCGGTCGTCAAGGAGCGCGACGTGCTCGTGTATCATCCGTACGAATCGTTTGAAGCGGTAAACGACTTCGTGACGGAAGCCGCTTACGATCCGGACGTGCTGGCCATTAAAATGACGCTTTACCGGGTCAGCGGCCAATCGGCGCTTGTGCAAGCGTTATCGAAAGCCGCCGAAGCCGGAAAGCAGGTAACGGTCGTCGTCGAGCTGAAAGCGCGATTCGACGAGGAGCGCAATATCGCTTGGGCGAGGCAGCTGGAGAAAGCGGGCTGCCATGTCGTTTACGGGCTGGTCGGACTAAAGACGCACGCCAAAATATTGCTGGTCGTCCGTCGCGAGCACGGAACGCTTCGCCGCTACGTTCATGTGGGCACCGGCAATTACAACGACAGCACGGCGACGCTGTATACCGATATCGGCCTGTTCACGTCCCATCCGGTCATCGGAGCCGACGCTTCGGCCCTCTTCAACGAAATAACCGGCTACTCTTCGCCCTATGAATGGAAAGCGTTCGGCGTGGCGCCAACCGGCCTGAAGGAAAAGCTGTTCCGGCTGATCGACCGCGAGATCGAGCACGCCAAAGCAGGCCGGAAGTCGCATATCGTGGCCAAAATGAATTCGCTCTCCAATCAGGAAATGATCGATAAGCTGTATGAAGCTTCGCAAGCCGGCGTGACGATCGAGTTGATCGTGCGCGGCGTATGCTGCCTGCGCCCCGGCGTGCCGGGCCGCAGCGACAATATCCGGGTCATCAGCATCGTCGACCGTTTCCTGGAGCATGCGCGAATGGTGTACTTTGCGAACGGTGGAGAAGAAGAGGTGTATCTGTCCAGCGCGGATTGGATGACGAGGAACCTGACCAGGCGCATCGAGCTCATGTGCCCGGTATTCGACCGGGAGCTCGGGCGCATGCTGATCAATATGCTTCAGCTTAATTTGAACGATAACGTCAAAGCCCGGCAGCTCCTCCCGACGGGCGCCTATGCGCCCGTCGTAAACGAGGGAGAGCCGCTGCGCAGCCAATACGAGGCGAGAGACATCCGCAAGTGGAAAGGTTACGCGTGATGCTGTAACAACAGCTCGGGGACGACGCCCCAAGCTTTTTTGAAATCGGCGGCAAGCTCCTTAACCTCGGCTTGTTCCCACGACAAATGGCCTGCCTCCGGGGCCGGGACGAGCAGCAGCGCCGGCGGCAGCAGCTTCGCTTCGAGGGGCCAGGCGGCTTGCGTCTCGCTGCGGTCCAAAGCGATCGCCAGCTGCAGAATCATGCCGAGACGGGTTACGGCTTCCAGGTCGGCTTCGTGAAGCAGCTCCCGGTAATCGGCGAGCTGCTGGCGGAGCCGGCCTTTTCCTTTGTAAGACGCGATGGCCGCAATCAGCACGATCTGGCGGTGCGTGAGGCCGTTCAGATGCGAATTGAGGATAAGATAGAACGAATGTTTAGCCGCTTCGTAATAATCGACTGCGGCTCCGATCCGAAACAGCTTGGCGGCCGTTTGCAGAAGAAGCTTCGCATCCGGCGGCAGACGGTAAATGTCTTCCAGCCGGCCGTAAATATGCAGCGCCAGCCGCTCTACCAGCTCGACATGGCGGCTCGGAGCGTTCAGGTATAACCGCTGAACGTTGTCTACGCTGGAGGCCAGCACGTCGGGCAGAACCGGCTCTTCGGCGAGCCGCTCCGCGTGGAAAAGCCCGTCGCGAAGCCCTGTTCCGCAAACGACGTAATGCGAAGCTTTCATCGATTGGAACAGCCGCTGCAGAATGGCAAGCCCGGGTACGATAACGTCTGCGCGTTCTTTGGACAACCCCGGAAACTTGCGGCGCTTGTCGAGCGGCAGCTTGACGAGCTGGTCGAACAATTGCGCTACATCGGCGGCTTCGATCCGGTAATTATGATTGGACGGGAAAGGATAGCCGCTGGATGCCTGATGGATTTTGCCGAGGGCGCGCACCGTCCCGCCGACGCCGATCAGCGGAAGCCCCGGCGATTCCGCAATCCACGGCTCGCCGGCCGCGGCGTCCGCGACGATCGCTTCAATCTCCTTCAGCGACTGGCTGTCCGGTATGCCGCTCTGGCCGATCCGGCGGTTCAAGCTTACGCTGCCGAACGGGAACGAGACCGAACGGACCAGCTTTCGGCCGCGGAACAGCGATACTTCGGTGCTTCCGCCGCCGATATCGATCAGGAAGCCGTCCTCCGCGTCGATGGCGTTGATCATGCCCAGGAACCCGTAATAGGCTTCGTCCTCGCCGGAGAGCAGTTCGACTTCGAGCCCCGTGGCCGCCCGTATGGCGGAAAGCGCCTCGCGGCCGTTTGCCGCGTTGCGGATGGCGGCGGTCGCAACCGCGCGGACGCGTTTCGTTTGATGGTAGGTGCAAATCATGAGAAAATGCCGGAGCGTATGTACGATTTGCTCGATCGCAAGCGAGGTCAGTTTGCCGTCGGGACCGACGTGCTCGCTTAGTCTGGCCTGTCTTTTGCTTCCGTCTATGACGCGATAAGCCCCTGAAGCCGTTCGCTCGTACACGACTAGGCGAACGGAGTTGGAGCCGATATCGATGATCGCCATCCTTTGTTCAGTCATGGTCATGCCTCCTGTCCGGTCTAACGCTCATGATGCGTGAAAATCTTTCAATGCCCATAGTACCATTTTAGCGGCAGAAGAACCATAGCGGCCGGTTCCATGGCCGTTTTTGGCGATTGCAGCGCGTGGATTTGTTGCGGCAAAAAAATGAACCGGAGGGACGGAATAGAAAAGGGGAAAATAACCTACAATGAAATTTGGTTCGCGAAAAATCAGGCATAATATGGGGACGAATTGGCGAAACGTATATCAAGAACAATTATTTATGACGCTGATAAAGCATTTCTATGTCTAATTTTGTTCACATCTCGGGCGAAATCCATTATCATAAATCATATGAGTATTACGATTTGGAATGTTTTAAGCGTAATCATATGAGGTTAAAGGAGAGATTCGAATGACAGCAACCAAAGGCCTTGAAGGAATTGTAGCCGCATCTTCGTCGATCAGCTCCATTATCGATGGCGTTTTGACCTACCGCGGCATTAATATTGACGATCTGGCCGAGAATGCCACGTTTGAAGAAGTCATTTATTTGCTGTGGTACGGCAAGCTGCCGAACCGCACCGAGCTTGCGCAGCTGAGAAGCAAGCTTGATGAATACGCTGCCATTCCCGGCGAAGTCATCGAACAAATCCGCACGTTCCCGAAAAACGCAAACTCGATGGCCGCTCTCCGGACCGCCGTATCGAGCCTCGCGCTTTACGATGAATCCGCGAACGATATGACGCCTGAGGCAAATCTCGAGAAGGCGATCAAGCTGCAGGCCAAATTGCCGACGATTGTAGCCGCTTTCTCGCGCATCCGCAACGGCCTGGAGCCTGTCGCTCCGAAATCCGGCGTATCGATCGCATACAACTTCTTGTACATGCTGGATGGCAAAGAGCCTGCCGATGTGGCCGTGAAAGCGCTTGACCAAGCTCTTGTGCTGCACGCCGACCACGAATTGAACGCGTCCACGTTCGCCGCCCGCGTAACGGTCGGAACGCTCTCCGACATTTACTCCGGCGTTACCTCCGCGATCGGCGCCCTGAAAGGACCGCTGCATGGCGGAGCGAACGAAGCCGTTATGGTCATGCTCGAGCAGATCGGTTCTCTCGACAAAGTGGAAAGCTGGATTGCCGATGCGCTTGCGAACAAGCAGAAAATTATGGGCTTCGGACATCGCGTTTACAAAAACGGCGATCCGCGCGCCAAGCATCTTCAGAAGATGTCCCGCGAGCTCGGCAAGCTGAAAGGCAATATGGAGCTTTACGAAATGTCCGTAAAAATCGAGGAGCTCGTGACGGGGCAAAAAGGCCTTAAGCCTAACGTCGACTTCTATTCCGCATCCGTTTATACGACGCTTGGCATTCCTCGCGACCTGTTTACGCCGATCTTTGCGATCAGCCGCGTATCGGGATGGACAGCGCACATTTTGGAGCAATACCAGGACAACCGGCTTATCCGTCCTCGCGCGGACTACGTCGGCCCGGCAAATGCGAAATTCGTCCCGATTGACGAACGCTGACGATTTTGAAATGATAGAGAGGGGCGGCGGCATTGCCGTTCCCTTCTCCATGCAATAAAATCATTATGAATTGGGTTGCATGCGGCTTGTCCATCCCGCTGCGGGGAGGCCGATACGCATGAACACGCAAAACATTAAGCGTCTAACGGCGCGATAGTTCAGGAGGATTTCATTCATGGTTCAATTCGAGAAATTCGCGCTTCCGACCGAAGGCGAGAAAATCACGATCGAGAACGGCAAGCTGAACGTTCCGAACAATCCGATTATTCCGTTTATCGAAGGCGACGGCACGGGCCGCGACATTTGGGCCGCATCCAAACGCGTCCTTGACGCGGCGGTTGAAAAAGCCTACAAAGGCGAAAAGAAAATCGCTTGGTACGAAGTGTTTGCCGGCGAAAAGTCGTTTAACCAATTCGGGGAGTGGCTCCCTGCCGATACGCTGACGGCCATCCGCGAATACATCGTGGCGATCAAAGGCCCGCTCACGACTCCGATCGGCGGCGGTATCCGCTCCTTGAACGTAGCGCTCCGCCAGGAGCTGGACCTGTACGTATGCTTGCGCCCGGTCCGTTATTTCAACGGCGTTCCTTCGCCGGTTAAACGTCCGGACCTCGTGGATATGGTCATTTTCCGCGAAAACACGGAGGACATCTACGCCGGCATCGAATATCAGGAAGGCAGCGACGCGGTTAAGAAAGTGATCAAGTTCCTGCAGGAGGAAATGGGCGTAAACAAAATCCGTTTCCCTGAAACGTCCGGCATCGGCATCAAGCCTGTATCGTCCGAAGGCTCGAAGCGTCTCGTCCGCTCGGCGATCGAATATGCCATCAAACATAAGCGTAAATCGGTAACGCTCGTACACAAAGGCAACATTATGAAATTTACGGAAGGCGCGTTCAAAAACTGGGGCTACGAAGTGGCCGAAACCGAGTTCCCGAACGAAACGTTCACTTGGGGCCAATACGACCGCATCAAGGAAGAGCAAGGCGTTGACGCGGCGAACGCGGCGCAGAAGGAAGCGGAAGCAGCCGGCAAAATCATCGTGAAGGACGCGATTGCGGACATCGCTCTGCAGCAAGTATTGACTCGTCCGACCGACTTCGACGTTATCGCGACGCTGAACCTGAACGGCGACTACCTGTCCGACGCTTTGGCTGCGCAAGTAGGCGGCATCGGCATCGCTCCGGGCGCTAACATCAACTACATTACGGGACACGCCATCTTCGAGGCGACCCACGGCACCGCTCCGAAATACGCGGACAAAGACGTCGTGAACCCGGGCTCCGTTATTTTGTCCGGCGTCATGATGCTTGAGCATCTGGGCTGGCAGGAAGCGGCGGACCTGATCTATAAAGGCATGGAAACGTCGATCAACAATAAGACGGTTACGTACGACTTCGCCCGTCTGATGGAAGGCGCAACGGAAGTCAAATGCTCCGAATTCGCCAACCAAGTAATCGCAAACATGTAATACAAAAGCTTGCGCCGCGCATTTTTGCGCGGCCGCTTTTACATATACCGTTAACGGTCCTGCAGTTCACATTTTTTCTGCTTTTAACCTACTGACTATCGTCTTGAAGCTGGGAGATGGCTCTGCGGGTCTTCCCGCATTGTTTTTGTACCGAAGGAACAAGGCTTTGTATCCCGGGAGGGATAACGTTTTCGTCCCGCAGGGACAATAAACGGAGAAGCGGGTCCCGAAGGGACTAAGCGGTTGGAGCACTCGGTTTCGGGGAACGCACTCTTGCGATCCGTCGTTAGTTCGTTTTGGGGTGGCCTTCAGGGGCGAAGCCCCTTGGGGTCCCCCTTACGACAAGGGGGATTTAGGGGGTTGGGATCCCCTCGATTTTGGGGGTTGGGAGCCTTTGGTTGGATCCCTTAGAGGTTTCGATATCTTTGGTAGAAGCCCTATATAGGGCCTGGGTGAAACTTGAATCAGGAGGGTGCTTACAAGATGGCTATTAAACGCAGAAAAATTACGGTGGTTGGCGCAGGCTTTACCGGCGCGACAACGGCTTTGATGCTTGCGCAAAAGGAACTCGGGGACATCGTCCTCGTCGACATTCCGCAGCTCGAGAACCCGACAAAAGGCAAGGCCCTCGATATGCTGGAATCGACGCCGGTTCAAGGCGTGGACTCCAATATTGTCGGTACTTCCAACTATGAGGACACGAAAGATTCCGACGTCGTGATCATTACCGCCGGCGTAGCCCGTAAGCCCGGGATGAGCCGAGACGACCTCGTGAACACGAACGCGGGAATCGTGAAGTCGGTCTGCGAGAGCGTAAAAGCGACAAGCCCGAACGCTTATGTCATCGTCCTGAGCAACCCGGTCGACGCCATGACCTATGTAGCCTACCAAACGCTTGGTTTTCCGAAAAATCGCGTGATCGGCCAATCCGGCGTTCTGGACACCGCCCGTTACTGCACGTTTATCGCGCAAGAGCTTAACGTATCCGTCGAAGACGTCCGCGGCTTCGTGCTTGGCGGACACGGCGACGACATGGTGCCTCTTGTCCGCTACTCGAACGTCGCGGGCATTCCGATCGAAAAGCTTATTCCTGCCGACCGGATCGAAGCGATCGTGCAGCGCGCCCGCGTCGGCGGCGGCGAAATCGTAAACCTGCTCGGCAACGGCAGCGCGTATTATGCGCCGGCGGCTTCCCTCGTTCAAATGACGGAAGCGGTGCTGAAAGACAAGAAGCGCATTATTCCGGTCATTGCTTTGCTGGAAGGGGAATACGGCTACGACAACTTGTTTATGGGCGTGCCGGCCGTTATCGGCGGGGACGGCATCGAGAAAGTGATCGAGCTTGATCTTACGCCGGAAGAGAAAGCGGCGCTCGACAAATCGGCTCAATCCGTGCGCAATGTCATTCAAGTGGTGAACGGTTAATTTTCGCACCAACGAATTTAATGATTTGGATAGGGAGGACCCCTGCGCTATTATAGTGTAGGGGTCTTCTTTCTGAAAGAGGACATGTCCCGATATAAGGATTTCCAAATTGGCTTTATTCACCGCTTTATATTTCCCGGCGAAACGGTTCGTCCTTGGACGAGGACAAAGCCGTTTCCGCTTGCGGACCGCAATGATTAAAAGGCAAGGAGAGTTCATTATGCTTCAACAAGCGAAGGACAAGCTTAAGCAGATATACGGTTACGACGCATTCCGAAAAGGGCAGGAAGAGATTATCGGCGGCATATTGGACGGGCGCGACACGCTTGCCGTTCTTCCGACCGGGGGCGGCAAATCGATCTGTTATCAGATTCCGGCGCTGCTGCTCCCGGGGACGTCGCTTGTCATATCCCCGTTAATTTCGTTGATGAAGGATCAGGTCGATTCGCTTAACCGTCTGGGCGTGCCTGCCGCTTATTTGAACAGCTCGCTTAGCGCGGCCGAATACCGGGACGTGATGAGAAACGCCGTCGCGGGCGAATATAAGCTGCTGTACGTCGCGCCGGAGCGTCTCGACGCCCCGATGTTCGCTTCGCTTGCAGAGCAGCTGGGAATACCGCTTATCGCCATTGACGAAGCGCATTGCGTATCGCAATGGGGTCACGATTTCCGCCCGAGCTACCGCCAGCTTGCCGGATGGATCAGCCGTATGGCGAACCGGCCGCTTGTCGCGGCGTTTACCGCAACGGCCACGCGGGAGGTTGCGGACGATATTATCCGCATGCTCGGTTTGCACGAACCGAACGTATTCGTCACCGGCTTCGCAAGGCCGAATCTGGCATTGTCCGTCGTGACGGGGGCCGACCGCAAAAGGTTTCTGCTTCGGTTCGCCGAGGAGAGGCGCGAGCAGTCGGGCATCGTCTATACGGCGACGCGCAAGGAAGCGGAGCATGTTCACGAGCTGCTGTCGGCCGCCGGCTTTGCCGCGGGCAAATATCATGGCGGCATGTCCGATACGGAGCGCGCCGACGCGCAAGAGAAGTTCCGGTTCGATGAAATCAGAATCATGGTCGCCACCAACGCTTTCGGCATGGGGATCGACAAGCCGAATGTCAGGTACGTGCTTCATTGGCAGATGCCCGGCGATATCGAATCGTATTATCAGGAGGCCGGCCGCGCGGGGCGTGACGGCGAGGAGAGCGAATGCGTGCTGCTGTTTGAGCCGCAAGACATTCAGGTGCAGCGGTTCCTGATCGAGCAGGGCGCCGGCGACGACAGCCGCAAGTCGGTACAGCTGTCCAAGCTGTATCAAATGGCGAACTACAGCCGCACGCAGCGTTGCCTGCAGCAGTTTATCGTCGATTATTTCGGGGAAAGCGGCGTCGAGTCCTGCGGCAAATGCAGCAGCTGCCTGGACAAAAGCGAGCTTGTAGAGCGAACGGCCGAAGCGCAGAAGGCATTGTCCTGCGTCGGCCGGATGAAAGGCCGGTTTGGCGTCACGATGGTCGCGAAAGTGCTTAAAGGGTCTCGCGACAAGCGGGTGTTGGAATTTGGCCTTGACCGGCTTTCCACCTACGGGCTTTTCTCGAATTGGCCGGAGAGGGAAATCGCGGATTGGCTGTATTGGCTTGCGGCGGAAGGGTACTTAAAGCTAAGCGAAGGCCAATATCCGACCGTGTCGCTGACGGCTGGCGCGCTTCCGGTACTGGAAGGGAAGGAGCGTGTCATGCAGCGGCTGCGGACTTCCGTCAAACGTCAAGCGGCGTCGGACGAAAGGCTCGCTTCCCCCGTTTTTGCGGCGCTTCGCGAGTGGCGCAAGCTGGCGGCGGCGAAGGAAGGCGTTCCGCCGTTTATGCTGTTTTTTGATTCGACGTTGAAGGAACTGGCCGATATTCAGCCGGCAACGATTGAGGAACTGCTTCAAGTGAAAGGGATCGGGTCCGCGAAAGCGGACAAATACGGCGAAGCCATTCTCCGGATCATCGCCGGGGCGGCTTCAGACACGGCAAAGGCGGCTTCGTCCGCAGCATCTTCGTCCGCAGCGTCTTCGCGGGGACCGAACGGCGGCGCGTCGGACGATCCGGAGCTTCCGAGCCATATGAATTCGCTGCATCTGTTCCGGAGCGGGATGTCGCCGAAGGAAATTGCCGAAGCGAGAGGCCTCGGGAAAGTAACCGTGGAAGGACATATTATCCGATGCGCGGAAGAAGGCGAGGAGCTGGACTGGGACCGCATCATTCCGCCCGGGCAGGAGCAGCTGATCGTGAACGCCGTCAGGGAGCTTGGCGCGGACAAACTGAAGCCCATTAAAGATGCACTGCCGGATGAAGTAGACTATTTTGCGATTCATGGCGTGCTTGTGAAGCATGGCTACAGAAGACGGCAGGATATCGGAGCTCAGTAGGCGGAGAGAAGGCCGACATTCTTATCCGCGCCTCGGCGCGTGCAGGGAAGCATTTGTCCTAAAGCCGCTCTTCTAGTATACTGTTTGGTAGAATATTGCTTGAGAAAGCGATTGCTTAAGTGACTAATTAAAAATTGAAGAGCGAATCATCGGGAGGAAAAAAGGAATGAATGAAGTTTTTTGGTTCTTGCATTTGCTTGGAGCTGTCGGTATGGGCTTCTATATCGTGCTCCCCATTATGATCGGCCGTGCATCCAAGTTGGCGGGAGCCGGACAGCAAGGCTTGGCGGAAGGTCTGGCCGTTGCCAACCGGATCGTCCAATATTGCCTCATTATTCAACTTCTGACCGGCGGCTATTTGATTTCGCAATCGGACTATTCCGTCTTTTGGATCGTGCTTGTGATCGTGTTGTTTCTTGCGATCGCCGCTTTCTCCGGCATTATTTCCAAGCCGCTGAAGCAAGTCGTTTCGTCCATTCAAGCGGGACAGAGCGCAACGGCTTTCATCGGCAAGGCGCGTTTGCTTAGTCTCATCGTTCTCGTTCTTTACATTATCGTGATCTATTTTATGGCTTTCCCGATATACGCCTAACGGCTTGATCATTCCAATTGCAGGAGGAGAGAGGATGCAGCAATCATCGCCAGATATTATTACGTTCGGGGAATCGATGGCCTTGTTTATGCCGGAGGAGCATCGCGCTCTGGAGCGGGCGGCAACGCTGGAGCAAAGCTTCGGCGGAGCGGAAAGCAACGTCGCGATCGGGGTTGCGCGGCTGGGCGTTTCTTCCGGCTGGTTCGGGACCTTGGGGGACGACCCGTTTGGCAAAATGATTCTAAAAGCGCTGCGGGCCGAAGGCGTTGACGTATCGCGGGCGCGCTTAAGCGGCGAGGCTCCTACCGGACTGATGTTCCGGGAGAAGGTGGCGGGCAGGGTGTCCGTACACTATTACCGCAAGCATTCCGCAGCGAGCCGCATGACCGAGGACCAGCTGGACGAGGCGTATATTCGCGGGGCGAAAATTTTGCATGTGACGGGAATTACCGCGGCGCTCAGCGAAAATTGCAGAAGGACCGTCCGCCGGGCGATCGGCATTGCGAAGGATGCGGGCGTCAAAGTATGCTTTGATCCGAATTTGCGCTTAAAGCTGTGGACGATCGAAGAGGCAAGGGAAGCGCTGCTGCCGCTTGCGGCGGAAGCGGATTATTTTTTGCCGGGTTGGGACGAGCTTAAGCTGCTGTACGATACCGACGATTACGACAAGGTGAAGGATGAACTGGCATCTCTCCGCGCGGTTACGGTCATTAAAGGACGAGGCGACAATACGGTCGTTCTCGACAATGGCGCGGAGACCGTCGTTCCGTTTTACCCGGCCGAGCAGGTTATCGATACGGTCGGAGCCGGCGACGGCTTTTGCGCCGGATTTTTGGCTGGCCTGGTGAAGGGGATGTCGCCGCATGAGGCGGTTCGTCTTGCCAGCGTAAACGGTTCGTTGGTCGTTCAAATGCGGGGCGATTGGGAAGCGCTGCCAGAATGGAGCGCGGTAGAGCAAAGACTTGGCAATAAAGCGTGGGTGGAACGGTAAATGAGCGGAGAATTGGCCGCCTCGAAAGGGCAGCGTCGCAGGGAAGGCATCCTGCAGCTGTTAAAGCAGCAGGGCCGCATTACGATTCAAGAAATCGTCGAGAAATTCGGCTGCTCTGAAGCGACAGCAAGAAGGGATTTAGAGCAAATGGAGGCGGCTTATCCGCTGATCCGCACGATTGGCGGGGCCATGTACGACGGATTAAACGCGGTGCGCGAGCTTCCGTTCTCCGAGAAGGAAGGCTTGTCCTATCTCGAAAAGGAAAGAATCGCCGCCGTTGCGGCAACCTTGATCGAAGAAGGGGATATTGTCGGCCTTTCGGGCGGTACAACGAATTATTTAATCGCCAAAATGCTGAAAACGAGAAGCGGCATCACGGTCGTAACGAATGCGGTCAATATCGCGATGGAGCTTGCGGGAAGCGGCGTTCAGGTTGTCGTAACCGGCGGCATTATGCGGCATAACAGCTTTGAACTGTGCGGACCGTTGGGAGAAGGAATGGTTGCCCATTTGAATATCGGCAAGATGTTTATCGGGGTGGACGGCGTTTCCGAAGCCAACGGCATAACGACTTATTCCGAGCAGGAGGCGCAAATCGCAAAGGCGCTTATTCAGCGTTCCCAGTACACTTACGCCGTGTTCGACGAAACGAAGGTAGGCAAGTCTTCTTTGTTTTCCATCGCCGATTTGTCCGAAATTCAAGCGTTCATAACCGATAAGCCGCTGCCGGAAGCTTTATCCGCGGCGGCTGCGGAGAACGGCATTCAAGTTTATGTCGCCGAACAGGCATAACGGCGTTCATTTCCCCGGAAATGAGAGAGCCTTAATTTGTGAAAAAAAAGAGTCGGCTTCGCCGCTTTGGCGAATGCCGACTCTTTTTTTAAAAACGCTAGGATGTATCGCTTTAACATTGCCGCTTGAGCAGCGGGATTGTGAAAACTTCCGCCATGGGCGACGAAGCAATATGAAGTATGAAGCATTAACGCTATGCCTCGAATACCCGGTTGCCGGCTACCCATGTGCCAACAACATCGAACTTTTCATCGGTCAGGACGAGATCGGCTCGTTTGCCTGCCGCTATGGAGCCGGTATCGCCGTATAGACCTAGGCGCTTAGCCGGATTGCCGCTTGCCAGCCGGCTTACCGAGACGATGCCGAGATTCGTGTTCGCCAGCATATAGCGGACCGCGCCGATCATCGTCAGACAGCTTCCGGCCAAATTGCCGCCGCCGTCCTTCAGTCTCGCGACGCCTCCGCTCATGACGACGGGAAGACCTCCAAGATCATAGTCGCCGTCGGGCATGCCGGCAGCCGATATGGCGTCGGTAATCAATATCAGCTTGTCGGCCGGCTTCGCCGAAGCGAGGAGCGATATCGCCGCCGGGTGGACATGATGCCCGTCCGCAATAACCTCCGCGTAGATCCGGTCGTCGGACAATACCGCGCCAAGCGTGCCGGGTTCCCGGTGGTGCAGGCCGCGCATGGCGTTATATGTATGGACGGCATGCGTGAGCCCGGCATTCGCCGCTCTCTCCATATCGGCATATAAAGCGTCGGTATGACCCGCGGCAGCAATAACGCCTTGCTTCGCCAGCCAAGATACGGCTTCGATCGCTCCGTTTTTTTCCGGCGCCAACGTCACCATCTTTACAAGGCCGGGGTAACGGCCGACCCATTCCTCAAGCCAGTCCAGACGCGGATCGGCAATAAACGCCGGATTCTGGGCGCCGGGCCACTTCTCGCTAATAAAAGGGCCTTCCAGATGAACGCCGTACAAAGCGGCGTAAGGCATCGGCCGAGCGCGGTATTCGGCTGCCGCTTCAAGCACCGCGTCGATCGCTTGCTTCGAAGCCGTAACCGTCGTCGCCAGCATGCCTGTCGTGCCGTTTGCCGCATGGAAGCGGGTTATGGCGTCGTAGCTGTCGCGGCCGGCATCCATAAAATCCGATCCGAAGCCGCCGTGCACATGAATGTCGATAAAGCCCGGAAGCAGCCAGCCGTTCCGTCCGTCCGTCTCGTTTAAGCGTTCTCCTTCTTCTGGAACGGCAAGCTCCCCTTCCGGCACAATCCGGTCGATGACGCCGTTGCGAACCTTTACGGCCCCTTTGACCGTCCGGTCTTCCAGCACGATATTGACATTACGGATGAGCCAATTGTTTTCTGCTTCGTTCATCGTTCCAACATCCTTCCCGCTTCGCGGTCCAGCAGCACAAGTACGCGGGGATGCGTCTGAAGCAAAGAAGCCGGCACTTTCGTCGTAATAGGACCGGTCAGCGCTTCGCGTACGATCGCCGCCTTGTCTGCGCCCCGTACCGCCAACATAATCGTATTTGCTTTCAAAATCGATCCAACGCCCATCGTAACGGCGTACTTCGGGACATCGTCGAGCGAATCGAAAAACCGCGCGTTCGCTTTTCGCGTTTCCGGCTTCAACTCCACCACATGGGTTTTTCCGGACAGCGTCTCGCCCGGCTCGTTGAATCCGATATGGCCGTTATGCCCGAGACCGAGCAGCTGAATGTCGATGGGACGCGATTCCAGCTTCGCTTCGTAGCCGGCGCATTCCTGCTCCAAATTTTCTGCGATGCCGTTCGGCAGGTTTGTTTGATTTTTCGGAATGTTAATTTTGGAAAACAGGTGCTTACTCATGTAATAAGCATAACTTTGTTCGTGGTTTGCAGGCAAGCCGACGTATTCGTCCAGATTAAAAGTCGTCACGCGTTCGAAGGAAAGTTGTCCGCCGCGGTATAATTCCGCCATTTTGTCGTAAATGCCGAGCGGCGTGGAGCCTGTAGCCAATCCTAAAACCGGATTGTTCTTGGATTTTATCGTCTCGGCCATAACGTTGGCCGCGTAAGCGTCAAGCTCTCCGGCCGTATCGAATCGGATAATCTGCATGCTGTTTCCTCCTTTATCCATCTTCTTGATTTCATTGTAAGGCAAAAAATGACTCGGAACAATAGATATTTGAGCATATCAATCAATATTATGATTTTGTTAATCATTATTGTGACGCCGATTGTATAATCCGTTGATCAGTCCGGTCCGCATTTACACTAAAATAGAATAATTGTATGATTAAAAGATAGGGTGAAGTTTTTAAAGCCTAGGCCAAAAACAATCATGTAAACGCGAACGCTCATCCTCGAAGGGCTTCAACAGCAGTTTTTCTCGGCCCGCAACCTATCCCGGCGATTATTCTATAGAAACCAAGCAACGCTTACGAAGCAGGCTTTTTATCCGCACCGTATCCAGTTGCGTATTCTAAAAAACCAAGCAACGCTTACGAAGCAGGCTTTTTTATCCCGCAACGAATCTCGTTGCGTATTCTAAAAAACCTTTTAGGAGGAACGTTCATGACGCAGAGGCCGGAAGCCTCGTTGGAAGGAGATTCCACTTCAAAACGGAAGGGCGAGCATATTCGGATTTGCTTGCAGGAGGATGTAAACGGAGCTGGCATCGAGACCGGCTTCGAGCGTTTCCGGTTTCGCCATAACGCCCTCCCGGAGTTGTCCTTCGACGACATCAACATAAGTACGACCTGGCTTGGCAAAGCGTTAAAAACGCCGCTCCTGGTCAGCTCCATGACGGGCGGAACAAGCGAGTCCGGCGACATCAACCGCCGTTTGGCCGAGGTCGCCGAGGCGCGCGGCTGGGCGATCGGGCTTGGTTCCATGCGCGCGGCTATCGAGAAAGAAGAACTGGCCGCTTCTTTTTACATAAGAAACGAAGCCCCGCATGTGCCGGTTATCGCCAATCTGGGGGCGGTTCAACTGAACTACGGCTTCGATTGGGGCGATTGCATCCGGGCGGTGGAAATGGCGGAAGCGGATGCGCTTGTGCTGCATTTAAACGGCATGCAGGAAGTGTTCCAGCCGGAAGGGAATACGGATTTTCGCGGTTTATTGCGCAAAATTAAGGATGTCTGCGATGCATTGAGCGTTCCCGTCGGCATAAAGGAAGTTGGCTGGGGGATAGACGGCGATACTGCGGAGAGGCTGGCGGAAGCGGGCATTGCCTTCATCGACGTAGCGGGCGCGGGAGGCACTTCTTGGAGCCAGGTCGAAAAATTCCGCACGACGCCGATGCGGCGCCAGGCGGCCGAAGCTTTTGCAGACTGGGGAATCTCGACGTCGGAAGCGTTGATCGATGTAAAACGAGCGGCTCCGGCAACGTCGGTTATCGCCAGCGGCGGGCTGAAAAGCGGCGTCGACGCGGCGAAAGCGATCGCGCTCGGTGCCGATTTGGCCGGGTTCGGCCGGATTTTGCTGCCGAATGCGGCAGAGAAGAGCAGGGCAAAGGCGGTGGAGACGCTTGCCGCACAATTCGAACGGATCGAATTCGAGCTTCGTACCGCTATGTTCGGAATCGGAGCCGGCACCATCGCGGAGCTTCGGCAAACGAATAGATTAGAGAACAGGAGATACGGTTATGCGTAACATTATCGTCGTTGGCAGCATTAACATGGACGTAGTCAGCAGCGTCGAGCAATTTCCGAAGCCGGGCGAAACGATACATGCCCGCGGAGCTGCTTTTCATCCAGGCGGCAAAGGAGCGAATCAGGCGGTTGCATCTTCGCTTGCGGGCGCTTCAACCGTCATGGTCGGGGCCGTCGGCAGCGATGCGTTCGGCGAGCCCCTTCTGCAATCGCTGAAGCAATACGGGGTAGGAACGGACGAGATTTCCGTCGTGCAGGGAATATCGGGAATGGCCTTTATTACGGTTTCGGCGAACGGCGAAAATCAAATCGTGCTTTGCGAAGGAGCGAACGCCCTCGTCGATTGGACATTGGTCGGCAGAAGCGCCGAAAGCTGGAGCAAAGACACTGTCATTTTGCTGCAAAACGAAATTCCTTGGGCTACGAATCAAGCCGTCTTGAACCACGCATCCAAAACGGGGGCCCGCGTTTTTTATAATCCCGCGCCGGCAGCTCCCGTTCCCGACGAATCGCTGCCCTTCGTTCACACGATTATATTGAACGAAACCGAGACGGAGACGATTACCGGAATCCGTCCGGACGATGATTCCGGTCTTGAGGAGGCTGCAAGCGGTTTGCTTCAAAAGGGAGTGGAAGCGGCGATTATAACGCTGGGAGCGGAAGGCTGCTTTTATGCCGACCGGTCCGGGCGCAGGCACCGGATCCCGGCATTTCGCGTCAGCCCGGTCGATACGACGGCTGCAGGCGATACGTTTATCGGCGCGTATGCCGCCGCAAGCTTGAACGGTATCGAGCCGGCCGAGGCGCTCCGGTTCGCATCGGCGGCATCGGCGATCGGCGTAACCCGAGCCGGCGCACAGACCTCGGTCCCGACGCGCTCGGAGATCGAAGCGTTCCTGCAAAGTCATTGACGTCGGGGGACTGGGCTCTGAAGAGCCGGCCATGCCGGATGATGTTGACTGAGCAAAAGGGATAAGAACGACAAGGGAGTAACAAGCAGGTTCTGTAGATTGGCTCTTAACGGTTATGCTTCCGGCGTGTCCCAGACAGAAACGCTCCTTGTACGATGGGATGCAATTAACGTCCCGGGTGCAAGGAGCGTTTTTACATTTACTCAATTAAACCGGTGCCCTCGATTTTAATATCGCATTTGATCTCGAATTTCAATTTCGGATATATTTTTTTCCATTCCTCGAACGCCTGGTTGCCCGGATGGTTGGCGCGGTAATTTAAACCGAAGCCGATCGGGTCGACGCCCGCCTTTTGCAGCTTTACGAGAAGGCGTCGGACTTGCTCCGCATATTGTTCGGATATTTGCTTCTCAATGCTTCCCCATTCTTGATCAAACATGCCTCGAGGGGCTTCATCGATCAATGCGCGCGCTCTGATATTCATCTCGAGTACGGGTATCTCGTTGGAATTTTTGAATTTATATCTCGTCTGAATATAATTAACGGCCAATACAACGGATTTGGACTCGATTTTTGCCGTGATCGAGGAATTCGAAAATCGTTCCGCGACCTGCAAATAGGTTTGCGTCTCTTCCGGCGAGAGCATCATCGCCATGCTGCTTTTATTGAAAACCGCCGCCTGGTTGATGATATAACCTTGTTTCTCGCCTTTGATGACCGGCAGAATCGGGTCCAACCCTTTCTCGTAAGCCCTTCTGGAAAACTCCGAAACGGATTTGACGACAATGTAGGAGGAATCCGTTCCGTCCGCGCCAAAGCTAAAAAACAGCGCATTGCCCGGATATCGCTCCGATACCGGCTCGATGTGCAGAATCTTCTCCGTATCGGGAATACCGACGGCAACGTCCGCCACGTTTTGAATGTCTCTTCTCCGCATCATCCATTCCAGCACCTCTTTATATCCGTTTGCCGCCAGCTTCTCGCCCAATAAAAATATTTTGCAATGGCCGAAATCCAGCTCCTTGTCGACATGCGATTTAAGGAGGCGCATCGCCTCGGCCACCGTCGGCGCATCGATCGTTTCGATCTCCGCTTTGGATTTGCCCGGTTCGACTTGAGGCGAAGGAATGGCCAGGCGTATCGTGACCCGGTACGGCTTGTCTTCGTCGCCGGAAGCGTCAATGCCGGTTGCCACGATAAAAAAACGTTTGTCGATATCTTTGAAACCGCAGCCTTGCGCAAACAGAAGAAGCAGCAGCGGAACAAGCAGTATACGCCGTTTACGATGACCTGGCCGCATGCTTTTCCCTTCCTTTCCTGCTGATGACAAATATCCAAAGGACCAGAACGATTTCCAATACGAACCGGAATTTGACCCATTGGAGCGTCAGGATAAAAGTATCCCGTTCGTCGGTTAAAATCATAAAGACGATCGTAATGGCCAGAAACACGCCGCAAATCACATAGTTGGCAACCGGGGTTTCGGGCGAGTCGACTTGCGGTTTCTTTTTCCAGAAGGCGCTCTTGAAAAACTCCATGCTCTGATGCCAGACGGACATGGAGTGAATGAGCGAAAGATTAAGAAATACGAACAAAAACAGGAACAACACCCGCTCGATGAAGCCGTAAGACATAACCATCGAATCGGCCGTAACCGTCCATACGTACATATACGCGGCAACAGTCTCGGTGCCGTGAAAGGCGATCGGGACAAAAAACGAAACGAGCAAAAACGCAAATCCGATCATCGGGATAAGCCAAATGTAAAAACGATAACGAAAGTTCGGCGGAAACAACCGGTTGAAGATGCACATATGCATATATCCTATGAACGTATAGGAAGCTGCGGCTATTGCGGCATAATTCGGCGCAACCGTCACGTAGTTCGCGACCGTGCGCACGGCGTCCCAGTTGAAGGTATCGCTCGTCAAAGCTTTCGCCATGATGAATATGGCGATCGGGGCGTTAAGGATTAACCCCAGTTCCATCAGTAAAGCGACGGTTAGCAACGAGCGGGACGCGGCGTACGTACAAACAAGAGCGAGCAGAATCAGAATGGCGATCGGAGTCGCGTCCGGGTTCAAAAACCGGTTTAATACGTAGGCATAATCGACAAGCGGAAGCAAGGCCGCGCAAAACCAGTGCAATCCGAATATAAAAGAGAAAAACCGGGATACCGGTTTGTTATGTACCGTTTCCAAAATTTCGGGCAAGCCTTTGCCGGGAAAACGCTGAATCGCATTCAGAAACAGAAAGGCCAAAAGAGAGCCCGCGGCTCCTCCCACAAGAAGGGAGGAAACCGCCCCGGTATACCTTTGATGGATGAGAAACTTCGGTATGTAAAAAAGAATGTTCATCATGCTGGCCAACATCACGCTGTAATAAAAGTACCTGTTCATTTGCTGTTCACCTGCCCGATATCGCCCTGTTGTTTCTGCAAATCACCGAATATGCGCAAGTACGGCTTGCCGAAGCTGCGCAAGTTGCACATATAAACGAGAATGGCAAAGAAGCCGACCGTAACTCCCGAAATGCCGAAAAAGACGGCCAGCGGAATTAGCGTGTATTTCAAAAAACGGACCGAGGTCATAAGCGGATTGATTGGGACGACAAAGTTGGAGATGGCGACCACGGACGTCACGATAATCATAATGCTGCTGACAAGGCCGGCCTGTTGGGCCGCTTGGCCGAGAATCAAGCCGCCTACCGTCGTTGCCGTCGATCCGATATAGCGGGGCAGCCTCGTGCTGGCCTCGACCAGCGCTTCGATCATAAATAACATAAGCATCACTTCGATAAACGAAGGGTAAGGCACAGCGGCCCGGCTCCCGTTAACCGAAAAAGCAAGCTGCACCCGGACCAGCTCCGGATTGTAGGAAGCGAGGGCGATATAAATCGCGGGAAGCACAACCGTCAGAATGACGGCGATATACCGCAAAATAAGCAGCGTCCGCGTCATCCAGAAGCTTTCGTAGTCGTCTTCTACCGCATGCATGAAATCAAAGAAAGTAGCCGGCAAAATCAAGCCGAAACGGCTTCCTTTGATGAGCAAAGTTATTTTCCCCTGCGCCAGCGCTCTTGTAATACGGTCCGGCCGTTCGGTCACCAGCACCGTAGGAAACAAATGCTTCCGGCCACCGACAAGCTCGCGGGCGATTTCGCCTGCCGCCTGGATCATTTCGGTTTCGATCTCGGTCAGTTTTTTCCTGACATTTCTCAGCACGACCGGATCGACCCGTTTCTGGTCGTAAGCAAGCACGACCGGCGTCTTGGACAAATAGCCGAGCGTATGCTCTTCCGAGGCGAACTCGGGACTCGGGTACATCGTCCGAAGCAGATTGAGCGATTTCTCGACGTCTTCGTTCAAGGCGAGCTGGGGTCCCTGGATGGCGTTCTCTACGGTCGTAACCGGGCTTAAATCGCTAATGATCCGCGCGGCGTAAAACGAATAGATCTCTCCGTCGGCTTCGATCAGGACGAACCCGCTAAGGAGCAGTTCGGTCCAGGTTGCCGGATCGTGAACCTTGATATATTGCGGAATGGTATGCAGTTCCTTGCGGAACGATACGATTTCCTTCGCGAATGGAACGAAAATAAACTCATTGACCAGCTTTTCGTCGCATAACGGAGCGATATAAGCGACTTCGATGCTCAGCTCGCTGTTCGTTTGCGTCGTCATTTTTATATCGATGGAAGCTGCGAGCAGCTGTTTCAAGCGTTCGAGCATAAAGGGAACCTTCCTTTAATCGGTTTTTGAACCTGTCCCGCCCGGATCGGCCGTCACGGCATTCTCCGGCAGCCTTTTCCAGTAACTGCGTTATTTTGCGCGAATAAGCCGGAAATTATGCTTTCCGGTGCGGCTTGGAGTACAATACTTGCATAAGAAAGGCGGGGATGGATTTGGAAGACAGTCGAGAAATCGAGACAACCGAATGGGAGGGGGGATGGCTTCAGGTGAAAGTGCCGCTGCCGTTCTCGCTGAGGTGGGTGAACAGTTATGTGCTGCCCGAACCGGACGGCTATACCGTGATCGACCCGGGGCTGCGGACGGAGGAAGCGATAGCCGCCTGGGAGAGCGTCATGGAGCGCCGCCGGATTTCGTTTCATGATATCCGGAGGATCGTGCTTACTCACCAGCATCCCGATCACTACGGATTAGCCGGCTATTTTCAGCAACGTTCGGGCGCGCCGGTTTACATGACGAGGGAAGCATTCGCGTATACCCAGCGTTTATGGGGAGAAGAAGGCGCTTCAAGCGAGGAGTTATCGGCGCTGTTTCGGAAGCACGGCATGCCGGGCGAATTGGCGGACGCGATCGACCGCGATTTTGCTTCTTTTTATAAGCGGGTTACGCCGCATCCGGAAGTAACTTTTATAGAAGCCGGGGAGCGCATGAAATTCGGAGGGCTGGAATGGGAGCTGATCGGCGCAGGCGGCCATGCGCTGGGACAGGTGTTGTTTTATTCCCGCGAGAAGGAAGTTATCCTATGCGGCGATCAGGTCATGCCCCGCATTACGCCGAATGTCGGCGTCGTTCCCGGGGAAGACGACGATCCTCTTTCCACATTTTTGGACAGCTTGTCGGAGCTGGGGCGGCTGCGGGTGAAGCTGGCGTTCCCGGGCCATCGCGATCCGTTTGCGGGATTTGCGGAGAGGACGGAGGAGCTCCGGCTCCATCACGAACGCCGGCTTGCCGATATGCTGGAACAATTGACGCAGCCGAGGACCGGGTTCGAGCTATGCGAGTTGCATTTCGGCGAAAGGCTGCGGTCGAATCCGCACAATTTGCGTTTTGCGATGGCGGAAACGCTTGCCCATCTTTATTATTTGGAACGCCGCGGCCGGGCCGAGCGAGCGCTCTCGGGCGGCGGGGACATGATCTCCTATCGGAAATCCGGAGAGTAGGATAACGTAAAAAATCCCGTTTCACTGTATCCAGTGGGACGGGATTTTATTGTGTGAAATTCGTCAATCGATCGGCGCGTTCATGTTGGACTCGCGTTCCGCCTGCTTGCGGTGGGCGATGCGGCTGGCCGCCGAAGCGGCGACGGCGCCTACGATATCGTCAAGGAACGTATGGATTTCCTTGTCCGTTCGATCGTTCAGCTTTTCCAGAATGCCCGGCTTCACTTTGTCGATGTAGCCAAAGTTGGTAAAGCCGATGCTTCCGTATACATTGATGATCGAAAAGGCCAAAATTTCGTCGCAGCCGTATAAGCCTTCGTCGTTATAAATCATTTCTTGCAGCGGGGAAATCAGCTTGCCTTCCTCCGCCAGCACGTCGAGCTGGATGCCGGTGAGGACGGCGTTTTGCACTTCACGCTTCGATAAGACGGCGTTGACGCTGCCCAGGCATTCTTCAACCGATAAATCCGGGTAGTAATCCTTCTGCAGAAAGAATACGAGCTCGGCGATCGCCTCTCTCGTTACGCCGCGTTTGGCAAGCCATTCGTCGGTTGCCGCTTCGACTTTTTTGCTGTTTAAGCTGTACAGATGCTCGTCCGTCAAGCTTTTCGTACCCCCTTATCATTTTGTGGACAAATATGGTCTAACCGCGCAGCAGGGCTCGTATACATAGTACTACAAAAGAGGAGTTGTACAAAGCCGCCTCTGAAAGCAAATATCGAATGGGAGGAAAGGTCAATATGAACCAACTGCGCTGGATTCGCAGAGCCGCTATCGGAGGGATGCTCGTCATACCGCTCGTAACGGCCGGCTGCGGACTATTTACGGAGGAGACGAGCGCGATCGACCCGCCGCAAGACGTCGTATCGGAAAGCGACGCGCCGACGAATGCCGGTTCGCAGGTTGGCCAGCCCGATACGGCTCAAGAAGTGCAGGGCGAGCAAACCCGGTTAACCGTTTATTTGCAAAATGCCGACGGTTATCTGGCGCCCGTGTCGATCCCCGTCGCGCTTGGACAAGACGAACAAGCCGGCGAGAAGGCGCTGGCGCTGATGGTGGAAGACGGCGAATACGCGGCCGCCATTCCATCGGATTTCCGGGCTCTGCTGCCCAAAGGCACGCAAATCAATTCCTTTACGATCGACCCCGAGCAGAAGCTGGCCAAAGTCGATTTCTCGGAATCGTTCGTCTCGTATAACGCGCAGGACGAGCGTCCGATGGTCGAAGCGATCACATGGACGCTGACGGCGATGAGCGGCATCGAGCAGGTCGAGCTGTCCGTGCAAGGGGAGAAGCTGGCCGAGATGCCGGTAGACAGCTTCCCGCTAGACGAGCCCCTTACCCGATCCATCGGCATTAACCTGGAGACGGCAAGCGGCGTAACGTTGTCCCAGTCGACGCCGGTAACGCTTTACTTCTCTTCGCAAACGGCCGACAACGAGCAGTATTACGTTCCGGTTACCCGGCTCATACCGCGCACGGACGCTCCAGCCGAGGCCGCGATGGAGCAGCTTGTGTCCGGTCCGCTGAACGGATCCCCGCTCACCGCGGTCGTCACTCCGGACTTTCTCGTCAAAAACGTGGAAGTGAACGAAGGAGTCGCCACGGTCGATTTCGAGGATTCCGCTTACCAGGCCGGCGATCCGATCCCGCAAGAATTGCTGCAGGCCGTCATCCTGTCCGTCACGGAAAATACGGAGGCCAAGCAAGTGCAAATCCGGCTGAACGGCGATTCGAATATTGTGGACGAAAACAACAATTCCTATAACCAGCCGGTAGAGCGGCCGCATCACGTCAACGCCTTAAAATCATGACGCCGGCCGTCAGGAGAGGAGGGACTGGTACAGTCCCGCTCTCCTTTTTCTTTTTCCGGGGGGCTCCCCCAAAAGTAATCGGAATTGGCCGCAGAGCTTCGCGTCACTTTTGGGGGATTGGTTACGGGGGGTTCCCCCAAAAGTAATCGGAATTGGCCACAGAGCATCGCGTCACTTTTGGGGAGGATACGTTACGGGGCGAAAGATGCTTTTCGCGATGGACTTTGATAAAATAGGAACGATTGTATTGAAGATTCAGGAGGATATGGACATGAGAAATGACGGTCGGCAACCGAACCAGCTTCGGCCGGTAACGATAACGACAGGCGTTAACAAATATGCGGAAGGTTCGGTGCAGATCGAATTCGGCGACACGAAAGTAATATGCACCGCCAGCGTCGAAGAGCGCGTCCCGCCGTTTATGAAGGGGCAAGGCAAAGGCTGGGTAACGGCGGAATACTCGATGCTGCCGCGCGCGACCCACTCCCGCAACCAGCGGGAAGCGAACAAGGGCAAGCTGTCGGGGCGCACGATGGAAATCCAGCGTTTGATCGGCCGGGCCTTGCGTTCCGTCGTAGACTTGCAGGCGCTCGGCGAACGGACGATCACGCTGGACTGCGACGTCATTCAAGCGGACGGCGGCACGAGAACGACGTCCATTACCGGTTCGTTTATCGCCCTTGCGCTTGCCGTCAACAAAATTTCGCAAACGGCAAAGCTTGCGAAATTTCCGATAACCGACTTTCTAGCGTCGGTCAGCGTAGGCGTCATACATAATACTCCGGTGCTCGATCTGAATTACGAAGAAGATTCCAAGGCGAAGGTCGACATGAACGTCGTCATGACCGGCGGCGGCAAATTCGTCGAGGTGCAAGGAACGGGCGAAGAGGAGCCGTTCTCGCGCGAGGAGCTGAACGGGCTGCTGGCGCTGGCGGAAGCGGGCATCCAAGAGCTGATCGGCAAGCAGATCGAAGCGCTCGGCGACATCGCGGACCGGATCGGAGGGGAATAACATGGCGGGGCTGTCCGAAGGCGTTATTCTGATCGCAACGAAAAACAAGGGCAAAGTGCAGGAATTCGCCCATGCTTTCGGCAAGCTGGGCCGAACGGTGGCCAGCCTGAACGATTTTCCCGAACTGCCGGACATTCCGGAGTACGGGGTTACCTTTGCGGAAAATGCGCGGACGAAAGCGAAGACGGCAGGCGACGCCCTTGGCGTCATCGCCCTTGCCGACGACTCCGGGCTGCGCGTCGAGGCGCTTGGCGGAGCGCCGGGCGTGTATTCGGCCCGTTATGCCGGCGAAGGCGCAGCCGACAGCGACAACAACGCCAAGCTGCTGCGCGAGCTTAAGGCGCTGCCGCAAGCCGACGCGGCCGAGCCGCTGCCGGACGGCACCCGGCTTCTGAGCCGGGCGCAGTTCGTGTGCGCTTTGGCGCTGTACGATCCGGCAACGGGCCGTTACATCGAGTCGGAAGGCACGGTCGACGGATACATTGCCTCCAAGCCGCGCGGCAGCGGCGGCTTCGGATACGATCCGCTGTTTTGGCTGCCGCAGCTCGGCCGGTTCATGGCGGAGTTGTCCAAGGAGGAGAAACAAAGCATCAGCCATCGCGGGGCTGCGCTCGCGCGGCTGATGGAGCTTCTCGGATGACGGAGTGAGCATGTAAACGACGTTTGGCATCTATGCGGCAAAGGCGGATTTAGTGCATGTTTCCGCCCGATGCCGCATATTTATTTAATGACGACGCCGTATTTTTTGAGCCACAGATTCACTTGGTATAGATAAGCGAACAATTGCGGCCCGGACATCAGCTGGCCGAACCACGGAACGTTGCTGGCGGCCGAGTCGGATTCCGCAAGCTCCCTTACTTTCGCGACATTGATGAGCGGCAATAAAGGAGAAGAGGGATCGTTCAGCACGTCAAGCAGCAGTCCTTTAACGGCCGCCAAGTAATTCGGGTTATGAGTTTTCGGGTAGGGGCTTTTTTTGCGGGTCAGTACGTCTTCCGGCAATATGCCGCGCAGCGCCTTGCGCAAAATGCCTTTTTCCCGGTCCCCCGACGTTTTGATTTCCCAGGGGATATTCCATACATACTGCACAAGCCGGTGGTCGCAGAACGGCACCCGCACCTCGAGGCCCGCGGCCATGCTCATCCGGTCCTTGCGGTCGAGCAGCGTAGGCATAAAGCGGGTAATGTTGAGATAGGACATCTTCCGCATTTTGCGCTCGTTTTCCGTTTCGTTTCCGAGATACGGAACTTCGGCGACGGCATCCGCATAACGGTCTCCGATATATTCAAGCGGTTTAATCCAGTCCGCGATTTCTTCGTTCAGCAATCCGGCCCGCATCGGAGCGGCGAGCGACCAAGGGAAAGTGTCTGCGCCGAGCGCGTCTTCGCGGTGGAACCAAGGGTATCCGCCGAATACTTCGTCCGCCGCCTCGCCGGAGATGGCTACGGTGGCGCCTTTTTTAATTTCGCGGCAGAACAGGAGCAGCGAAGCGTCCACGTCCGCCATGCCGGGGAAATCCCGCGCGATCGTTGCGTCATGCAGCGCTCCGACAAGCTCGGGCGTATCGAATTGCACCGCGTGATGCACGGTTCCGAGATACGAGGTCATTCTTTCGATCCACGGCGCGTCCGAATTGGGCTGAAAGGCGTGCGCTTTGAAATGCTTGTCGTTATCGGTATAGTCTACCGAATAAGTATGGACCTCGCCTTGCCCCGTCCGTTCGTAGTAGCGTACCGCCAGCGTCGTCAGAGCGCTGGAATCCAATCCTCCGGACAGCAGCGTGCAGACGGGAACGTCCGACATCAATTGGCGCTCGACCGTATCGGCAAGCAGCTCGCGAACCTTGGCGGCCGTTTCGTCCACGTCGTCTTCGTGCGGCAATGCTTCCAGTTTCCAATAGGCGGATATCCGGTGGCCGTCGGCCGTTACGGTCATGCATTGACCGGGCTTCAGCTCCGCCAGATCCTTATATATGCCTTGGCCGGGCGTCCTGGCCGGACCGACGATAAAAATTTCGGCCAACCCTTCGGCGCCCACCTCCGCTTTAAACGACGGATGGGCCAAAATCGACTTCACCTCGGAACCGAACAAAAACATGCTTCCTTTTGTGCTGTAAAACAGAGGTTTGACGCCAAGCCGGTCGCGTGCCAGAAAGAGGTTTTGCCCGGCCGTATCCCAAATGGCGAAAGCGAAAATGCCGTTAAACCGCTCCACGCAGGAAGCCCCCCACTCGATATAGGCGACGAGCAGCACCTCGGTGTCGCAATTGGTCGTGAACCGGTGTCCTCTGTCCTGAAGCTCCTTCTTTAGCTCCGGAGCGTTGTAAAGCTCTCCGTTATAGACGATGACATACGTATTTTCGCCGGAGCGGCGAATCATGGGCTGCGCTCCGTTCTCGGGGTCCATGACGGACAAGCGGCGATGGCCGACCGCGCAATGCTCCGACATCCAGATGCCGGAGGCATCCGGTCCGCGCAATGCCAGCGTCTCCGTCATTTTTTCCAGCTTGCTGACTTCATGGCTCAGGTCGCTGTTCCAATCAATCCATCCGGTGATTCCACACATTTCTTCTCATTCCTCTCTCGCTTGCGGACCGCAAGTAGCGATAATAACCGTTATATGCGGCTGCTGGGCATAAATTGTCTGTCCGAATGGGATGCTATTGGGGAGATGTTTTGGAAATAGGACGTCGAAGTCATTTCTGCGTGGGAGCTGAATAATCTTTATGGCATACGATGAATATGACGATCGAGCCGGCGGGGCCGGCGACGGCAAAAAAACGTATTACGTTTCCGTCGGGGCCGGACAAGTGCTGGAAGATCCTCATGCGGCGGCTTACGAGCTTGTCATTCGGGCAACCGAAGAAGAGGTGTCCAAGCTGCAGGAGCTTTTCGGCGATTTGTCCAGCGTCGAAGAAGCGGAGGCAGGCCATTACGGCCTAAGCGTGTTCGATTCGAACGAGGATCGCGAGCTGAATAGCGGGTACGACGAAACGATCGCCCAAATTTACCGGCTGCTGTACGAATGCGGCACCGAAGAAACGAAGCGCCATATCGCTTCGATGAACTTGTTTTAACGGGAGGGGAGAGCATGAAGCAGTCCTCGTTTCGTTTTCCGTGGAAAGGGGGAGGGGCGTCCGCGGCGGGCAATCCGACGGCCGGAAGGTCCGCCGTAACGAACGGGACGCCGAAGCCGGCTGGAAGATTTCCCGTTGAGCCGCCTGACGTCGAAGCGGATATTTGGCAGGCAAAAAAACAGCGCGTCCGGAGCTCGAAAGCGGCTCGATTGACGCGCTGTTTTTTCGTATGCAGGTTTGCTCCTCGACACCTAAGCAGCTTAACCTTTGCGGCGGCGCGCCAAGGCGATAACAAGAGCTGCGGCGGATAGCGCAAGCGACGCGATCGACAGTCCGAGCGTCCAGCTCCGGGTGCCGCCGGCGGATTCCGCTTTGCCGGCCGGAGCGGCAACGGTCGTTACGGATGCCGGGAATTCGGCATTTTCGTCGGATGCCGCCCAGTCGATGACGGTGCCGTCGTCATACGTTTGGTGCGCTACCCACGTCAAGCTCGCCGCATCGTCGGCGACGCGGCCGGAAAGCTGGAAGTCCTGGAACTCCGTTTCGGCTAGTCCCGGGCCTTCCGCTTTCCAACTGACGGCGGTTATATGGCCTTCGGCGTCTTTTTTCAGCTCGTAGCTCCAGCCCGGAACCGGCTGGGTACGGGTAATTTTTACTTGCGCCGGAATATCGACCGTAACGCTTGTCGTATGCTTGTTTTTGCTTTCGCTCGGCACTCTTACGGTAAACACTTGATAGGCGCCTGCCTGAACCTCCTTCGGATTAACCGTTACGTGCGCGCTTGCCGCGTTCGCAAACAGCAGCAACGCCGCCGCGGCAAGGGCGATGGACCATACTCCCTTTTTCATCGAATCCGTCTCCGCCTTTCTTTCCGTTATGTATCTCTCATCGGTTTAACTATAAGGGGAGAAAGGCGGTTTGACATGACTCGAAAGGGCTACCCGCGCCGGGAGGCGTGCGAAAGCGGCGGCTTAGCCTTGGTGGCCGCCGAAAGGCGCGATGCCGTTTTCGACGGCGTAGCGGACGAGCTGAACGCGGTTTTGCAAATGTAGCTTTTGCAAAATGTTTTTCAGATGGTTTTTGACGGTATGCTCCGATAAACCGAGCTCTTCCGCGACCGCCCGGTTGGAGCGGCCCAGCGCGACCTGCTCCAATATTTCCTTCTCCCGGTTCGTCAGCGGCGTGACAAAGCTTTCCGTCCGGCTGTCGTTCGCCGCTTTCGCGGCCGGGGCGCCGTTGCCCGAGGAAGAAGATGCAGCGCCGTCCGCTGCGGAAACCGCGGCGAATTCCTTCAGAAGCCGGAACGCCAGCTCCTTCGATACGGGAGCTTCGTCGATCGAGACCGCCCTCAAATATTCAAGCCAGGCGGAGGGGGCCAAGTTTTTGAGCAAATAGCCCTGCGCGCCTCGCTTGATCGCCTCGAACAGATGCGAGATGTCGTCCGATACCGTGACCATGACGATGATGACGGACGGATAGAGCAGCTTGATGCGCTGCGTCGCTTCCAATCCTCCGACGCCCGGCATATGGATGTCCATCAGCACAAGGTCGGGCATGCGCTCGCCGATTTGGGCGATGGCGGCTTCTCCGCCGTCCGCTTCGCCGATAATTTCGAACGCGTCGTCCATGCTTAAAATATCCCGCATTCCTTCCCGTCCGTGCGGATGGTCGTCGACGATCAGCACTTTAACCGTTTGTTTGCTTCGGCTTCCGCTCAGCCTCATGTCGTTCGCCTCCTTGCGGCGATTTCGACCCGGGTCCCGGCATTCCCGCCGTTCTCGCCCGGAACGCTTGCCGGGCTTTCGATCCGGAACGTCCAGCCCATGGCTTCGGCCCTCTCCCGCATCATGCGGATGCCGTAGCGGCCGGCGGCATGCATCTGCTGGGGCCGCACGCCGCTGCCGTTGTCCGTCACGGAGCAGACAAACCCTCCGTTAACGGCATCGTGCCGGCAGGAGACCGCGAGCCGCTCCGCCTGCGCATGCTTCTGCGCGTTAAACATCGCTTCCCTGATAATGGCGAGAAGCTCCACCTTTTCCTTGCTGGACAGCAGGCCGCCCTCCATCTCGATATCGAGCTCCACTTGCATCGCGCCGCTTTCCTCCAGCTCCGCTGCTAGCCGGCCGACGGATTGGAGCAACGAATCGTCTTGGCAAGCGACCGGCGTCCGAAGATTGTCGATCAGCTGGCGGACATCCTCGTAAATGTGCTTTACCGTGCTTCGGATTTGTTCCGACGTCCGTTTGGCGTTCTCGGGCAAATCGGCGCGGTCAAGCAGATCCAGCTTGACGGAGAGCAAAAACAACGACTGCGATAGACCGTCGTGCAGCTCTCTCGCCAGCTGCTCCCTCTCCCGCAAAGACGCTGACCCAATCCGCTCGCGCTCCAGCGCCTGCCTCGTTTCCTCCAGAACGGCGAACAGCTTCCGGACAAGGGTCACCGTAACGGCAAGCACGATGACCGGCGCCAGCGCGTTGCCGGCTTCCATGGACAAATACGGCAGCAGCAGCGTATGGCGGATATATTCCCATACTCCTATCGTTATCGTAGGGATGATCAAGATTAGCCATTTGGTGGACCGGTATGTCATCGTCTTCAGCCTCCGCTATATAGAACTTCTGGAATCAATATAATGGACGGAGGGGGTTATGTCGACCGTTTCAAAAAGGAAAAAAAGCCCGAATCCCATGTATGGGATCCGGACTTTTTGAAGTTTTCTGCCTCGATATGTAGAATTCAGGGAACGTCCCAGGAGGGATTCGAACCCCCGACCGACGGCTTAGAAGGCCGTTGCTCTATCCTGCTGAGCTACTGGGACATGACTAAGATTATATCATGGGGATATTATGATTTGCAATATCTTTTTGAAGAAAAAAATGCGACCCCCGCAGGGTCACACTTTGATGTCCAGCTGACGCCCGATGTGAGGCTGTACGCTGGCCATCATTTGGGCCAAATTGTCGCCTTGCTGCTGCGCTTGCGTTTGGGCCATGTCCATCACGCGCAGGCTTACGGCCTGCATAAGCGCCGCTTGGCTGAAAGCGGACGACGTTGCGGCGATATCCATGCTCGAACCTCCTTTGGCTCTGGTTCAGGATTGCGGGGCGCTATTTATATATCGGCAGCGAGGACGTTTTTCGTTAATCGCATAGCCCAGCCGTTTCCGAGCTGCGGAAATCGGCATAAAAAAAACCACGCCCGCCGGCATGGCGAATTCGCGGTATGGAGCGGGTGAAGGGAATCGAACCCTCGCCTCAAGCTTGGGAAGCTGGCGTTCTACCATTGAACTACACCCGCAAAGGATATAATAATTATACACGTCCGCTTCATGCCGCGCAAGAAGCGCGGAAAACCGTTCGTCGCCGAAGGAATGAAGGCGGCCTGCAGTTTTTTCTTCTTCGCTTCCGTGTTATAATCGAACGCAAACCATATACAGGCGGATTTTGAGGTAAAAATAAGGCGGTGTTATCATTACGACAACGAACGACCGGCATGAGAAACGAACGGACAACGTTTATTTGTTTCCGAACATGCTCGACCAATATCAAATTCAGTTGACCAGGCTGCTCGAGTCGGAGCAATACGGCAGGGCGAAGGAGCTGCTGCGGTTTTTGCTGCAATGCCAAGGCGAGGACGAGCGGCATTACGAAGAGTGGACGAGTCTCCTTAATTGGCTCGAGATGGCATTCCCGGAAGCGGGAGACGGCGACGGCGCGGTCGCCGCTCCCGAGCAGGAAGATCCGGATGAAGAAGCGCTGATCCGCGAGCAATACTTGAACCCCAGGGAGCAGGACGAAGCTTACGTGCAGCAGGTTCTTTACATCATGAAAAACCATCCGATGCCGGACCAGCAGCTGCTCGCGCTCGAAAGATGCGTATACATACAAGCTCCGGCGATCGATGAGGAAATCGTCGAATGGTTGACCGGGGACCCCGCCATTCACCCGGTCGTCCAGTTCCACGCGCTGCAATGCCTTCGCAAAAGAGGGGCGAGCGGCAAAATCGAGCTCGAGCGGATGGGGGAGACCGCGGAGCTCGAAATCGAAAAAACGCCGCTCTCGATGGACGATTTTCCGGCTGCCGTCAGCCAAATTATCGAACGGGTGGAATCCGTTACCGAATCGGACGACCCGACGCTTCCGCATTTCGCCCGAGAGCTGTGGAAGCAGAGCATTCAGTTTTTGTACGGCACCACTTCCTTCGAATGGATGATCGGCGGCGACGAGGAATGGGTCGACTGCTACGCGGCGGCGCTGCACCACGTCCTTCTGCTTACCGTTTACGGCAAAGCGGACGACGACTTTATACGCGAGACCTACAGCATAACCGAACCGCTCCGGTTCCGGTACGAGCAGGCTTGCCGGACCTTGCGCCAGGTTGCGGCGCTGCAGCCGCCGGGCGGCAATGATTCCCAGCCTTGAAATGACGGAACGGTTTGTTTATAATGGAATGGTTTATGGAACGTGTAATTTATTGATACAGGCGTATTTTGGAGGGGAAAGCATAAAATGAAAGCAACTTGGGAAAAAATAGACACTAATCTCGTCTCGATCGACGTCGAGGTTGAAGCGGAGAAAGTGGCTGCCGCTTTGGATCAAGCGTTCAAGAAGGTCGTAAAGAAAGTCAACGTGCCGGGCTTCCGCAAAGGCAAAGTGCCTCGCGGCATTTTCGAATCCCGTTTTGGGGTTGAAGCTCTGTACCAAGACGCAATCGACATTATTTTGCCGGACGCTTATTCGGAAGCCGTAAAGGAAAACAAGCTTGAGCCTGTTGACCGCCCTGAGATCGACATCGAACAATTCGCGAAAGGCGAAACGTTCAAGTTCAAAGCGAAAGTAACCGTTAAGCCGGAAGTGAAGCTTGGCGATTACAAAGGCATCGAAGTTCCTGCGCTGAGCGACGAAGTGTCGGAGGAAGAAATCAATGCCGAGCTGGAGCGTCTGCAGCAGCGTCATGCCGAGCTGACGACGATCGACGAAGGCGAAGCGCAGAATACGGACATCGCCGTAATCGACTTCGAAGGCTTCGTGGACGGCGTTCCGTTCGAAGGCGGCAAAAGCGAGCGCTATTCCCTGGAGCTCGGTTCGGGCTCGTTCATCCCGGGCTTCGAAGATCAAGTTGTGGGCATGAACATCGGCGACTTCAAAGACGTGGAAGTAACGTTCCCGGAAAGCTACCATGTTGCCGAGCTTGCCGGCAAACCGGCCGTGTTCAAAGTGAAACTGCACGAAATCAAACGGAAAAACCTGCCTGCGCTGGACGACGAGTTCGCCAAGGACGTAAGCGAATTCGATACGCTTGACGAGTATAAGAAAGATCTGGCGGACAAGCTGAAAGAGCGCAAAGCGAAAGACAACGAAGCGGCTCGCGAAATGGCTGTCATCGAGAAAGCGGCGGAAGCTGCCGAAGTTGAAATCCCGAATGCGATGATCGAACGCGAGATCGACTTCATGGTCCGCGACTTCGAGAACCGTCTTCGCATGCAAGGCATGAACATGGAGCTGTACTACCAGTTCTCCGGTCAAAACGAGTCCGTGCTTCGCGACCAAATGCGTTCCGACGCGGAGAAACGCGTGCTGAACAACCTTGTTCTGGAAGCGATCGCGAGCGCCGAGAACATCGAAGTAACGGAAGAGGACGTAACGGCCGAGCTGGAAAAGCTTGCTCCTTCCTACAACCGTTCGGTTGAAGAAATCCGCGAGCTGTTTACGCGCAACGGCAGCATCGAAAGCTTGCGCGAAGACTTGAAGCTTCGCAAAACGATTCAATTCCTGGTCGACAACAGCAAAGTCGCCGCTTAACGGACCGGAATTTATCACAATTCCATACGCAACTTAACAGGCTAAAGGCACGTCAACGGTACGTGCCTTTAGTTTACCGCACCGGAACTCATCCTGGGACGGCGAAGCGTCCCGAGATTTCCGGCCGGCTGAAAAACCTCCGCGAAATGCGGTCAAGCTAACGCTACATACATATGGAACAATCGGATACATATCGCTTTAACGGTTTCGGGGATGGCCGGCCAACGGCCCATGTACATAACGCACCGCTCCTTTCGTATACTGTAATAAGCCGGGAAAAATGACATTGCGTCGCGCACATGATACAATGAGAAGAGTAACAAAAGTCATAAACCGAAAAGAGGTTGGTCGCAAATGAATCTGGTACCGATCGTAGTTGAACAAACGAACCGCGGTGAACGTTCTTACGATATTTACTCGCGATTGCTGAAGGATCGCATTATTTTCCTCGGCAGTGCCATCGACGACGACGTCGCAAACTCCATCATTGCTCAGCTGCTGTTCCTGGCGGCCGACGATCCGGAGAAGGACATTCATCTTTACATTAACTCCCCGGGCGGTTCCGTTACAGCCGGCATGGGAATCTATGATACAATGCAATACATCAAGCCGGACGTTTCGACCATTTGCGTCGGCATGGCGGCAAGCATGGGATCGATCTTGCTTACGGCCGGCGCTCCCGGCAAGCGTTTTGCGCTGCCGAACAGCGAAGTGATGATCCATCAGCCGCTTGGCGGGGTAAGGGGTCAAGCCACCGACATTAAGATTCATGCCGACTGGATTCTTAAGACGAAGCAGAAGCTGAATCAAATCTATGTAGACCGAACAGGCCAGCCTTACGAGAAAATCGAGCGGGATACCGACCGCGACTTCTTCATGAGCGCGGAAGAGGCTCTTGCTTACGGCCTGATCGACAAAGTCATTACATCTCCAGTAACATAAGATTGAGTTGAAAGGGTGATCCCGATGGGATTCAAATTTAATGACGAGAAAGGCCAATTGAAATGTTCGTTTTGCGGCAAATCCCAGGATCAGGTTCGCAAGCTTGTGGCCGGTCCCGGCGTTTATATATGCGACGAATGCATCGAACTATGCACGGAAATCGTCGAGGAGGAGCTCGGCCACGAGGAAGAGCTCGATCTGAAAGACATTCCGAAGCCTAAAGATATTCGCGCCATTCTTGATTCGTACGTTATCGGCCAAGACCAAGCGAAGAAATCGCTGGCTGTAGCCGTATACAACCATTACAAGCGGATCAATTCGCAAAACAAAGTCGAAGACGTCGAGCTGGCCAAGAGCAATATTTTGCTTATCGGTCCTACCGGTTCGGGCAAGACGCTGCTTGCTCAAACGATGGCCAAAATTTTGAACGTGCCGTTTGCGATCGCCGACGCCACTTCCTTGACGGAAGCCGGTTACGTGGGCGAAGACGTCGAGAACATCCTGCTGAAGCTGATTCAAGCAGCCGACTACGACGTCGAAAAAGCCGAACGCGGCATTATTTATATCGACGAGATCGACAAGGTTGCCCGCAAGTCGGAAAATCCGTCCATTACGCGCGACGTATCGGGCGAAGGCGTCCAGCAGGCGCTGCTCAAAATTTTGGAAGGAACGGTCGCTTCGGTGCCTCCGCAAGGCGGGCGCAAGCATCCGCACCAGGAGTTCATCCAAATCGATACGACGAACATCCTGTTCATTTGCGGCGGCGCGTTCGATGGTCTGGAGCAGCTCATCAAGCGCCGGATCGGCAAAAAGGTGATCGGTTTCCACACTTCCGGCGAAGCGCAAAAAGAAATGAAGCCGGGCGAATACCTGTCCATGGTATTGCCTGAAGATTTGCTGAAATTCGGCTTGATCCCTGAATTCGTTGGCCGTCTTCCGGTCATTTCGACGCTGGAGCCGCTTGACGAGGCGGCGCTCGTGCGGATTTTGTCCGAGCCGAAAAACGCTCTCGTGAAGCAATACCAGAAGATGCTGGAGATGGACAACGTGAAGCTCGACTTCGAGCCGGCCGCTCTCGACGCCATCGCCAAAGAAGCGATCAAGCGCAATACGGGCGCCCGCGGCTTGCGAGCGATCATCGAAAGCGTCATGCTCGAAGTGATGTACGAGGTGCCGTCGCGCGACGACATCAGCACTTGCGTCATTACGGAAAAAGCTATTCAAGAAAAAATCATGCCTGAACTGACTTCCAAAAAAGGCAGCGGCAAGAAAAAGGAAGAAAGCGCCTAAGCTGACGGCGCATTAACCGTCATCGAATCCACCCCGGATTCGCGGTCGAAAGCCGCCTATTCGGGGTGGACTTTGACGTTCATGGGAGAGATCGCTTTATGTATACACGTAAAGATACAATACCGGTTAAAGTCGGCAATTTGACGATTGGCGGAAGCGACGAGGTCATCATCCAAAGCATGTGCACGACGAAAACCGCCAACGTGGAAGCTACCGTTGCGGAGATTTTGCGTTTGGAGGAAGCTGGCTGTCAAATCGTCCGTGTTACGGTGAACAATAAGGAAGCGGCAGAAGCCATCAAAGAAATCAAGAAACGCATTCATATCCCGCTTGTCGCGGATATCCATTTCGATTACCGTTTGGCCCTGATGGCCATCGAGAACGGCATCGACAAGGTACGGATCAATCCGGGCAATATCGGCCGCCGCGAGAAAGTGGAAGCCGTCGTCAAAGCGTGCAAGGAGAAGGGCATTCCGATCCGCATCGGCGTCAACGCCGGTTCGCTGGAAAACCATCTGCTGGAGAAGTACGGTTATCCGACCCCGGAAGCGATGGTAGAAAGCGCGTTGTTCCATATCGGCATTCTCGAGGAGCTTGATTTCCACGATATTATCGTGTCGCTGAAAGCTTCCGACGTGCCGATGGCGATTGCCGCCTATTCGATGGCCGCGGAAAAAATCCGCTATCCGCTTCACCTTGGCATTACGGAGGCGGGAACGCTCCATTCGGGCACGATCAAAAGCTCGGCCGGCATCGGCGCTCTTCTCGCCATGGGCATCGGCAACACGCTCCGCATCAGCTTGAGCGCCGACCCGGTGGAGGAAGTGAAAGTGGCGCGCGAGCTGCTTAAGACGTTCGGCTTGATTTCCAACGCCGCGACGCTCGTATCTTGTCCGACCTGCGGCCGGCTTGATATCGATCTGTTCTCGATCGCTAATGAAGTGGAAGAATACATTTCGAAGATCAAGGTGCCGATTAAAGTATCGGTGCTTGGCTGCGCCGTTAACGGTCCGGGAGAAGCGCGCGAAGCGGACATCGGCATTGCTGGCGCGCGCGGCGAAGGCTTGCTGTTCCGCTACGGGGAAATGATTCGTAAAGTTCCGGAGGCCGAGCTGCTCAACGAGCTGAAGAAAGAAATCGACGAAATCGTTCGCGTCTACGAGGCGACCGGCGAAATACCGGGCCGCAAGCAGCACGCCCATAAATAAATTTGTTATTTCACGGCTGACCGGTTCTCCGGCTCGGCCGTTTTTTTGTTTTCCGGATGACTCCAGTAGAGCTTTGTCCGACAGGACAACGCGGGGCCAGCTCGCTTGATTGTCGAAGACGGCCGCGCGCAGGCACGCCGGTTGGGGTGTCCAGAGGGTGCAAACCCTTGGACCCCCCTCCTCAGGAGGGGGTGGGGGAGGCGCACCACAAAAAAAGGTGACCAAAGGGGATCCCCTTTGATTCCAGACGATTATTCCCTCTTCGAGAAGGCAATACTACCAAGTACACAGGTATGGAGCTTAGCCGTCTATTGGGACGGCTTTCGGAGTTGCCTTGAGAGGAGCGATGGTGCATGAACATTAGTGTCGTATTGATGTTGATTCAAGTTTTTTTTGCCGTAGTGATCGGGCTTTATTTCTGGAATCTGTTGCGGAACCAAAAAACGAACCGTTCCGCGGTGGACAGGGAGTCGCGCAAAGAGATGGATAAGCTGCGGAAGCTTCGTTCGGTCTCGCTGACCAAACCGCTTGCGGAAAAAACGAGGCCGCAAACGATGCAGGATATCGTCGGGCAGCGCGACGGCTTGCGGGCGCTTAAAGCGGCGCTATGCAGCGCGAACCCGCAGCATGTCATTATTTACGGCCCGCCCGGGGTCGGAAAGACGGCTGCGGCCCGGGTCGTATTGGAGGAAGCGAAGAAGAACCCTTCTTCCCCGTTTTTGGCGGACGCCAAATTTACGGAGATCGACGCGACGACGGCTCGCTTTGACGAACGCGGCATTGCCGACCCGCTGATCGGTTCCGTTCACGATCCGATTTACCAGGGAGCGGGGGCGATGGGCGTCGCGGGCATTCCGCAACCGAAGCCGGGCGCGGTGACGAAGGCGCACGGCGGCATTTTGTTTATCGACGAAATCGGAGAATTGCATCCGGTTCAAATGAATAAGCTTTTAAAAGTGTTGGAAGACCGCAAAGTGTTTCTGGAGAGCGCGTATTACAATTCGGAGGATTCCAATATTCCGACTTACATACATGATATTTTCCAGAACGGCTTGCCGGCCGACTTCCGTCTCGTCGGAGCGACGACCCGTTCGCCCCAGGAAATTCCGCCGGCGATCCGCTCCCGCTGCATGGAGGTGTATTTCCGTCCGCTGCTGGCCGAGGAAATCGCCGACATTGCCGAAAACGCCGTGAAAAAAATCGGTTTCGCCCCTTGTCCGGAAGCGATCGAAGTCGTTAAGCGGTATGCGACGAACGGACGCGAAGCGGTAAACGTCATTCAACTCGCGGCCGGCATCGCTTTGTCGGAGAAGCGGGACAGCATTACGGCGGCCGACGTGGAGTGGGTCGTCAACAGCAGCCAAATTCCTCCCCGTCCGGACCGGAAAGTACCGGCTGCGCCGCAAGTCGGCTTTGTGAACGGCTTGGCCGTTTACGGGCCGAATATGGGTACGCTGCTGGAAATCGAAGTGAGCGCCATCCCGGCGGTCAAAGGCCAAGGGCAATATACGATTACCGGAGTTGTCGACGAAGAGGAGCTTGGGGGCGGATCCAGAACGCTGCGCCGCAAAAGCATGGCGAGGGGTTCGGTTGAGAACGTGCTTACGGTGCTTCGCCGCTGCGGCCTTAATCCGTACGACTACGATCTTCACATTAACTTTCCCGGCGGAACGCCGATCGACGGCCCTTCCGCAGGGATAGCGATGGCGACGGCAATCGCATCGGCCGTTAAAGGCGAGCCGGTCGACAACAAGCTGGCCATGACGGGCGAGGTTGGCATCCACGGCAACGTCAAGCCGGTCGGCGGCGTGCTCGCCAAAGTAGAGGCGGCTTTGCAGGCCGGCGCAACACGCGTTATCGTGCCGCGCGAAAACTGGCAGGAAATTTTCGCCGATTTGCAAGGCATTCAAGTCATCCCGGTCGACCGGGTGGAAGAAGTGTTCGACCTTGTTTTCCCCGGAGAGCCGAAGGCTGCAAAAGAAACGCCTGCGGCGGCATCGCCGGACAGGTTTATCGCTTCGCCGGTCCCTTATTTGCAGGCTGATTCCACAGAATGCTAAAATAAGGAGACGCAAGCAGAAACGGCTTCGCCGTCTTGTCCGGGACGAATCGTTTCGCCGGGAAAGATAAGCCGATTTATAACGGGAACGTTGATAAATCTTATCTTTTTAACAATATGGGGGGTGCTGAAGTGGGACCAGGAAAATCAAGAGGGAAACGACTGCCCCTGCTTCCGCTTAGAGGGTTGATTGTGTATCCCAGCATGGTGCTCCACCTGGACGTAGGCCGGGATAAATCGATAAAAGCGCTTGAGCGAGCCATGATCGAGGAGCATCTGATTCTGTTGTGCTCGCAATCGGAAGTAAACATCGAAGAACCGACGCAGGACGATATTTATCGCATCGGGACAATCGCCCGCGTCCGCCAGATGCTCAAGCTTCCGAACGGGACGATCCGCGTATTGGTCGAAGGGGTTGTCCGGGCGGAAATTACGAGCTATCTGTCGAATGACGAATTCTATGAGGTTATGGTCAAGGAGCTGCCGGAGCCGGAGACGGACGATCCCGAAGTCGACGCGCTGATGCGGTCGGTGCTCGGACAATTCGAGCATTATATTTCGCTTTCCAAAAAAGTCACGCCCGAGACGCACGCCGCCGTGGCCGACATCGACGACCCCGGCCGTCTCGCGGATGTCATTACGAGCCACTTGTCGCTCAAAATAAAAGACAAGCAGGAAATATTGGAGACGGTTGACATCCGGCAAAGGCTGGAGAAGCTTCTGGACTTCTTGAACAACGAGCGCGAAGTGCTGGAGCTGGAGCGCAAAATCAACCAGCGCGTCAAGAAGCAGATGGAAAAGACGCAGAAGGAATATTATTTGCGCGAGCAGATGAAAGCGATCCAGAAGGAACTCGGCGAGAAGGAAGGAAGAGCCGGCGAGGTGGAGGAGCTGCGCGCTCAGCTTGCCGAATCCGGCGCGCCCGATGCCGTGAAGGAGAAGGCCGAGAAAGAAATCGACCGGCTGGAGAAGATGCCGTCCACTTCCGCGGAGGGCGGCGTCATTCGCACTTATATCGATTGGCTGTTATCGCTTCCTTGGAACAAGCAGACGGAAGATGACTTAAGTTTAAGCAAAGCCGAGGAAATATTGAACGACGACCATTACGGGCTCGAGAAGCCGAAGGAGAGAGTGCTCGAATATTTGGCGGTGCAGAAATTGGTGAAACAAATGAAAGGGCCGATTCTTTGCCTCGTCGGGCCGCCCGGCGTCGGCAAAACGTCGCTCGCCCGTTCGATCGCCAAATCGCTTGGCCGCAAATTCGTGCGCATCTCCTTGGGCGGCGTCCGCGACGAAGCGGAAATACGCGGACACCGCCGAACGTATGTCGGCGCCATGCCGGGCCGGATCATTCAAGGGATGAAGACGGCAGGGACGCTGAATCCGGTATTTCTGCTCGACGAAATCGACAAGATGGCCATGGATTTCCGCGGCGACCCGGCTTCCGCTTTGCTTGAGGTGCTGGACCCCGAGCAGAACAACACGTTCAGCGACCATTACATCGAGGCGCCGTTCGATTTGTCCAAGGTGATGTTCGTCACGACGGCCAATGCGGTGCACAACATCCCCCGTCCGCTTCTGGACCGGATGGAGATGCTTTATATTCCGGGGTATACGGAGCTGGAGAAACAGCAGATCGCGACCCGTTATCTGCTTCCGAAGCAGAAGCGGGAGCACGGCCTCGAGGAAGATCAGCTGCGCGTGGAAGAATCCGCTCTGCTTAAAGTCATCCGCGAGTATACGCGCGAAGCGGGGGTCCGCAACTTGGAGCAGCAGATCGCCGCGATATGCCGCAAAGCCGCCAAGACCATCGTCGCCGACGAGGGCGTGGAGCATAAAGCCGTCGACGTCGACGATGAGCGGCTGATCGAATGGCTCGGACCGCCGAAGTTCCGCTACAGCTTGGCCGAGCAAGAGGATCAGGTGGGCGCCGTTACCGGCCTTGCATGGACCGAAGTCGGCGGCGACACGCTGGTCATCGAGGTGACGGTCATGCCGGGCAGCGGCAAGCTGACCCTAACGGGCAAGCTGGGCGACGTCATGAAGGAATCGGCCCAGGCGGCCTTCAGCTATACGCGGTCCAAAGCGGAGGAACTGGGCATCGATCCGCAATTCCACGAGAAATACGACATTCATATTCATATTCCGGAAGGCGCAATTCCGAAGGACGGTCCTTCGGCCGGCATTACGATCGCAACGGCGCTAATATCCGCGCTGTCGGGTCGTTACGTATCGAAGGAAGTGGCGATGACCGGCGAAATTACGCTGCGCGGACGCGTTCTTCCGATCGGAGGCTTGAAGGAGAAGTCGCTCGCGGCCCATCGGGCGGGCATCCGGAAAGTGCTGCTCCCCAAAGACAACGAGCGGGATTTGAACGAAATACCGGACAGCGTACGGTCCGACATGACATTTATACCCGTCTCCCATATGGACGAAGTGCTGAAGCATGCCCTCGTCCTGCGAAATACGGAAGAGAAAGCAGGAACACCGATTTTATGAAAATAACACAGGCGAATTTTGTAATCAGCGCCGTCAAGCCGGAGCAGTATCCGGAGGACGCCTTGCCGGAGATTGCTCTGGCAGGGCGTTCCAATGTCGGCAAATCGTCGCTGATCAACCGAATGATCATGCGCAAAAATTTGGCCAGAACGAGCTCTCAGCCGGGAAAAACGCAGCAGTTGAACTACTATCGGGTTAACGATATGGTTTACTTCGTCGATTTTCCGGGATACGGTTATGCGAAAGTGTCCAAAAAACAGCGCGAGCAATTCGGGCAAATGATCGAAACGTATTTGCGTACCCGCGAGCCGCTGAAGCTGCAATTGCTGGTCATCGATTCGAGGCACGAGCCGACCGGGGACGACGTGCTGATGTACGGCTGGCTGAAGCATTACGGCATTCCGACTTGCATCGTATGCACGAAAGCCGATAAAATCCCGCGCAGCAAGTGGGATAAGCACGTTAAAGCGATTAAACAGAAGCTTGAAGCCGATCCGGCGGACCCGGTCGTCTTGTTCTCCTCGGAGACGGGCATGGGGCGCGATCAGCTTTGGGATGTTATTATGAACGCAATTTCGCATGAAAGAGAAAGCCAAGAGACTTCACTTTAAAAGCCGAGGATATTGCACAATACGCGGACTTCATCCGTAAATTTTCCGTTTTTTTCGAGAATTTGAGTAAAAATCGAAGCTGAAGCGTAGGAATCCGGTTCTCCGATCAAGTATAATAGAGGTAAGCTTTAAACCAATAGGTAAGTTCAAAGAATTGAGGAGATTTTTATGGCTCAGCGGCTAGCCACGGAGTATGTAAACGCCAAACTGCAGTTAACGCACGAAGAGATGGCCAACCTCGTCCGGATGTTCGAAGAACAGCAGCTTCACCTGCAAGTGAAGGTGTTTGAGAACGGGAATCAGGAGATGGTACTCGAAGACGTAGCAGGGAGGGAAGAGGTTAAGCTGGCGTTCGAACGTCAGCAGGACCGGTACGTATGCCAGGTTTCCTGCCGCCTAGTTCATCCGAAATTAACCAATGCCATGCGCAAAGCCGTCTCGGCTTTCCGCGGCGACGCAGTCGTTAATCGCATTTATGCCAATTTTACGATGATTTACCGATACGTTAACGGTTCGGTTTACCAGATCGTCGAAAGCACGGCCTCCGGCAAGCGCGTGGTGTTCCAATACCGGAACACGGTCATGCAGCTTGAAAATCTGTTCCGAAGCCGCGTTGTCGAACGCGAAATCGGCAGGGTGATGGACGCCATCAACGAGCTGCTGGACTTAAGGAACCAAACGAAGGACAGCGCCGAAAGAGCCGGAATCGACGGCCGGTTAGCCGAATTGTCGAAGCAATTGTTTGTGCTTGAAGCTTAAATAACCTCTAGACGGATTCGAAAGAAGAACCGCCCGACCGGCGGCTCTTCTTTTTTTGTGTATATTTTCCTTGTAACCTTCGGATACTTGTATGCGTCAAGTTTATCAAAGGAGAGTGAAGATCATGAACAACTATACGTCCGGCTGGACGATACGCCATTTGATCGGAATTTCCGTGTTGGCGGCTGCTATCGCTCTAGGGGGCTGCTCCGGAAACGATAACAAGGGCGGGACTGCCGATCCGACCGCCGTCCCGTCCGAGTCGCCCGCTTCAACTCCGTCTCCGGCCAATCCGTCGCAGGAGCCGACCCCGTCCCCAAGCGGGGAGGCGTCGGCGGAAAAGCCCGATATCGGCGAGCTCGTTCAGGAGGCCAAAGAAGGCAAAGTGCCGGGGTGCGATTACGCCGCGCATATTGCGCTTTACGACGAAATCGAAAAGGCGTGGGGCAAACCCGACCAAAACGAAACGGCGGGTAAAGGCATGTACGCCGTTTACGAGGACCGGGGCACAACAAAGGGATGATCGTATTCGACGTCCGTTCATACGCATCCGACTTGCAGACGCTCGGTTTGGACGATATTGAAGCGGCGCTCGGCAAAGCCGACGAACAAACGGCAAACGGCGGAGACGACATTTACGTTTATCAAGTGAACGATCAATATCAACTGAAATTCGTCATTCCGCAGGAATCGGGCAAAGTGGACCACATATCCGTTTACAGCCCGGAAGACGCCAAAAACAATATGGCCGGATAACGGCAGGCCGACGGTAGAAAACCGGCATGAACGTATAGCAAATTCAGGCGCGGCGGGCGATTTTGTTTATATATGCTTGTCCCCAAAAAAAACTATTGCATTTCTTCCCGATAGATGTTATTTTTAATCTCGTTGAAAACAAAGTGCTTCAAACATAATAGGAACCAGGATTCACTCAGGACATGGTTATGTTGCGAGAGAGTATTCCCTCGGGAAGTGAATGACGTAGGTCCTAGCGGATGAAATTTTTTAAACATTTTATTCCTAGGAAGGGGGAACCGAAAGATGGAATATTCAACTTTCGGAAGACACGTTGCGGTTGACACTTGGGGTGTAGATTTTGATCTGCTGAACAACGCTGAATTTTTGCAAGCCCAAATGGTGGAGGCTGCTGAAAACTGCGGCGCTACCGTACTATCGGTACAATCGAAACAATTTGAGCCTCAAGGTGCAACGGTGCTTGTACTGCTTTCGGAAAGTCATCTCTCCATCCATACTTATCCTGAGAGAGGCTTTGCCGCGTTGGATTGTTACACATGCGGTGAAACGGTGGATCCGCAGCTTGCCATCGACTATATGCTGTCCGTCCTGAAGCCGGAGAAAGCTTACGCGAAGAAGCTGGTTCGCGGCATGGGCGAGCTTAAAGTCGAAGAACCGAATATGAAACAAATCGAGCTTGTATAATAAAGCTTTGCGTTAGACAGGATAACCATGGATGCTTCCATGGTTTTTTCTTTATATGTTGGGGGAATAATGGATGTAGGCTTTTCAAATATTATTCATAAATGAACCCCTTATGAATGTCGAACTATGTTATACTTATCCATGTAAATAGCTACAAGTCGCAATGATAAAGCACGGAAAGGCAGGTGAAGTCGCGCATGCACATAATGGTTGTAGGATTAAATTATCGGACTGCGCCGGTGGAAGTCCGCGAGCGGTTTGCTTTCTCGGAAAACGATCTGCCGGAAGCGCTGCAGCAGCTTAAGCAAACGACCGGCATACTCGAATGTGTCATTGTTGCGACCTGCAACCGTACCGAGCTATACGCGGTAGTGGATAGACATCATATGTGCGGCCACTATATCCGCAGTTTTATGGAGCAATGGTTCCAACTGCCGCGGCAGCAGTTCACCGGGCATTTATATATTCATGAAGACGAATACGCCATCCGTCATTTGTTCCGGGTTACAAGCGGACTTGACTCGATGGTGATCGGCGAAACGCAAATTCTCGGACAGGTCAAAGAAGCGTTCCAGCTTGCGCAAAGCCGCAAGACGACGGGAACTTTGTTCAATATGCTGTTCAAGCAAGCCGTAACGCTGGCCAAGCGGGCCCACACCGAAACGGCAATCGGCGAGATGGCCGTTTCGGTCAGCTATGCCGCGGTCGAGCTTGGTAAACGGATTTTCGGCCAGTTCAACCGGAAGAACGTTATGATTATCGGAGCTGGCGAAACGAGCGAGCTGACCGCCAAACATCTGGTCGCCAGCGGCGCCGAGGGCGTCGTCGTCGCGAACCGGACGTACGAGAGAGCCGACGCTTTGGCGAAGCAGCTGAACGGCCGGGCGCTAAGCCTCGATGAGGCGGTCGAGCGGCTGAAAAATGTCGATATTTTGATCAGCTCCACCGGCGCGAAAGGTTATGTGCTGACCCGCGACCAAGTGGAGGCGGCTATGCAGGCCCGCAAGTCCAGGCCGCTCTATTTGATCGATATCGCCGTGCCGCGCGATCTGGACCCTGCCATCGGCGAACTGGACAACGTGTTCCTGTACGATATCGACGATCTGGAAGGCATTGTGGAGAGCAATCTTGAGCTGCGCCGCAAAGAGGCCGTGAAGATCGAAACGATGATCGACCGGGAGATTGAACAGTTCAACAGCTGGTACAAGACGCTGGGCGTAGTGCCGCTCATTCGCGCGCTGCAGTCGAAAGCGGAAGAGATACACGAGCAAACATTCAACAGTTTGACTAACAAGCTTCCCGATTTGGATGAGCATGAACTGAAGGTGATCCGCAAGCTGACGAAAAGCATGGTGAATCAGATGATTCAAGATCCGATCCTCCGGATGAAGGAAATCGCCGGCGAGAAACGCTCGGACGAAGCGATGGATTTGTTCGTTAAGCTGTTTGCGCTGGAGGAGCGTCTGGAAGCCGCCGGCACGGCCGAAGGCGGCTCGAAAAACGGTGCGGAAGGCAAATCGCTGGCTGCCCTTTCCCGCGCTGCGCTTGCGGCCATGACGCCATAGGATCGCCGGAGGGTGCTTGCTCAGGAAGCCGTAATGTGGAGGCGCACATATGGATGCGGCGAATTGGTTATATGATGCGATTCTTTATGTTTATGCCCTGAGCCTTCTGTTTTACTTCTCCGATTTTATGGATGCCAACCGGAGAGCAAGACGGGTAGGCGCAGGGCTGTTGATTTTTGTATGGGTTTTGCAAACTGCATATTTGCTTATTCGGATCGTCCATCATCTGGATCTTTCCGAAATTACGGCATTTGAATATTGGCTTGGTTTTTCTTGGCTTCTCGTGACGATATCGGTCGTGATAAGCCGTTTTTTCAATATCGAGTTTATCGTGTTTTTCGTAAATGTCGTCGGATTTGCGGTGCTCGCTCTAAACCTGTACAGCGGCGGAGGAAGCGGAGCTTCCATCTCGTCCTGGGAGACGACGCGCAATTTGCTGTACGTTCATATCAGTCTAATTTTATGCGCATATGCGGTTTTGACGCTTGGCGCTTTGTTCTCGGGCATGTACCTATTTCTTCATAAGCAGCTTAAGGGGAAGAAGTGGTCGGATCGGATGCGCAGGCTCCCGAGCCTGGAGACGATCGGACGGTATTCGGACAGGGCCGTTATTATCGGCGTGCCGCTGCTGGCGCTGTCGCTTTCCGTCGCGGTTACGTCCATCCTGGTCGAAAACCGGTATGCGCTGCTGCTCGATTGGAAAGTTATTTTTACGTTTGTCGCTTTTATTTTTTACATCGTTTTTGTCGTGCAGCGCTCGCTTGGCAAGTGGCCGGCTCTGAAGCTGTCGCAGCTCCAGATCGTCTCTTTTTTGTTTATGGTTGTCGGCTTTTTTTTGAACGGCCTTTCGTCGTTTCATTGAATGTTGGGATGGTGGAGGAGACAAGCTGTGAATGGCTATTATCCGATAATGCTGCAGCTGCGAGGCAAACGATGCGTCGTTGTCGGCGGCGGGAGCGTGGCTGAGCGGAAGGTGGCGGGGCTGCTTGAAGCGGGGGCCGACAGCGTGACCGTGGTCAGTCCGGCGCTAACCGAAAGGCTGGAGCGTCTGGCGGCCGCGGGCGAAATAGGCTACGTTCGCAAAAGATACGCCGAACCGGACATAAACGGCGCAGCTCTTGTCATTGCGGCGACCGACGATCCGCAGGTGAACGGGCGGGTGGCGGCCGACGCCGGCCGGGCCGGCATATGGGTCGCGACGGCGGATGATGCCGCAAGGGGCGATTTTATCAATCCGGCGGTCGTTCGCAGAGGCGATTTGATGATTGCCGTTTCCGCCGCAGGGGCCAGCCCTTCCCTGGCCGTGCGGATCAAGCGCGAGCTGGAGGAGAAGTACGGCCCGGAGTACGCCGGTTACACAAGGCGTCTTGGCGAGCTTCGCAAGCTTGCGCTGGAGAAGGTGGCGGACGAGAGCAGGCGGCGCGACGTATTGCGAATGGCCGCGGAAGAGGAAGAACCGTTTAAGGAAGCCGGCGAGTCCGTCGAACGATGGCTGGAACGGCTGCTGAAGTTAACAGAACGATAAAGAGGGTGTCGACAATAGAGACAAAAACGAAACGGACTATCATCGTCGGAACGAGGCAAAGCGCGCTTGCGCTGACGCAAACCGGGCAAGTGATCGAGCAGCTTCGGGACATATGCAAGCGGCACGGCTTCCCCTATCATTTTGAGATTAAAAAAATCGTGACCAAAGGAGACCGGATACTGGACGTTACGTTATCCAAGGTCGGCGGCAAAGGGTTGTTCGTCAAAGAAATCGAGCAGGCGCTTCTCGACGGGGAAATCGACATGGCGGTTCACAGCATGAAAGACATGCCGTATGAGCTTCCGGCCGGTTTGATGAACGGAGCGATTCCGAAGCGGGTCGATCCGCGGGATTGCCTCGTGTCGAAAGGGGGGCTTAGCCTCTCGGAGCTTCCGGCCGGCGCGAAGGTCGGCACAAGCAGCTTGCGGCGCGCCGCGCAGCTTAAAGCATACCGGCCCGATCTTCAGCTGGAATCGGTTCGCGGCAATATCGACTCGCGCATCCGCAAGCTGGAGACGGAAGGCTTCGACGCTGTCGTCCTTGCCGCGGCAGGGTTAAAGCGGATGGACTGGGAGGACAAAATATCCGCTTATATCCCGGCCGACATTTGCATTCCGGCGGTAGGGCAAGGATCGCTCGGCATCGAATGCCGCGAGAACGACGAGGCCGTCAGGGAGCTGCTGGCGCTTTTGAACGACGAAGTGACGGCTCTCGCGGTTAGAGCGGAACGCAGCTTTCTCGGGACGTTGAACGGCGGCTGCCAAGTTCCGATCGGCGCCTATGCAACGGTCGATCGATCGGGAGCGGAGGCCGTGCTGGAGCTGACCGGTATCGTAGGGACGCCCGACGGTTCGCGGCTGCTGAAGGAAACGCAGTCCGGGGCGGACCCGGAGCGGCTAGGAATCAGCGTTGCGGAGGCGCTCCGCGAGCGCGGGGCGGATGCGATTCTGGCGCAATACGGAGGATAATATGGGGAACAGGGGAATCGTTTATTTGGTGGGGGCGGGGCCCGGCGATCCAAGGTTGATCACGGTTCGCGGCATGGAATGTTTGAAGCGGAGCGACGTTGTCGTCTACGACAGGCTGGCTAGTCCGAGACTGCTCCAATACGTCAAGCCGGAAGCGGACAAAATATACGTCGGCAAGCTTCCGGACCGCCATACGATGAAGCAGGAGGAGATTAACCGGCTGCTTGTCGATCTGGCGCTTCAAGGCAAGACGGTCACCCGCCTGAAAGGAGGAGATCCGACGATCTTCGGGCGGGTCGGAGAAGAGGCCGAGCTGCTGCGCGAGAACGGCGTCGAATTCGAGATCGTGCCGGGCATTACGTCGGCGATTTCGGTTCCCGCCTATGCCGGCATACCGGTTACCCACCGCGACATGGCGTCGTCGGTGTCGATCGTTACCGGTCACGAAAGTCCGGAGAAGCTGGATAAGTCCATTCAATGGGACAAAGTGACCCATGCGACGGGGACGCTCATTTTTCTTATGGGCGTAGCCAAAATCGGCTATATCGCGGAACAGCTCATTCGTCACGGCAAGCCTGCCGATACGCCGGTCGCGCTTGTACGGTGGGGCACCCGCCCGGAGCAGCGGACCGTTACCGGCACGCTCGAATCGATCGAGCGGATTGTGAAGGAAACGGGCTTCGAGCCGCCCGCCGTCATCGTTGTCGGCGAGGTGGTGAGCCAGCGGGAGAAGCTGAAATGGTACGAGCTGAAGCCGCTGTTCGGCACGCGGGTGCTCGTGACCCGCGCCCGGTCGCAGGCGAGCGAGCTGGCGGCGGCGATCGAGGAGCTGGGCGGAGAGCCTTGCGAGTTCCCGGTGATCGAAACGCGCCAAACGCGCGGCGAGCGGGAGGAAGAAGCGATCCGCAAGGCGCTTGCGCAAGCGGAAAGCTACCATTGGCTTATCTTTACGAGCGTAAACGGGGTCGATTATTTTTTCCGCTGGATCAAGCGGCTTGGGGTAGACGTTCGCCGTTTCCATGCGGCGCGAATCGCCGCCGTAGGACCGAAGACGGCGGCTGCATTAGAAGAGAAAGGGCTTGTGCCTACGGTTCTGCCGGGCCAATTCCAAGCGGAAGGGCTGGCGGAGGCGCTGGAAGAAAGCCTTGCGCCGGGGCAGCGGGCGCTTATTCCGCGCGGCAACCTGGCGCGCGACGTGCTTCCGGCCAAGCTGGCGGAGAAGGGCGTCGAAGCCGTTCCGGTCGACGTGTACGAGACGGCGTTGTCCGAGCATCAGGACATGTTCGCGCTTGAAGCCATTCTCGAAAAACGGATTCATCTGATTACATTCACCAGCTCTTCCACGGTAACGAATCTGCTCGAGCTGCTGAAGCGAAGCGGCGTTGCCGACCCGGCCTCGCTATTGGCCGGAATTCCGGTTGCCAGCATCGGGCCGCAAACGACCAAAACCGCATTGGCAGCCGGACTCGACGTCGCGGTCGAGCCGGAGGAAGCGACCATCGAAGCGTTAGTCGAAGCGATTGTCCAATATAACCTGAAGCGGAAAGCAATGCAATAGCATTCGTTAACCGCCTTGGCAAAGGCGTGGCGGCAATGCCTTTGAGCGACAATCCGCATAGAGGCGAAGCCGTTATTCGCCCGATTGAAAAAGGAGGCTATCCATTATGACATTCCCAATTGAACGGCACCGCAGATTGCGCAGGACGGCTGCACTTCGCAGCATGGTCCGAGAGACGGCGCTTCGGGCGGACCAATTTATATATCCGTTATTTGTTACTTACGGTACGAACGTGAAGCGGGAAATTCCGTCGATGCCGGGCGTATACCATTATTCGCTCGACCGGCTGGAGGAAGAAATCCGCGACGTCATCGATGCGGGCATTAGCAGCGTCCTGCTGTTCGGCATACCGGAGCACAAAGACGCGGCCGGAACGTCCGCATACGATGCGGACGGGATCGTGCAGCAAGCGATCCGGGCCATTAAAGGCTGGGCGCCGGAGATGCTTGTGGTTGCCGACACATGCCTGTGCGAGTTTACCGATCACGGCCATTGCGGCTTGATTCATCACGATCCGAGAACGGGCATCGCCGACGTCGACAACGACAGCTCGCTCGAGCTGCTCGTCCGGACCGCCGTGTCGCAGGCGGAAGCGGGGGCGGACATTATCGCGCCTTCCAATATGATGGACGGCTTCGTCGCCGCGATTCGCGCCGGCCTCGACGAAGCGGGCTTTACGCATATTCCGATCATGTCGTATTCGGTGAAATATGCATCCTCCTTCTACGGGCCGTTCCGCGAAGCGGCGCAGTCCGCTCCCCAATTCGGCGACCGCAAGACGTACCAGATGGATCCGGCGAACGTGCGAGAAGCGCTGCGCGAGGCGGATTCGGACGTAACCGAAGGCGCCGATATGCTGATGGTGAAGCCGGCGCTTGCGTATATGGACGTGATTAAGACGTTGAAGGAGCAATTCGATCTGCCTATAGTCGCCTACAATGTGAGCGGCGAATATTCGATGGTTAAGGCGGCTGCCGGCAACGGCTGGATCGACGAGCGCACGACGGTGCTGGAGACGCTGCTCGGCATGAAACGCGCGGGAGCGGATATTATTATTACGTATCACGCAAAAGATGCGGCAAGATGGCTGCGGGAGGAGCGATAACGGATGAATGGACGGATAGGCGCAAGAAACGACGCGCGCTCTCGGGAAGCGTTCGCCAGGGCGAAAGAGGTGCTTCCCGGCGGGGTTAACAGCCCGGTACGCGCTTTTAAATCGGTCGGGCTTAACCCGGTTTATATGGAGAGCGGCGAAGGAAGCCGCATTTACGATATCGACGGCAACGGCTATATCGATTACGTCGCTTCCTGGGGACCGCTCATTATGGGGCACGCCCATCCGGAGGTTGTGGACGCGATCAAGCGCACGGCGGAGAAGGGCACCAGCTTCGGCGCGCCGACCGAGCTGGAGACGCTGATGGCCGAGGAGGTGGCAAGCCGCGTCAAATCCGTCGACATCGTGCGGATGGTCAATTCGGGCACCGAAGCGACGATGAGCGCGCTGCGCCTTGCCCGCGGCTACACGAAACGCAATAAAATATTGAAGTTCGAAGGCTCGTATCACGGGCACGCGGACAGTTTGCTTATTAAAGCCGGTTCCGGCGTGGCAACGCTGGGACTGCCGGACAGCCCGGGCGTACCCGAGCATGTGGCGGCGCAAACGATTGCGGTGCCTTATAACGATCTGGAGTCGGTGAAGCTTGCGTTCGAGCGGTTCGGCGAAGAGATCGCCTGCGTGATCGTCGAACCGGTGGCCGGCAATATGGGCGTCGTTCCGCCGCTGCCCGGGTTTCTGCAAGGCTTGCGCGACATTACCCGCCAGTACGGCAGCCTGCTCGTATTTGACGAGGTGATGACCGGCTTCCGCGTCGCTTATGGCTGCGCGCAAGGCTTGTACGGCATCGAGCCGGATTTGACCTGCTTCGGCAAAGTGATCGGCGGCGGCTTGCCTGTCGGGGCGTACGGCGGCAAACGGGAAATTATGGAGATGATCGCGCCTGTCGGCCCGATTTATCAGGCGGGCACGCTTTCCGGCAATCCGCTTGCGATGGCGGCAGGATATACGACGCTCAAGCTGCTCACGAAAGAAACGTACGAGCTTCTCGAACGCCAAGCGGCCCGCCTGCAGCTTGGATTCGAGGCGAACGCCCGCAAGCACGGCGTGCCGGTAACGATTAACCGCGTCGGCTCGATGGTGTGCCCGTTCTTTACGGAGAAGTTCGTCATCAATTTCGAGACGGCCAGAACGTCGGATTTGGAACGGTTCAAAACGTATTTCAGCCATATGCTCGATTTGGGAATTAACATTGCGCCTTCCCAATTTGAAGGCATGTTCGTATCGGCGGTGCATACGAACGAGGATATCGACGCTACCATTGCCGCGCACGACGAAGCGTTAAGCCGGCTGTAGCGGGGGATTCCAATGAACATGGAGACCTATCGGCGGGAAGGAGAGTGGCTGGAGCTTTGCATCGGTTCGGTTGCGGCCGCCGCGGGCGCGGAGCCGCTTGCGCCGGGCACGCATCCCCATGCCGTCCGGCTCTGGCTGCTGCAGCATACGGATCTCCCGCCGAAATGGCTGGGACGGCTGTTCTCGGTCGGAGGCATCCGCTGGCATGGCGAAGCTCTTCGTCTTCTCGCTTTCCCGGCCGTTGATCCCGGCCGGGATTCGTTGTACCGGACGGCGGCTGCCGGCGGCGCTCCCCGCGCCGAGGCGTTGTACGAAGACGATTTTTGCGTCGTGCTGTACAAGCCGGCGGGCATGCCGGTACACGAATCGTATCCCGGACAGACCGGCACGCTGGATATCGCCGCCGCCGGGCATGCGCTGGATGCCGGCGACCCTTTGCCGCTCCGCCATATTCACCGTTTGGACGACGATACGTCCGGGCCGGTGCTCTACGCCAAATGCGAATTGGCCCAGCTTCGGCTGGACGAAGCGATGCGGGAGAAGCGGATCGACCGCCGTTATTTGGCCGTCGTGAACGGCAAGCCGCTTCCGCCGTCCGGCACCGTGGACGAGCCGATCGGCAAGGACCGGCATCATTCCTCCCGGCGCATCGTCACGCCGCGGGGCGATAAGGCGGTCACCCATTACGAGCTGGCGGAACGGTGGGGGACGGCGTCGCTGCTTCGTTTGCGGCTCGAAACCGGCCGGACGCACCAGATCCGCGTCCATATGGCGTATAAAGGCAATCCGCTGCTCGGCGATTCGCTCTACGGCGGAGATATGAGATACATAAAGCATCAAGCGCTGCATGGGGAGTCGCTCGTGTTTCCCCACCCTTGGACAAGCGAGCAAGTAAAGGTCGCCGCTCCTGCGCCGGCATGGCTCGAACCGCTCAAGCAGAAGCTGAAAGGCGCAAAATGATAGTCATGCGCATCTCCTCCCGGCCATATAGATAAATAGTGAATGTAACGTTAGCCCAAGCATTCAGTAGGAGGAAGGGAGGAAAGCAGCTTGACTGAACAGACGAACGGGTTAAGGTTTGACGTGTACGAGCGCGTTCACTTGCCTGATGGAGTAGCTGCCATAGATGAGCTGGAGGAAATCGAGCTTGTGCCGCGCATTCAAGTTATCGAGCAGGGCGAGCATGCGATACTGAAAGGGCAGCTGCTGTTGAACGGGGTTTACCGCAGCCAGGCGGAATACGCCGAGCCGCAAACGCTGGAGCATTGGATTCCCGTCGAAATCACATTGCCGATGAACCGCGTTTCCCGGCTTGAGGACATTTCGGTGGAAATCGATAATTTTGATGTCGACCTGCTGTCTTCCCGCACGCTTAACGTGACGGGCGTATTGTCGCTGCGGGGCATTCTGGTCGAACCGTTGTCCGAATCGGCCGAGCCATGGAAGGAAGAAGAGGAGTCGTTTACGGTCGTTCACCGGCGGGAGCAGCCGGATGTCGTGCCCTATGCGGCCGGGGAATACGGGGAAGAGGCAGAGGCAGAGTCGTTCGGACGTTCCGGCAGCTATGAAAGTGGTCAAGCCGACGTAGAGTGGTCCGCCTATTCGTCTGAACCCGCCGCCGAGCCGGTGCAAGATGCTGCCCGGGATCCGGAGCCGGAAGCGGCCATTCCGGAGGGCCGAGAGCAAGAGCCGGAACAAGAGCTGGTGGAAGTGCCTGCGCAAGAGCCTGTATATGAAGCCCGTATACCGGAAGAAGCATCCGTGCCCGAGTCTGCCCCCGAAACCGAAAGCTTGCCGCAAGCGGATGCATACGACGCCGTTCAAGCCGATGTCTCGGAAGAGCAGGGTGCCCAGGATGAAGCCGTTGAAGCTGCCTGGTCCGAACCGCATAACGCCGCGGCGTCCGGGCGGGAGGAGCCGGCTCCGGCGCCGGAGCCGGAGCCGGAACCCGAAAAGCAGGAGATGCGCATCTCCGTCGGAGCCAAGCAAGAAAACACGGATGCCGGAGCGGAAGCTCCGAATGTCGGGTTGTTTACGCTGCTTCAGACGAGCCGAAGAGAGCAAGCGGCCCGGCAAGCCGCCGATGAATCGGCCAAGCAAAACGAGCAAAAGCAAAGCGAGGCCGGAGCGGACGAAATCGAATGGAGCCATTTATTTCTCGGCAAGCAGTCCGGTCAGAACGAATTCCGCAAAATTAGAATGTGCATCGTGCAAAAGGAAGAGACGTTGGAATCGATCGCGAGCCGGTACAGCCTGAATCCGCGCGAAATTTTACTTCATAACCGGCTGAGCGACAGCACGGTATCGGAAGGGCAATTGCTCTACATCCCTTAATCGCCGCCGTTTATCGCAATAACAAACAAAGCTCCAACCGCAGCCATTCCGGCGGTTGGAGCTTTGTTTGTCATTGTCAGGATTAACCTTCCGACAGTCCGCTAAGCGTTGCGGTTCTTTTCTGTCTAAGAAAGAACGATACGGCCCCCGAGGCAAGAGAAGCGGCCGCCACGGCGCTTGCGATCCAAGGTATGAAAAAGGGGGTCTGCCAGGAGTCGATGACGATTCCGCCGGCTCCAGCTCCGACGGCAACGCCCAGATGCAGGACGGACATGTTCAGGCCGAGTATAAGATTGGAGGAGCCCTGAGCATATTGGATAAAATAAGTCGGAACGGCCGGGATGACCATCGAAGCCGTCAGCATCCATACAATCAGCAACAACAAGCCGGCAAACTGCCAACCCGCCAATACCGGAAGCAAGCCAAGCGACAAAGCGACGACCGCAAGGCCGAAAGTCATAAGGCGTACAGTTCCCCATTTGTCGGCGGTTATTCCGCCCAGGCGAGCGCCGGCAACGCTGGCAGCCCCGAGGACAAGCAGAGTGACGGCAACGGCGGAAGTTCCTTGATGAAGAACCGTTTGCAGATAAGGCGTCATATACGTATTGAGGACGGAAATGCTCACGGTGAAAAGAAGGGACAGGGCAAAGCCGCTCACAATGACGGGGTCTTTGAGAAGCGCGAATTGCTTGCCGAAAGGAACCGGCTCATCGCCCTGCGTAGGAGGAAGCAGCTTTGCCATCCCGACGAGCGCGATGAAGGCGAGCGCGGCGAGCGCCGCGAAATTAGCCTGCCAGGAGAGCCATTTCGAAATAAAGACGCCGGCGGGAACGCCCAATACCATCGCGCTGTTAATGCCTAAAGTGATGAAGCCGATCGCGCTGCCCACTTGGTTCGGTCGAACGAGCTTGGCCGCTGCGCTGAACGCTACGACGCTGTAAACGCCGGCGCTGACGCCCAGTATGATTCGGGATAAGACAAGCAGACCGTAATGCGTGCTAAGAGCGGACAGAACGGATCCGGCGATAAAGACGGCAAGCGACAGAAGCAGCAGCTTCTTCCGATCCATGCGCGAGGTGATTGCGATGACGACGGGCGTCCCCGCCGCAAACGAAAGCGAGAACAAGGTGACGAGCTGTCCGGCAGTCCCGACGTTTACATCAAGATCGTTTGCGATAAAAGGCAAAATGCCCGCAACGATCATTTCGGAGATTCCGGTCAAAAAAGCGCCTAAAGCAAGCATAAATATCGGGAAACGGTTCATGGTCCATCTTCCTTTCGATTGTTCGGTTGGTTTTGATTGACAGTATAAAGGCGGCGCGAACATAATGTAAGAAGGCAAAGTTTTTGGGTATTGTAAGTTTATTTTGACCTACTAATAAAAAGTAAGTGGAAAGGAGCGTGAAGCGATGAATATGTCCCAGCCGTCGGATGACCTGCACCAGGAAACCGGCATTTGCTCCGTGTTGCGGATATTGGGCGCCAAATGGGCGTTTCTCATCATTTCGGCACTGCAGGAAGGTCCCAAGCGGTTCAACCAGCTGCGGCGCGACGTCGCCGTCGTCAAAACGCAATCGCTTACGGACGCGCTGCGGCATTTGGAGCAGAACGGAATCGTAAAGCGCGACGTTTTTCCGACCGTGCCCGTGACGGTCGAGTATTCGCTTACGGAGAAAGGAAAAGATTTTCGCAGCTCGCTGGCGGAAATGGAGAAATGGGCGGCGAAATGGGCAAATTCCTGAACGTATAAAGTTGACTGAAGAAGGCAATAACGATATGATAAGAATTATAATGTTTCCAATGAAACGCAACGACAATGAAGGGGAAGTGTATGCAGCCAAGCCTTCAGAGAGCGAAACCGTTAGCGCTGAGAGGTTTCGCAGGAACTTGATGCTACGGGTCGCCCCGGAGTCGCCTGGATGAAGCGGGCTGTCAGCCTGTGAGCCCGGGCCGGCCGCAGCCGTTATCTGCTTTAAGCGCCGTCTGCCAAGCGCGGACGGAACAAAGGTGGTACCGCGGAAGTTAACCTTTCGTCCTTTCCTCATAAGGGCGGAAGGTTTTTTTGCGTCGAGCGCGGGGAAGGCGGGAAACGCCGCCGTGTATAGGCCGCGTGCCCGGAGGCATGCCCGGCGCGGCGCGGAATATTCAGTGACTAGATGGAGGATGGATTGCAAATGGCAGAAAACCAAACAAAGCCTGAGATGCCGACGACTTACGATCCGAAAGCCGCCGAGCAAAAATGGTACGACTATTGGATGCAAGGAGGGTACTTCGAGGCGGGCAAACGTCCGGACGCCCAGCCTTATACGATCGTCATCCCGCCTCCCAACGTAACGGGGATGCTGCATATCGGGCATGCGCTCGATTTCACGCTTCAGGACATCATGATCCGCACGAAGCGGATGCAGGGCTACGACGCGTTATGGCTGCCGGGGTCGGACCATGCCGGAATCGCGACGCAAACGAAGGTCGAGCAGAAGCTGCGCGAGCAAGGCATCTCTCGGTACGATCTGGGGCGCGAGAAGTTTCTGGAGCAAGTATGGGCATGGAAAGACCAATATGCGGAGACCATTCGCGAGCAATGGGCCAAGATGGGATTTTCTCTCGATTTTTCGCGCGAGCGCTTTACGCTTGACGAAGGGTTGTCGAAGGCGGTACGGGAAGTGTTCGTCCGCCTATACGAGAAAGGCTTGATCTATCGCGGCAAAAAAATCATCAACTGGGACCCGGCGGCGCGTACGGCGTTGTCCGACATCGAAGTCGAATACAAAGAGGTTAACGGCAACCTATACCATCTGCGCTATCCGCTAACGGACGGAAGCGGCCATATTACGGTCGCGACGACGCGTCCGGAGACGATGCTCGGCGATACGGCGGTTGCGGTCCATCCGGAAGACGAGCGTTATAAAGCGCTGATCGGCAAGACGATTACGCTGCCGATCGTCGGCCGCGAAATTCCGATCATCGCCGACGAATACGTCGAGAAGGAGTTCGGCTCCGGCGCGGTCAAAATTACGCCGGCGCACGACCCGAACGACTTCGAGGTCGGAGAGCGCCATGACCTGCCGCAAATCATCGTGATGGACGAAAGCGGCAAGATGAACGAATTCGCCGGCCCTTACGCCGGACTCGACCGCGCGGAGTGCCGCAAGCAGATCGTTAAGGACCTGCAGGAGCAAGGCGTCTGCATTCGCATCGAGGAGCATGTGCATCAGGTCGGCCATAGCGAGCGCAGCGGAGCTGTCGTCGAGCCGTATTTGTCGACGCAATGGTTCGTGGCGATGCAGCCGCTCGCCGATGCGGCCATTGCCGCGCAAAAGTCGGGCAAAGGCGTCAACTTCGTGCCGGAGAGGTTCGAGCGCACTTACTTGCATTGGATCGAAAACGTGCGCGACTGGTGCATTTCCCGCCAGCTCTGGTGGGGGCACCGCATCCCGGCCTGGTATTGCGACGCGTGCGGCGAAATGCACGTTTCCCGCGATGATCTTAAGGTTTGCCCGTCTTGCGGCGGCGATGGCCTGCGCCAGGACGAGGACGTGCTGGATACATGGTTCAGCTCGGCGCTGTGGCCGTTCTCGACGCTTGGCTGGCCGGAGGAAACGGCCGATTTCAAACGGTATTTCCCGACCGACTTGCTCGTAACCGGCTACGATATCATTTACTTCTGGGTTGCCCGGATGATCTTTACGTCGCTTGAATTTACGGACCGCATTCCGTTCAAGGACGTGCTGATGCACGGTCTCGTGCGCGACTCCGAAGGACGCAAAATGTCCAAGTCGCTGGGCAACGGCGTCGACCCGCTGGACGTCATCGAAAAATACGGCGCCGACGCTATGCGCTTTATGATCTCGACCGGCAGCACGCCGGGGCAAGACCTTAGGTTCCACTGGGAGAAGGTCGAACAGGCCCGCAACTTCGCGAACAAAATTTGGAACGCGTCGCGTTTTGCGCTCATGAATCTCGAAGGGTTTACGGCCGCCGATATCGACATTACCGGAGAACTAGGCACGGCGGACCGCTGGATATTGCACCGCCTGAACGAGACGGTCCGCGAAACGACGAGACTGCTGGACAGCTACGACTTCGGCGAAACGGGCCGCGTCTTGTACAACTTTATTTGGGATGAGCTGTGCGACTGGTATATCGAGTTCGCGAAGCTTAATCTGTACGGCAGCGACGAGCGGGCGAAACGCTCGACGCAGTCGGTTCTCGCTTATGTACTCGACCGCACGCAGCGTCTGATCCATCCGTTCATGCCGTTTATCAGCGAGGAAATATGGCAGCATCTGCCGCATGAAGGGGAAACGATCACGCTCGCTCCATGGCCGGTTTACGACGAGAAGCTTGCCGCTCCTGAAGCCGTCAAGGAAATGGAGCTGCTGATGGACATGATCCGCGCCGTTCGCAACGTACGCGCCGAAGTGAATGTGCCGATGAGCAAAAAAATCGAGCTGCTCGTCAAGCCGTCGGGCGCTGCGGAAGCCGCGATCCTCGAGCGCAATCAGGAATTCGTCGTCCGCTTCTGCGGCACTTCCAAGCTTGCGATCGACTCTGCGCTTAACGCGCCGGACAAGGCGATGACGGCGATCGTGACGGGTGCCGAGCTGTACTTGCCGCTGGCCGGCCTGATCGACATCGCGCAGGAGATCGCCCGTTTGGAGAAGGAGCTTGCCAATCTGAACAACGAAGTGTCGCGCATCGAGAAGAAGCTTGGCAACGAAGGCTTCGTATCGAAAGCGCCAGCCAAAATCATTGAAGAGGAACGCGCGAAGATGGCCGACTATGCGGCCAAACGCGACAAAGTGATTGCGCGGATCGCGGATTTGCGCGCATAATCGGATTGCTAGTACCATACGGAGACGGAAGAAGGAAGACGGACATGAGTGACAATCAATTGGAGTTTGTTGCTTTGGAAAGCTACGAGGAAGCGGTCGAATGGATTACGGGCCTTGTGCCGTTCGGCATCAGGCCCGGACTTGAACGGATCGAGAAGCTGCTCGAGCGGCTCGGCAATCCGCACCGCAGGTTGAAATTCATCCATGTTGCAGGCACGAACGGCAAAGGCTCGACTTGCGCCTATTTGACCAGCGTCCTGCTGGAAGCCGGATACGACGTCGGCACGTTCACGTCGCCTTACATTACGAAGTTTACGAACCGGTTCCAATACAACGGCAAAGACATCGAGGAAGAAACGCTGCTGAAGCTGGCCAACATGCTGAAGCCGCATGTGGAGGAGCTTGCCGCGTCGGAGCTCGGGTCGCCGACGATGTTCGAGGTGTCCACCGCGCTTGCCGTCCTTTTCTACGCCAAGGTGACGTTTCCGGACTATGTCGTCTGGGAAACGGGTCTAGGCGGCCGATTGGACGTTACGAATATCGTGACGCCGGTCATATCGGTCATTACCAACATCGGTCACGACCATATGGACCGGCTTGGCAATACGATCGCGGAAATCGCTTATGAGAAAGCCGGCATCATCAAGTCGGGCGTGCCGGTCGTCAGCGCGGTTACGCAGCCGGAGGCGATCGAAGTCATCCGGCGGACGGCCAAGGAAAAGAAAAGCACGTTGTACCTGCTTGGCGAGCAGTTTAGCGAGTCGGTCATCGAAGCGAATGAAAACGAACAGCGGTTCCGTTTCGACGGCTTGTTCCGTTCGATCGACGAGCTTGCGATTTCGCTTAACGGAGCTCATCAGCGGACCAATGCGGCGGTGGCCGTCATGACGCTGGAGGTGCTGCGGCAATATTACGCCCTCATCGTGGAGGACGAGGCGCTGGAGCTTGGCTTGCGCAAGGCGGCATGGCCGGGAAGGCTGGAGATGATATCGTCTTCGCCGCGCCTTTTAATCGACGGTGCGCATAACCCGGAAGGAGCGGAAACGCTGGCAGCCGCCCTCCGAAATACGTATAAGCATGATCGAATTCATCTCATGATGGGCATGCTGGAGAATAAGAATCATCGCGACACGATTAAGCATATATTACCAATAGTGGATACGCTTATCGTGACCGAACCCGATTTCAGGGGGAAAATGGACGCTGCGGCACTGGCCGGCATTATCAACAGCGAGCGTATGGAAGGACAAACATTTGAATTGATCGTGGAACCGGATTGGCGCGTTGCTTTAAACAAGCTGCAGACGCTGACGAAAGAAGGCGATCTGGCGGTCGTTACCGGCACGTTGTATTTGATTGCCGACGTTCGCTCCTTCATATTAAACAACAAGGATTCTGAAAAAGGTTGGTGAACCGTCTTTGAATACAGCAGAGCATATACATTTTATCGGGATCGGCGGTTACGGGATGAGCGCCATCGCGCGCGTCATGCTGGAGAAAGGCTATACCGTGACGGGCTCCGATGTGGCGCGTCAGGAATTGACGGAGAAGCTTGCGGCCAAAGGGGCTCGGATCTATATCGGGCATGAAGCGGGGCATGTGAAAGGCGCCGATCTCGTCGTTTATTCGACGGCATTGTCCAAGGACAATGTGGAGCGGGTTGCGGCCGAAGAGCTGCATATTCCGACCATTCACCGCTCTCAAATGCTTGCCCGAATCATGAATGCCGGCAAAGGCGTAGCCGTAGCGGGCGCGCACGGCAAAACGACGACGTCGTCCATGATCGCGCTCGTGATGGAGGCGCTCGGCTCCGACCCGACATACATTATCGGCGGAGAAATCGTGAACGTCGGAACGAACGCGAAGGCGGGCAAAGGGGAATACGTCGTTGCCGAAGCGGACGAAAGCGACGGTTCGTTCCTGCATTATTATCCGCAGATTGCAATCGTAACGAATATCGAGCCGGACCATCTGGAAAATTACGACGGCGATTTCGCCAAGCTGAAAGAAGCTTACGTTCAGTTCTTGAAGCAGGTAAAGCCGGATGGCAAAGCGATCATATGCGCGGACGACGAAACGATTCGGGAACTGGTTCCCCGGCTGTCGGACATGAAGGAGCGGCTCGTCACGTACGGCATCGGCGATGAAGCCGACTATACGGCGACGGACATCGCGCTCGGCGACCGTCAGGTCTCGTTTACGATGAACCAAAACGGCAATACGCTTGGACGGGTGTCCTTGTCGGTGCCGGGCCGGCATAACGTTTATAACGCGATGGCGACGATTATTACTTGCCTCGAAGCCGGGTTGCCCTTTGAGAGCGTCGCTCAGGCGATTCAAGGCTTTCGCGGGGCGAAGCGCCGCTTCCAGGTGCTCGGCGAGTGCAACGATATTCTTGTCGTCGACGACTACGCTCATCATCCGACGGAAATTCAGGCGACGATCAGCGCGGCGAAAGTGACCGGCAAACGGATTATCGCCGTCTTCCAGCCGCAGCGCTATACGCGGACATACTTCCTTCTGGAGCAGTTCAGCCGCGCTTTTCCCGAGGCGGACGAGGTTATCATTACCGACATCTATTCGCCTGCGGGCGAGAAGCGGATCGAAGGCGTCAGCTCGCAGAGGCTGGTTGAGCTGATTCGGAGCAACAGCAATGCAAGCGCGGAATACGTGCCGACGAAGGAAGAAGTGCTGGCTCGTCTGACCGCCACGGTAAAGCCCGGAGATCTGGTCATTACGATGGGGGCAGGCGACATCTGGAAAGTAGCGGATGCTCTGGCCAAATCGCTTCAAGAAAACGCATCTTAAAAAATATTATTCCAAGCCCTGCAGGAGACGTTCCTGCAGGGCTTTTTTTTGAAATCGAATAGATGCCGTTCATTTCTTGCTCCGGAACCGATCGCGTTTCGTCGATAGGCGCTGCGCATAAATCTCTTAAACCGTTCATAGAGTAGAAAGAGAAGACTGGGACGAGGAGAGATGGATGATGAACAATAAAACTCGGATTACTTACCGTTTCGATCCGGAAAGCAAAACGGCCGTCCGCAAGGCGGAGCGGGATCAGGCGATACAAGAGCAAGCTTCGGGCCGGAAGGAAGCCGGACAGGCAGAACGGGGTAAGGTGATTCCTTTACATAATCATGTAAACCCGGGCGAATGGACGCATTCGGAAATAACGCCTTGGAACAGCCCTTTCCAGGACGACCCAAGCGCTCTCGAGGAGCTGATCCGGAGCGCGGACCGGAAAGCGCGGCGCAGGGACGAGAGCGATGCCGAGCTTTACGCAGACGGCCGGAACGGAGCGGGAAGCCGGGATATTCGCGATACGAAGGGCGATAGCGGCTCGAAGACAAGCGGACCGATCGAATGGAGTTTTCCGCCGGGGCAAGGCGCGAAGGGAAATGCTCCGCGCGTTCCCGGAACGGGAGAGGACGCGGAGAGTCGTCTCGAGTATTATTCCGGCGATTGGGGGGCGGTATATATGGATCCCCCGGGGGATGATCCGGATGAAGAATCGCACGACATCTACTCCTCCAAGCCTATCGTTGCCCGGTATGTCCGTTCCTCGGCTTCGCCCTCCTGGATGAAAGTATTCGTTACGGTGGCCGGCGCTCTTGCGACAGGCGCTTTGTTCGGTTATTTGCTGTTGTCGTTTTTTACGGGAACGGCGGCATGGCCGGGAACTGCCGAAGGCGGAGGGAACGGGGACGTTCCGGCGATAACAGGGAATACCGGCGAGCCTGGAGCCTCGCCTTCGGCTGCGGCTGGAGGTTCCGTGAAGGCAGGCGCGGATTCTCCTCTTGCGGCGGTTAACATTCCGGAGCAAACGTATTATTTGCTGCAGTACGGCGTGTTCGGCAGCGCAGAAGGGCGCGATGCCGCGCTGGGCGAATTGGCGGCAAAAGGGGTGTCGGGCGCAGCCATTTCCACGAGTCAAGATTATCGCGTATATGCGGCTATGGCGGCCGACCGCGAAGAGGCCGAAGCTTTGAAAAAGCAATTCGGCGGCAGCATCGATTTGTATGTAAAGACGTTTACCGTCGGGGCCGTCGATCAATTGCCGTTCGCCGGCAGCGGAGAAGAGCTGCATCGCTTCGTCGAGCGGACGAACGGGCTGCAGGCGATGCTGCTCGGTCTTGTCAATGTGCAGCTCGAGCGGGAAAGTCCCGTTCCGTTTTCGGAGAGCGCATCGGCGGCTTGGCGGCAAGCGGCGGAGCAGTGGAACGCAAGCTCGGAAGCGGTGAAGGACGGGTTTGCGGACGAAGCGTCCCGGAAGGCGTACGAGCGGCTGTCCGGCGCCGTCAAATCGGCGATCGAGGCCGTAGACGGCTATGAGGGCAATCCGTCCCGCGTTTATTTGTGGAAAGCGCAAACGGCTTTGATGGAAGCGGCCATTGCGCAAAAAAATTGGTTTGAGCCCGGCGGCTCATTGTAAACGAAAAGAAAGAGAAGTATAATGGTTTACAGGTGTCACTTCATGGCGAGAGGCGTTGAAAAATGAAGAAAAACGGCTGGGTTTTATTGCTTTTTATCGTACTCGGCCTGCTTGCGGGCGCTCTTGTTGCCCGTTCGCTGGCATCCATCCCAGGAATATCCTTTTTGACCAAGACGCTTCCGCTGTCTTTGTCGCCTGCCGTTGATCTGTACGTCGTTCAATTCAACTTGACGATTAACCTGGATTTCAGCTTGCTAAGCCTGATTGGCGTCGCCATGGCGCTTTGGATTTACCGCAAGCTTTAAAGTTTTACGGCAAGAATAAGCATGTATAATAAGCGAAAGCTATTTAGAAGAACGCAAAGCAGGAACAAGAAGGAGAGACGTTACTTGGAACGTCCAACGAATAACTCACCGATAAGCCGCATCGTGTTGGCTTCGTCGTCACCGCGCCGGAAGGAACTGGTCGCAGCTTTAGGCCTTTCCTTGCCGGTTTCTATTTTGTCATCGGACGTAGACGAAGCGGTTCCTTCCGAATGGGAAGCGCCGCGGATCGTCGAACAGCTGGCGCTGCGCAAAGCGAAAGCCGTCGCCGCAAAGCTGCGGGAGGACGGCGGCTCGGAGCCTTCCCTCCTTATAGGCGCAGATACGATTGTCGTGTTGGACGGACAGGCCCTCGGCAAGCCGGAAAGTACCGAGCATGCGCTGCGCATGTTGGAAAGCCTGCAAGGCCGGTCGCACGAGGTTTATACGGGAGTCGCATGCGTCCGTTCGGACAATGGGGAGGAGCAGGTCGCTCACCGGATGACGAAAGTATGGATGAAGGAGCTTTCCCTCAGCAAGATCGAACGCTACGTCGAGACGGGCGAACCGATGGACAAGGCGGGGGGCTATGACACCACAATGCACCTTGGAGACATTGGTCAGTATCGTATCATATCTGAGTCGCCAGACGGTCGACCGGAAATAATTGTTGGTCACACCGTCAGTAAGGTAACTTTTAGACCGATGAGCGATGAAGAGATTTGGGCGTATGTAAAAACTGGTGATCCTTTAGATAAGGCGGGCGCGTACGGTGTACAGGGGATTGGCTCGGTATTTATTGAAAAAATCGAAGGAGATTTTTACAGTATTATGGGGCTTCCCTTGAACCTTCTTTATCAGATGTTGTTAATGTTTGGAATCAGCTTATTTAATCAATCATAGTTGAGTTGAATATTTTTCGTTTCTTTCGAAGGCGTCTATAATTGGCGCCTTATTTGTTGTTTCCTTATATGCTCAACCCAATGTTCCTTGATTAGGTCTTTTGTCCAAAACATAAATTAAAAAGAAGCATAAATTATTCCAAGACTTATGCATAGTAGAGGTGGGATTATTGACGAAAAAGCATAGATTAAAGTGTAAATTTTTTAAACCTACAAAGCGTAGAAAGAGAAGAGGCAGAAAAAAAGTAATATACAAAATTAATTGTGTAATAAAACGTTTAAATATTATTTGCCCAAAACAACCTTTTATTGGTGTTAAACCAAAAGTAAGAAGATATTTTTTTGTTGCACCCCATGACATTAATTTATCAGGAGAAAAAATAGTTTTGTTTCCCAATCAGTTTGTTGATGATAAAGGCGAAACCGTTGCCAAGTTTATTGACTTTGGTCAAGAAGGTTACTTCAATTTGTACGTTAACGGAGCATTGCAAGAGGGTAAGTTATATCACGTAAATTCCGATGCGTTAACTATTATTTCGACAGGTCAAACGATTTACAAAGGAACCCCCATTATACTTGAATCAATCGGATTTATCATAGCGAGAAAAAAATAGGTATATTCACTTGAAGATTAGCCCTGACGTTCATCTTCATTCAGAATATGATTTTATTGTATTACATTTTATGAGGAGGTTTGTTATCATGGCACTACAACTTATGAAGTTACTTGTTACGGCAACAACGACAGTTGAAACGGTTCCATCGCCACAAAAGTTTTTCTATGTAACAACTGGTGAAACCGCGGCGGGTGCAACATTGACGATTGATACTGCCGATTTTTTCGATGATACCGGGGCAGCAGCAACTGATCTTCCTGCATTGGCGACAAACAATAGTATGTATAATGTTTACATTAACGGTGTTTTGCAAATGCAGGGGATTTCAACCTATACTCCCGGAGCCACTACAGTAGGTTCATTGGTGATTAATGTACCCGCAGGAGGAGAACCTATTTTGGCGGATTCGCCGATTGTATTAGAAGTAATAAATTATGTTCCAACTTCTACGACCACGGTAAACACGTGATCTAATTAACAGATGAGAAAAAACGATAGTGAAGTGCGGAAAGTCCGGAGTCATTCCCGGACTTTTTTGCGTTTGGCAGCGCATCGTGCTAACTGGTGGGAAGAATTGGCTGACGGAGTCGGATAGCTTTGTAAGAGAAGGGAAAGTCGAATGCCATCGATGGCTCCGAAGGTAGGAAGGCTTCGGGAGAAAACTGAGACGTGACACAGTGGATGTCGTTTCCATCATACAATACGTGAGCTGTTGTACAAATCCGTCATGGATAATGTACAATAATTAAAATGGTTAAAGTGGGGAAACTTGCAGGGAAAGTCGCATTGGTGTTTGAATGATCTCAATAGTTGTCCACGCAGTCTCCGACACCAAAGCCGAAAGTTATGGCGTACAAGGGATTGGGGCGGTTTTCATTGAGAAAATTAAGGGGGATTTCTACATCATTATGGGGTTACCCTTAAACCTGCTTTACCAGATGCTGTTAAAGTTTGGAGTCAGTCCTTTCAAGACTAATTGAAAAGAAGATCGCATTTGAAGGTGCCATAAAAATTGGCACCTTCTTTTCGTTGGGTGGTTTTTTGATCGGTTTATTTTTCATATCAAGTAAAAATTTATTCAAAATCCGACTTGAAACTTAATCAAAATTACTGTAAGTAAGGATACCACGCCTTTTTAGAAAAACTTGATGGGATCAGATATTTTGATCGATCTAATCGGTTTTTGGGCAAGTGGGATGGTCACATATGCACATACGGAAGATGAAGGTATTTATTTCGATCCTGATGGCACGGGTTTCATCACTTGGTCAAATCCTTTTGTTGTAACCTTCGACACGTTTACTTGGTCTTTGGAGAAAGGACTTCTCTCGTTAGCAGGGGGTAAAAGACTTGTTTTTTATCATGATGCCTTGTCGGATGAACGCCCCTCCGAGGTTATTTTGAAGAATGTTGCAGTCAAGCGCGTCAAGTGCCATTCATTGGATGATGATGAGGTCGAAGCTCTGGTCTTTCCCGACAACAGCAGTATTTTTCCGAATCAAGTTTTAGGTTTTATATGCACGGATATTCGGGGGTTAGAGCATTACACGGATTATTTGGAATATTTGACCGACAAACACAAGTGATCTGTTAAGAAGTGTTTACAACATTTTCCGAATTTTCGATAAGAAATCGAATCTGGATTACATTACATAGGAGCTAACTCTTAAGGTAAGGAGGTAAAACAGTCATGAGCAAGCCAAAGCGTAATGTAGATGCTCAATTACACATGTCAGCCACTTACACTAGGCACAGTAAGCCGAAGCGCACCTTCAGTCTCGTCATCAAGGGGATCATGCTCAGCTCGGTTATGTTGAGCAATATCGCAATGGGAGGTGTATCCGCTTTTGCAGCAACTTCACCCGATCTACCCACTCACCCAATCTCTGCTCCAACATCACAACAAATCCAAGTACAAGAGGATGCACTCGTTAAGAATTTACGATTAGCAATCAAAGCCATTGAGGAGATCGGCTGGAGTCAGAAGACCTTGCAAGTGATAGCTGAGAATCTTCATGCTATTGATGACAAATTAACCAATGATATTGGCTACAAGTTCACTTTGGGATTAAAGGACGCAGTCGTTGAGACCAAGCTTGTGATGTCTAAATTTGGCGGGGATGGTCTAACGGAGCTTAGGGGAAAAGGGAATTCGATCAACGAGACATTACAAAGCATCGAGATGAAGTTGGGGACGTTAACGCCATCCAATATTGCTTCCCCACCTCCAGTTGATAAAAAAGCTAAGGTTCGGATCGCTTCCGCAGCCGAGAATGAAGTCTCCGTAGTCATCGACGGTCAAGTCCAGGCTTTTCCCCAACCTGCAGTCACAATAAACGGTAGTACAATGGTTCCAATGCGAGCCATATTTGAGAAGTTAGGAGCCGAGATAAAATGGAATGGGGAAACCCGAATCGTCACGGCAACGAAGGGCAACACCGTAATAATCTTAACGCTAGACCGAGACATCGCTATTATCAACGGTAATCCTGTAAAACTGACCGCCAAGGCACAGTCCATCAACGGGAATACGATGGTTCCATTACGTTTCGTCAGTGAAGCCCTTGGCGCGGCGGTAAAATGGGATGATTCAACTCGAACAGCTTATATCGATAGCGCAGGAACAAGTGATGTAGGACAGACTCAGCTTGTTGACGGGATCAAGGTAAAGTATGGCAAGCATACGTATGGTAGCCGCGATCAGAGCGAATACGATACCGTTGTTCGTATTGCTGAGAAAGCTCTTGCGGGGTATGATGAATCCAAATTTGGCGGTAGCGATCACGAATATTATCTTGAATACCTCGACGGAGCCAGATGGTCAGGAAATAAGAAAGATCGATCTGCTCGGAATATCGGTTTGTATTATGCCGAAGCTCAGTTAGGGGATTTGGTTAAAGACGGGGTTTCCAAGGAAGAGATTATTAAAGTCAGGACTCTCGCTTCGATTGCTTACGATTTGCTGGATGGCGCAACAGACCCGCGAGACGGTTCTCCGAGATCGGCTTATGATGCCCTTGCAGCATCTCCGCGCATAACCGATTGCGACAGTGATGCTCAAGTATTCTCTCTAGTGTTCGATATGATGGGGTATAACACCGCAATCATTGCTGGTAATAATCATGCGGAAGTCCTAATTCAAATTGAAGGAAAATGGTTTGAATGTGTTGCAGGGACATTTAGGTTAGTGGATGTATCAAAGGCTTTAGAGAACGGTTCGTACATTTACTCCTTACCTACCGATGGGTCTGTCTTTAAGTAATTTTTCAGCGATATCATGACGATGTCCTAACCGGCATCGTCTTTTTAGTTCCGCAAATACTTGATCTGAGATTTTTTCAACTTTTGGAGAAGGAAATTAATAAGAAATACTTTCAGTAACGATAGGACTAATCACAATCCAGTAGAACGAACTACGGAGTTGATAAACAGGACGAGACATGAAGGTAATCGTGAATAGAGAATTTTTCGTGGGGTATTTCCACTTGAATTTGACTTGATGTTATCTGTGCACCCCACAAAGCATATTAACGCCCCCTCTCCAATACCGAGACGATGTCCACCCGACACCGTCTTTTTTCATTTCCCGACATTTCTTACGGAGTTCATTCACGTTTTCGAGATGAATCCCAATCAATTTTACATTTATCAGGAAGATTGAATGCCAACCATCAAGGCATCCCGATCCAATCTAAGATTTCCCAAGGAGGAGAAGAGAGAATGAGGAAGTTGTTTACCATCATGGCTTCACTGGCTCTATGTTTCTCGCTGTTCTCGGCATCAGCTTTCGCCGCTGAGCCGCCGACAGAAGGAGCAGTCAATCCCACCAATCCCACTCCGACCAGTGAGTCCAGTCTCCCCACTCAACCCGAGCAATTGACTGACAATACTCAGCGGGTCGTAACGGACGGTCTGTATGTAGATATCTACTACCCGTCTGACCAAATCACCTACATCCCTGAGTTCACCTTAGAGCTTTGGGACGTACCAACCGACAAGTTGATCAGTACCGCTACAGGTAATAGCCAGAATTACGAAAACGGGAAGTATCACCTGATCTTCAATCATCCGGGGTATCGACTTGGAGACGAGCTGGCTTTGATCCTGCGAAAGACGGACGCCATCATCGAGGAGTTGAACTTCAACGGTGTTCATCTCAAGCCGAACACTCACTATAAATTCACTATCGACCAGTACACTTATTACGAGGGCGACAACGATGAGGGAGTTTTCCAAGACCTAACAGCAACCAAGCTCAATCCACTGCAAGCATCTCTGGTAACCAACCCGAAGATGGTCGGTCTTTTGCTCCAATCGGAGTCCGGCTCTCCATTGAAGCAGACTCCAGTCGAGATCAAGCTCTTAGACGGTAAAGGCTCCCTCACAGCCCTATCCAACAGTAGCGGTCTAATCTGGCTCGACACCGACAAGTTAACGTGGAAGTTCCTCGTATCTGCAAAGGGGTTGACCGCAGTAAATGGTTCTAATGGTAAAGCAGAAATTGAGTTACCGGCAACCGCCATCGCAGGAACACAGAAATCGGTAGTCATTGTGCCAGTCGTATTTAAATCGACAGAACAATCCGTTGCAGACAGCAAGATTTCAGTTTCCCTCTCTACCGATGCAAATACTGACTTGAGTAAAGCTTGGTCAGAGTTCGACTTGACGGTAACAGATGCAAATGGGGTCTCAAGCACTTATGTCCTTGATCTTAACAAGACATCAATCCAAGGTCTAGCAGACGGTCAGTACAAGATGGAAGCCAACGCCAAGTACGCCGATGTCAAGCTCGATTCCGCTTCCCTTTCCGTTAAAGGGGGTAAAGGGGGCATCAAGGGCACGATCCAGCCGAAACATGTTCTCGAAATCAGCAAGGATGGCAAGCCATACAACTTCTCGGTCATCAATGTTACCAAGATCGTTGACAGGCAGTATAAGGGTTCGAAGCCCCAGACCTTCGCCGTAACACCAGGTGAGTCCTACATGATTAAGGACAACGATACGGGTAAAGTCGAGACCGTCGCCATCGACGCGAACTCCCCGACCACCCGAGTCGTCTTAGGCGCAGGAGTAGTATTCGGCGGTTCGGCAAGTACACCGCATACAGGTGACCCAATCATCTTCTTGGTAACCTTGTTTGCAGTTGCAGCAGTAGGAGCATGTTGGGCTTGGATGGGGTATCTAAAGAATCGTAAGGAGCGTGCGTAACAATGATGAGATACCTAAGAAACCTCATAAAATCGGCACCTACAACAAAGCTGATGAGTCTTTTATTAGCTGTCGCTCTCATGACTTCAATTTTTTCAGCAGTAGCACCGACATCAGCTTCCGCCGCGCAGTCAGATGCAAATGTTGGCGGAACTGGACCCGCAACAGGTAACGCAACTTCAAGGACTCCAGCAGGAACATTCCAAGTCAGCGACAAGATTGCCGTACTTCAGTTCGGTTTCATCCCGAACAAGGTAAAGTCTAGCGGAGATGGCGTTCTTTCCGCTTCTTCAGGGGTTACCGATCTTGAAGATCCCTTCAAGTTTAACTACGAAGACCTGATGTTCTACATGGCTCCGAGCCAGGTATCCGACACCCTCTGGAGAAAGCAAGGCTCCGGCTTGATCTCCTTCGAACGGGGGCAAGGGGTAAGAACGCTTTACGGCAACAACCCACTCTACCCAAGCATTCAAGCCGAAAATAGTCGAGAAGACTTGATGAAGCGCACTCTCGACTATGCGGACATTTCCCGTAACTATGATCCGAATCACAATACCAATTACTTCAAGCAGATCATTGGCGACGTTCTCTACAACATCGACCCGAATAACCCAAACAGGTCGTTATCGGGAGAAGGAAACGATCAGGTAATCGGAGACGCTCTGAAGACCATGATCGAGGACTACATCTCCAAGCGTAAAGACGACAGCGAGTTCGATGCCCAAATCATCGGCAGTTTGATGTTCTCGGGGTATCTCGACCTAATCAAGTCTAAGGGAGTCCTGACAGGAGCCGAGTACACCGCCTTCGAGCAGATGATGAAGGACAAGTTCAAGAAAGGTGAGCTGATCTTCTTCGCCCAAACGGTAATCGGCATTTCCGTTCAAGACGGAAGCAATCCGCAAGCCAGAGACTATGCCTTCATGCCGTTCCATGACGCAACGGATTGGTATTTGGATGTACGGAAGCAAGCCCGACCAACCGATTCGGTCGTGCAGGGGTTGACCGCTAACAAAGAGTTCGAAGCCGTATCCCTTGGAGGTGCAACTACTGCCGAGCAAGGTTCCCTTTCCCCTTACAAGGAAAACGGCAATATTCCATTCTCTTTCCGCACTTATGCGCGAGATTATTACGCCCGTACCTTGAAGCCGGTAACCGAAAGCGTTCCGATGTCATCGGACTATAAGGTCAACGGATTTGGCGGTTGGGGGTTCCAACCTTGGGGTTACGGAGATAACGAAACAGGAAATAAACCAGCGATTACCGCTGAACTTGACGTCACTGTGGTCGACAAAGCCGGTAATCCGACAGATGAAACGTTCACCGTACCGATCAAGGGTTGGACGGAGACAAGTGAAAAGTATTTAGATGAATTGGAATCTAATGACGATACGGTAATCGTTGGGGGTATGACGGTCGAACATGATGGAAAAACCTATGATCTTGTCCCTAACGAGAACGCGACCTTCAAGTTGATTGACATCAAGGATGATGAGAATATTAATAAAGCGACTTTAACGAAAGCTTCCGTTGGAGAAGATGGAGTCATTTCCGTTCCTGTTGGTGTAAATTCGAGCACTTGGGAAATCCGTTTGGGGTATGATACTCCTCTCCCACTCGACCTGAATAAGTATTTGGGTGGAGACGCATCGTCGGGGTCGTCATCGGTTGAGAACAAATACGATGGCACTGGTAAGTTCTCCAATGCTCAAATCACTTTATTCGTCCAAGCGAAAGAAGCTACTCTGAAAGATGAGAAGGTCGAGACCAACCTTGAAGTCCCGCAATGGCGACTGTCGAAGTATTGGGGAGATATTTCCCCATCGGCTAAGAATCCGGCAACCTTCAGTCTCCAGCTTCCGATTGAAACATTCCGAAACCCGAGTCTTTCGCCTTCCAGCGTGACCTTCAAGTTGCTCGATCCTGATTTGAGTCAGGTACCTTGGGCGATCAGCCGAGCGAAGTTGTTTAATGACACGCCGTACCGCAGCTTCTCGCCCTACAACACGTCAGCCAAGTTCAACCTTTCCGGAGATCTGTTAGCCATTAAGGACAACGAAACAATCAGTAATAACAAGTTTGCTTCTTGGGTAAACAACATAACCTTGTTCAATAATCGTATCGGTTCGGCAACCGCAGGTTCCCCTGCCGGACAAGCAACGGTAACCAAGAGCTTCTTGTTCCAATATGGGGTCAATAGCGGGGTTGATCCTTTCCGTTACACCGAGGACAAGCGTGTTCCTGTAGGTTCGAGTTGTAGTAAGTTTGGCTGTTGGACTATTTGGGGTTGGGAGCCGAGAACCGCCAACGCCACAAGCAATTACGACACGGCTGACTACGATACGACCGTAACCTTCCAGCGTTACATTCCGAAGGATAGCACCGCACCAAAGACCTTTGAAAATGCTTCGGAGTCGGTCAACGGCAAACATTGGGAGACGTATCAAAGTGCGGACACCTTGAAAGTCAATCCGGAAATCTTAATGGCGTATGACGATCAGAGCGGTAACACGAGTGTCGCCTTTGTCGCAGGAGATAAACTCCGTCCGATCAAACCTATCTCGTACAATGTAGCTCAATTCGTTAATGTCGATGTAAAGCCGACCGTAACAGGTATGTCGGTTGCCACTGATTCGAACGCCAAGCAATTAGCAAAGAGTCTCAATGCAGCCGACAAAGAGGTTCTATACAAAGGCAGCGCGGTAACTACCAACTTCGAGGTCAGGGGTCAACTGGAGCTGAAGACCTTTGCCTTGGACATCGGGAATGATGCGTTCAAAAATGCTTGGAATCCAGGCATCTCCTACTCGACCGATGCCATCAACGAAGCCTTCGTTTCCAAGTATGCCGCCAAGGACGAAGCAACAGGTAAATGGAAGGCGACTCTGAATGCTGATGGTAAGCTGGTCATCGGGGGTAAAGAGTACGGTGGCAAGCAAGGTCAAGTCGTTGCCGAGCAATCGGATGAATCGGTGAAATCTTACGTCTTGGAAGTGCGCGGCGGCAAGTTGGTGGGGGTCAATGGCAGTCGCAACTTGAACAACCTGCCGACCGAACTGAAGGAAGCCTTGACTCGGATGCACATCCTCGGTGACGACAACGTCTTTAACACTTTCGAGCGCGGCACTGGTGCAAAGTTGAACGAGCAGCTCGTCGCCAACCTTGGAAATGCCCTTCGCGGCACGAATGATCTCGCTATCGACAAAGGCTTCTACAACGAAGACTCGACAATTTTGGTCGTAAGAGAGTACACCACCACCTTCGACCTTCCGTCCTACATGACAGTGGACAAAGTGCCGATGGAGATTCCCGGTCTTGAAGTCCAGATGGATAAAAACCAGTTCTTCTCCAAGGGCGCAACTGGACATACCTTGCTCCAGTACAAGGTAGGACAAGTCGAGATGATTGCCGATTCCTTCAAGGGTGACTTCGGAGTGAAGAAGTCCACACAGTTTGTAGTACCTAACGTCTCGATTTTGGACAGTTTCTCAAGTCAGTAATGATTATCCATTAGGGGTTGCTCAAGCTTTGGCATTGAATCGGATATAGAATTCTCAAGAAGAAGGTGTCGTAAAAATCGGCACCTTCTTTTCTTGCGACCATGTTTCTATGTACGGTATAGTACGACACAACGATTTTTCTAATTCTTTTGCATGGGGGTATTGCTATGGCAGTTTTAACGGAGTCTGATCTACATGACCGTTTTCCTTGGTCAAAGCCGGTCGTTCCGGCATTATCTGATCAAGATAAGGCAGACGGGTATTTCTGCGATCCACAACCTTGGGACTTCGCTGAGCCGGTATTAAAGCTGATTGAGCAAATGTTTTTGGAGATCGAGTCTTACTTCGCTAACAGAAATGAGCCAGTGGAAATCGCCATCTACGGGATGCAAGAGTTGTTTGGCGAGCTTCAAGTCGAAATGTATTGTCCTCACGCAGATGTTTATGCGATTGTTCGGAGGTACACCAGACTGTCACGAGATTTGTTTCAGGATGAAGACGAATAATGGAGCATCTATTGAAGGTGTCGCTATGCGCGGCACCTTATTTGTTTCTCTGAGGGTGTTTTGATATTAGTGAGGGAGTTGAAAGAGTTTTTAAGAGGTATTCGCCCTACTGGTGAAATTCAAATTCACTGGTAGAGGAGTTAGAAAAATGAGCAAAAGAAATGTGGTTTTAGAAAATGTCACTGTCAAAAACGGAGTATTGCCTTCCGCAGACGAAGTAGTTGTAAAAGAAAGTGTGATTCCTGCGGGTTTACGTGAGGTAGTGGAAGAAAAACTGGAAGTAGAGGTTCTTCATGTAGAGCACCCGGATTATGACGGCAAAATTTTCATTGCAAAGCTAACAAGTGTATGGGGAGAGTCAAAGCCGATGTTTTTTCCTCTTGGTGATTTAATCGATAAGAAAAAGAAAGAAAATGTAATAATACAATTGGTAAATCGGACCTTTTTTGATCCAGACAAAGACTTCGAATTTCTTTATGAATATATCAAGTGCTTAATACGCGCGAAATTGTATAAGACATATGACGAGAAGTATCAACAGTATCTTTCTGAAACTGAAGATCTATCCGAGAATGAAGACAGTTTAGAGTACTATAAGCTTCTTGTTGAATACATTGAGGAAAATAGTACGGTATTCCCTAAGCGGAGCAGCGGTTTATTTGAAAAGAATTGGTGTCATGGTGTTTATTTAGATAAACCGGAGCAAGTGAAGAAATTCGGTAAGAATGCTTATGCTGTTATACCTGAACACCTTCGTGAGATATTCCAAATACCATACACGAATAAGTATGGTGCAGTTCTCGATGATCTTGTAAAAAAGGGCTTGTTGTATTGCGGTGGGGGTAAAAAAGCAAGAAAGGATATTGTGGTTTCGCTTTCCGACAGGGTTTCAATGAAGGCATATGTCTTTACAATTGATCCTTCCGTATTAGTTGAGGAGGGACGCAGAAATGTTTGATTTCAGGTTGAAATTTATCAAGACCCTTAAAACAATAGGCGGAAAAACCCGCCTATTGAAAAAGCTTATACCGATTATGTATTACGTAATAAAGTCTGAACAAATTCAAGGTGTTCTTGATCTCTTTGGAGGGGGTAATAAATTTATTCCGCAGCTAGATCGATTCACAATTCCCATCCGAATATATAATGAGCGAGATGAAGGCATCTCGAATTTGATGGCTTGCATGACGGATGAAAACAAAGCAAGAGCGGTTATTGATCTAGCCTATCGGTTACAAGATGAGTATCGAATTGAAGCGGCTTTTCATAAGGCGCGTGAGATAAGACGTTTAAAGGAGACTCCACCTATCAAATCAGCAGCACTTACACTTATAGTTGCGGAGTTTAGTCGAGCAGCGGATCGAGTTAAGTATTATAAGCCAAATGCGGAACGAGGATTTAAATACGAAAGTCATTTACCCTTCTTGGAGCTGGTTCCAATCATGCGAGATGTAATTATAACCTGTGCCAGCTATGAAGAGCTTTTCGATTATTACAGTCATCGGATTGATTTTTTATGCGTGTTAGATCCGCCTTATATCGGATCAGATTGCTACGAGGATGAATTTCCCGATGAAAAGCATGATGAAATGGTCAGACGTATCGTTGACACCAAAATGAAGGTTATCCTTTGTGGGACTGATACTACCATCTATGACTATCTCACAGAAAGAGGATGGCATAAGTATTGTCTTGGAGAGATACCTAGAAGTAATGTTGGTGAGGCGGATGCAGTGCAGGAAGAGTTCATTTGGACGAACTTTGAGATTCCGAGCTTCTTATTATCCAGGTTAGATATCCACCCTGTCTACCCAGACAAGCTGGTCAAAATTATGGTTTGAAAAATAGAATCGTAGCCCCAATTCGGCTGTTTCCATCCGAGTTGGGGTCTTTTTTATGCAGCACAGCTCGTTCAACAGATTAATTAAGCTTCGATGAAGCACACTTCTGATGATGATAATTAGCATCGCAGGATTGATATTCAGATAAAACACACTTGGCAAGAGCGTAGTGGGATCTTTATGACAACAGGATGTCGCAAACCGGCTAGAGAATCTGGTTAAAAGAACACATTGGTGATTATTCACTCTTGATTTGTCGAATGCTTTATAGATTTCTGTCGAAAATTGAGAGGTAAGGTTGCCGTAATCAAGTTGTTTATGGCTCGAATCTTCGTAATCGGCAAAATTCCGTATTGTCTCCGAGTTTATCTCGGGGGTCGCCGCGCCCTTCAGAAAGGCTCCGAAATCGCCCTCCTTCCCCCTTCAGGCTGTCATAGGTCTACCCCGCCTTCAAAAGCGTCTTAAACTGGCAACAGGTGGCTCACATCGTGCGTTCGAATGTCGGCTCGAAGTCATTGTTGGCTTTTGATGTCATTTCTATTTGTGGGGAATGGTTTGAATCTGCTCATTTCAAAGGAGTTGCCGAATTTATTTTGGTGGACTGAATGAAATAGGGATAAACGAAAATGACCACATCCAATAGGCGGATATGGTCATTGCTCATTGCCGGTATGGTATTTCTTAACGTACACCTTAGTTCCATCCTTGTATTTGTCGAAGACGCCGAGCTGATCACCCATTCTCACGGGATGTCCAGAGTTGAGAATGGCTTCTGTTATTTTCTGAAATTGTTCCTTCAGGATGTCGTCGGTTTCATCTGCAGGAGTATCGAAGCCGAATTTCCGCAATTCAATCACCTTCCTTTGAAGTACGGGTTCCCTTAATTTTATCACAAATTTTGATCGAAAGCTCGGTCTGGTGCGACATTTCTGATTCAAGGGGGTTGTTAGGACACTTTTCGTCTGAAGGTTTTTAGAACGAGATGAAGCGGTTTTATAAAAACACTTCAAATGGCTTTTATGCCATGCAGGTCGTATTGATAAACGATGAGCAGCTCAATTCTCAATCTTACTGACAACATGATGTCGCAAACCTATTCTAAAAGCACACTTCTAGCCAGTACAGTATCCGACAGTTCAGGACACAGTGACTTAAGAAGGCTCTAAAAACACACTTTTCGAAGTATTGATTTGAGATTGGCTAAATTTCAGGAGTTAACCAAAAGCAAATCGATACTTAATGCCCGTAATCCGCGTAACTCTCATTTTTCTGCATGGTAAGGAATGGTCGCTCGGTCGCCCTCGCTCCCTTCAGGGGGTCACCCCTGTTCGCTCCATGTTCGCCTTTTGCTCTGCCCTCCATATTTGCCCTCTGCGCCCTCTGCCCCCGCTTAGGGCTATTGTCCTATTCCCCTCGCTCCTAAAATCGAATACAGGTGGCTCACGGCTCGTCACGTGCGGTGGTCGCTTCTCGGTCAATGGTCGGTCGCCCAAAATCCAGTCGTATCAAGGGTTTTCGGCTTCTTTGGGTCTATCAAAAAGTTCTTATTTTCGTTAAAAAGGACTTGAATTACTCGCTAAATGACGCTATACTCATAACACAAGTTAAATAGGTAAAAAGTACTAAAAAAGTAAATTAAAGAGAGATTACGAGAGAGGATGAGTGAGCATGTTGGATCAGTTGTTTGTCATCTTTTTTGGATTATTGAGCTTATTTCTAGGATTTCGTTTTTTCACTATTGCAATGGTTGACCTTGGCGAAACTCTGAAAGGACGTGTTTCAGGTGTATTGGCAGTAGGATTCTTTATCATCATGATCGTTACCAAGTATCAGATTGGTTGATTGCAACAGTGAACGTTTTTTGCTCTAAGAGAACACACTAGAAGGGAGGTGAAATCGTGCAGCGTAACGTTCCAATGTTCTACGATCCAGATTCAGATCGCTGGTGTGTTGAACTCGACGGTACAAGCTATGGATTGCATTGTGGAGAAGGCTTCGAGATTTATCTTGGTCAACAAGCCCTCCCTTGTTCGATTGAGATGGATCGTGAGTGGTATTTGATCGTGAATGGAACCAGCTTCAATCTACGTAAATCGAGCCGGTATCGGGTGAATTATTAAGCGAAAGGGGTAAATGGTGTGGCGAGAATTGGTTATCTTCGTGCCAAACGGAAACAAGAGATCGAAGAATTCGAGAGCAAAGCCAAAATTGACAAGACCTTTGTTGACCTGACAAATGAAGTTGGCTTTACGCGTGGCGAAACCCTGAAATTGATGTTAGAGCGGATTGAGGCTCGAGACACATTGGTAATTCGTAGTCTGATAGATGTGGCTAACGATGTTCTCGGATTACGTAGCTTTATTGCGACTTTGAAGGAATTGGACGTAGAGTTGGTGGTTCTTAATGAAAATGAACCGGATTTTTTGAATGATCAAGGGTTCGAAGTTCTTTGTTTCATTGATGATTTTCTGAAGAATAAGACGATTTCTCAAACTTCAATGCAGACCAAGATTGGAAGGCGTTCGGAACCATATCCACCGAACTTCCTAGAGGTATATCAAGAATATCGGAGACCGGAAAAAGAGAATAGAATTTCCGGGCTGGAAGCCGCTAAGAAATTGTCGGTCAGCTACAATAAGTTTCGCGAGTTGATCAAGCTATTCGAATTAAAGTTTTAAGTTCCGCTTTATATAGAGAGGGGAAGGGAGAATGAATCGGGTGATTAGCTTTTCAATTAATCCAACCGAGGAGGAAAAAGCCAAAGCAACAATGCGATCACTTGGAGTTCAATCAAGATGGGGTAAGGAATGGCAGAGCGAAGTGTACTTTGCATCCATTGATGGAAGAATTCCTGATGACGCAGAAGTAGTTAATGTTGAAGGTTGGGCATTTTGCTGTGAGACCAATACAAGAATGATGAAATTAAATCGTGAGGAAAATCTTATTAATGAGTATGAATTAAAGCGGGGGTATCGCGGTATTTTTGATGCAACTCTTCATTCAGGTTCGCGGCGAATTTTGAAATGTGATTCTGAAAGTCAGTTTGAGAAAGTGATGCAGGATGAGGAAAGGATCTCGAAAAGAGCAGAGTTTGAAGAGTTTGACTGGATGTTAACTATCGAGCATGGTGTAAATATTAGGACTTTGATTAGTAAGGCTCTTTCTACGGGACTTAGACGATACGTCAATCGAATAAGGTACTGGATTGAGCAATTTGAAAAGAAAGAACTTATTGAGTTTGTTCTAAAAGATGAGATTCTCATAGAAGAATTTGAACTGAAAGACGAGGATGCAACTTTCACGAGACCAAATGGCGTAGTTGAGCATAACGAAGTCGAACCTATAACTTTTGAACCGAAGAAGTTTTTCGTTGATATTGATGAGAGATTTAAGCGTGTAGTGTGAAAAATTATGGAGGAGGCATTGCAGGATGATAAAAGTGAGTGAAAACGGAAATCCGAATTCGAGACCTATTCCAAAGATCGTGAAGGGTTTTGATGGCGTAGAAGTTATTCTCACTATCAACGAAAAGCTAATTGCATGTTGGACAATGTATCAAAACCTACAGCATCTATATGGGGCAGTTTTCCATACAACCTTTGAAAGATTATCATTTCTTATCGACATGACGAACGGTGGAGTATATCGCTACAACAATAAAAAATTTGAATTGTTAAGAGACGGGAGTACACTTTACTTACTAAGAAAGAATGATCGTAGAGAGTGGAAGGCAGTCTATGAAGATGGGGTATTTAATATTTCTCGTGGAAATTGGCTAATGGAAAGTTGCCAAAGATCAGGCAGCAATAATAGCTACAAAGTATTTACAATTCGCAAGGGTATTATCATTCGGGATCACCAATTAATTGTATTATTCCGCGATGGATCTGTTGGATTACTTGGAATCGGTGAGAATAGGCATTATGAAGTCAATCACTTCGATAGGAATACCTATAATAACAGCCCCAATAATTTAGTGTTGGGGACTAAAGAGGAGAATCAGGAACACCGTATCGAAAATCTTGATATTCTATCAATTATCAAATTACCAAATGGCGAGCTAGGTTTTAATTTCTAATCTGTTGGGAGAGAAAAATTGTGCAACATAATAGTTGGAACAGCGAGGCGTCCATACGATTCCTCGCTATATTTACGCCCACTTGTTTGTTTCATAAAGAATCCCTTCAAGAGTATCAAACCCTCGAATCTCATCCTAATTTCTAGTCCGCGACTCGTAGTCCGTCAATTCGTCAATGTCCAAATATACGTGCCACTGTTCATATTGGTCTACCTTCGCTTCCCACCCTTCAGGGGTTCCTATCTGTTTCTGCTCTTATTTAACCCAAGATCCGGCAAGGAATCGACAATCGCCATTACTTGAATCTTATCTCAATAAAATTTCCACAGTTAACCAACCCTGCAGTGATACTTTAATTGCGAAAGAAATCGGTATTGTCATTTTCTTCACTTAATTTATGATTGTACAGATTGGAAGTGAAGAGATCCCTTTATTCATGTGCAGAATTGGTTCAATGATTTCTCATTATTTGCGGAGGGGTATGGTGTGTAATCAGAAAAAGGAAGGAGTTCTTAATAAATACACTCGATTTATTTTATTACGATACTCAACTTTCTGTATAACGTCACTCAATCTTATTATAACAGTACTCAACCTTTTTAACCTCAAATCAATGTTTTTATTACGAGGCTCAATGTTTATAGCTCCGAACTCAATATTTTTATTAAACTTTCAGTCAAATCGGCTGAGTTTTACCTCATGCAAAATGAGGACTTTTATAACTCTGCTCAATGTTTTTATTAAGCTTCTCAATCTTTTAATAAATACTCGATCCGATCCAAATAATCTCTCAGTAATGCTCCGAATAAGCAGAGCTTGATACAACTCACTGCCCATGTGGAATCTCACCCCTGAGTATTCACCTTCCCAGGTTGGGTATGAGCACTGACCTAGTGAAAGATGTTTTTTCCTCGATTATGTAAATTATCCTTGCTTTCCCCAACAAAACCGGCAGAACGATCTTATCCTGACAGACTTGATTATCTTCGAGAGACAGGGAGCAAGTGCATACCAGTCTGATCTTGTTGGTTCCTTCCTACTTCCTCAAATGCCCTTTTTTCAATTAATCACCTTTATTCAGATTTCAATCCTTGATGGTTTACGAAATTCCCCGAGTAATATTTTTTATCTTAATCGGTACATGAATTTGATTTAGGCAGCTTGAATCTGAGCGACTTTATACTACTTAGGCTTCGGCTACTTGTATTATGTTTTTCGACCATTCCGTTTTGGGCGATTTTCGCTTGCCACGTCTAGGGATTTTCAGAAATTACAAAAAGCCCTGAAGCCTAAAAATCGGTGAAAGTGAGCCACATTTCTAAGTAGGGGGTCGAATCAAGAACAAATAGGTTAATTATGTTCTTTTTAAACGACTTTGTTGGTTTGAATTGGAGCTTTGTATAAAAATTTTAGAAGGAGAGATTGCATATGTCTACAACTAAAACGCAGATTGCTACTAACCTAGAGACTTTGAATGATGGAGTAGCTCAAATTTGGATTCAGCTTAGTTCATCGAGTTTGACGGATGAAGAACGGCAAGTATTTCTTTTAAAGCTATCGATCGTCAAAATGATCTTCGATTTTCTAAAAGCAATGAAGGATATCTCTGAGAAACAAGCAACATTGGTTACTCTTTGTATGCGCGGCGGTAGATGCACCAGTAAGGACATGCGTGAATTAGGTTTTCGAACGTTGGATCACATGCGTTATGTGCGTAACCAGATGGAGACTTTATTGGAAGCTACCGTTTTGAATACCGATCAAGTTAATCGCTTGTTTGAAACGAATTCTCTTGCCGAGGTGATGGAGATAAAAAATTGGTATGTAACGAACGTTCTGCAAAATAAGCAGTTATTGCGTTTCATTGCTCAAAATTAATCGAAGGGGGTATCACTATGGCGCACAAACAAAATATCTTTCGAGAAGTAATTAGTACTCGGGAAGTCATAATTGAGCAATTGAGAAGAGCCAATCCAAAGGAATATGATCTGGTGAAGCGGAAGCTTGATGCCATAGATGAACTGCTTCGAGACCTTAGATCACTTCACTGGATCAAGCATAAGAAAGCAAAGGAACGTCTTGAATATTATTTGAATCATGCCGACTTGAATTGTAGAACCACAGCTTCCCGTTTTGAAGTCGATAATGTCAATGTAATTGAACAGACAGTCAAGTACGCTTCGGACAAGATCAGACCTTCAGTGGATAGGGCAATAAGTCTTATTACGGGAGCAAAAGATCCTGAATCTATCGACGAAGCCATCGAAGCCTACCGAGAGAGTGCAACCCATCCGGGGACATATGGTTATTTCTTACCAGGCACTTCTCTATATTTACCTGCACCTAAGTATGATCCGAGTTTAAGTTTAAAGGATTGCAGGAAAGAGTTAGCTCGACTTGGGGTATATGCTCATTTTGCAGAGTATGTTTTAACGAAAGACTGTGATCCTGAAAAAATTGCTCATATTTTAGCCCTGCTAAGCACACGAAACGGGAAGAAGTGGGATCGAGATGCGGTGAAACTGTTCTTTAGTGGTGAGTTTACCCTGCAAGGTCAGCATACGATAACCGATCAGTTAAATCAGCTATACGAATGGCTCGAAGAACAGAATCCGTATCGGAACTTAGATTGGGAGGCTGAGTACGATGCCAGTAATGCGGATTAAAACTCTGTTAGAGTACCGCTTCCCTACGCCTGACGAGGTTTATTTCCTTGATGGGGTATTACTCGAGCCTTTAGCTCCCGACCAGATGCTCCAGTTAGCATCATTCCCCTACCGAGACGATCACTTTCTTCGATTGGCGTATTCTGTTTCTTATCCTTCACTTCGTTGTTATGCTGACGAGGGCTACCTTGATATAATCAAGCAGCTTCAGCAAGATGCCAGCGATGAGACGAGTTTAGTTCCAGAAGCCCCGATTCGTTGCCTATTTATTATCACCAATTTGAAATCGCCGCTCTATCAAGTGAGGGAGATCAAATGGCTCAAGGGGACTGATTTCCTTGGCAGTTATGGCATGTATACGATTCACTCTAAACTGGGCTTCAGTGGGGAATTAATGCAGAGAGTAACGACTCAAATTGTCCAGTATAGTTTGGAATCCTGCAATACTTTCGAACGATTGTTGATCGGGTTGATACAGCCTGATAATAGTTGGCAACTTGTGTTGGTCAATATTAATATCTCACCGTCGCTAATGAAAAAGGGTAATAATCTCGTAAGTATGAAGATTCGAGTTTATGACCCGACAATTTTCGTTCAAATGGTTACGGGCGAGTTGAATCCGAATGATATCCCCTGTCAGGAGCTAAAGTCAATTGCAAATGTCGCAGGGAGTTTACTGCACTTCAAGTAGCCGGTATTTTGTAATTTCATGGCGACTTCTGAAGAGATTGCTCTACATTAGGGGACAAATGTCCAAGGAGTGATTCAAGATGAACTCAATTAAAAAGGTATTCCTGATCATCGGCGTACTGATGCTGGCATTCATTGTCTGGAGTCTTGTTTTTAATGATGGAGGGGTTGTAAGAACGGCTTACGATGCGATCTCAAGTCCGATCAACAGCGCATGGCAAACGGTTACTGGTGATCCTGATGCTAAGTTGCTTCCCGATTGGGGCGATACTGGGGTTGATCTCGAGGATAACTTGAATGACCAGAGTGGCGGATTTTAATGGAGTTTTTGAATAATGAGTTGAGAATATTTGATGGATTAAGATGAGAAGTGAGAAATTTTCGTATTAAAATGGAATGACGGAATCAATGGATTCATTCTTCTGTCTATTCCCATTCATCATTCTCTCTTCCCTTGCCACTCTTGCTTTTATTAGCGAGAGTGGATCTTTTTTATGAGGATGAGCTACAGAACCAGGGCATAGGGGGCATCAGGGGAGTAGGATTTGTAAAATAGCAGATGTTCAAGCTAAAACAAAGTATCGAATAATTTCTTGAGTTATTAAATCGAACGGGGATACTTAATCGGATTTCGGTGTTACAAATAGATGTTTTCTGCTTAATATTTGAGCATTCTTTGATGTTGGTTCATCGGCTATGATTTTGCATGGCTGAAAATCTGCTCATTATTCGGGACTTGTTCATTGTTACAGGCAAAGTCCGTATTAAATATCGGTATTCACAAAGTGCCTTCCCCTTCATGTAGGGGTAAGGCTTTTTTCTTTATGTGATAACCGTCCCCTCATCTGTATGAGATCAAGCTACAAAATGCCTATCAATTTTTGGGGTTCATCGGACAATTAATTACTTTTCGAGTTTTCGCCTAAGAAATTTTACGGGTTATGAGTAAAACGCAAGCCCTTCCCCTCTTGCTTTTTGCTCAACCTTTAAATCGGTTCACTTGCTGACTCGCCCCCAATTGCAAGTGAAACACAAGTAAAAAGACAGAGACTTTTTGAAGGGAGAAGTGATGTGATTGAGTGTACAAGAAGCTGAACCTGTAGAGAAAAGAAAGCGAAGGCTGATCATCGGCTTGACCCTACTGTTGCTGGTTACTCTGATCGGAGCGTTATTCCTCGTTCCACAGAGAAAGGATAATCAGCCGGTGAACTCAATCGACCCTCCAAAGATGGAGGAACGCGGTTTTGGTGAAGATGGTGAATTGGATATGACAAATGCTAAAACGATCCGAGCCGGAGTTCAGCAAAGAGCAGATGAATCAATGCTGGAATTGGTTATCAACAATAACCCGATTTATGAAAACGGGAAAGTGAATTGGATGATCGAGAATCCGGCAAAGAATGGGAAGTTATTGCAGGTTGACGTTTACTTGGACGGGAAGTTGATTTATAAGAGTCCGACCTTAAAGCCAAATCAGAAAGTCCAGACTGCGGAAGTTGATCTGAGCAATTTGAAAGTCGGTACAAGTAAGGTTGTAGCAGCATTTAACTTCTATGATGAAACAACCAAGTATTTAGTCGCCAACAATTCTATGTTAATTAACTTAACCATTAAAGATGGAGGCTTAAAGCAATGAAAAAACTGATATTCTTGGTCATGTTATTTACTTTGGCTTTCGCCGGAAGTGCATTTGCAGCAACATACGGAGATTATGAGTACACAGATAATGGGGATGGAACCGTCACGATTACTAACTATTTGGGAACTAATGTAGGTATTGTAATACCCGATCAGATTGGTTCGGTTAACCAAATAATTATTTCAAGTCAGGCATTCGAGAATAAAGGTTTGTATATTGTGGAAATCCCTCAAAGTGTTATTAGCATCGGTTCAAATGCCTTTAGTGGAAATGGTTTGAGTGAAGTTAAGATTTATAATCCCTCTGTTTCCATTGATCCTACAGCTTTTGCTAATACGCAGGCAGTCCCCTCTGATTTGACTATTTACGGATATTCGGGATCAACTGCGGAGTCCTTGGCAATGAGCAAAGGTTATACCTTTGTCCCCCTTTCTGCTCCAGTAACCTCAGGTTTTAAGTATACCGACAATATGGATGGGACAGCTACTATTACGGGGTATGATGGAACAATCCCTCAAGATTTGGTGATTCCAGATACGATTAATGGTTTAACTGTTGTTGAGATCGCCCCTTCTGCTTTCGCGAGTAAGGGGTTGACCAGTGCCACCATTCCTTCGTCTGTAACCACTATTGGAACTGATGCATTTGTTAACAATGCCCCGTCATTCAAAATTAGAGGTGAATCCGGAACAGCGGCTGAAACCTATGCTACGGTAAATGGGATACCTTTCGAAGATATTAGCGGCGCTTCGGGAACTGGTGGAACTGAACCGATTTCTGAAGACGTAACTGTCACGGGTAGTGTATACGCTATCGTTCTTCGAGTCACAGTTCCATCTGAGGTTACTTTTGTGATCGATCCAAACCAGGAGAACGTTGAGGACAGATTCATTTCACCTGTATTAACAGTTCAAAATCAGACCAATGCGCCTGTAAAGGTGTCGATTGCGAGCTTTGATATGAAGCAAGAATCGATTGATAAAGGGTTTCAGAGTGTAGCTCCAAGTCTTTTTACAGATGTTGAGTGGTCAAAGTTAAATAAAACAGACAGTAAGAAGTTGGCTGTGGGTATCAAGGCAGATAAGAACTGGCAAGTGTTAGATAATGCCAGTACACAATTTGCAAATAATTTCTCTAATCAGGTAATCGGCACAATTGCAGCTAATGGGACATCCGACTTTGTCTTTGAAGCCAAACATGGTAATGCCTTCGATAAAGCGGAAATCATTAAGTATACGGTTTCCTTCGTGATTGAACTGGACTAATGAATAGTTGATGTTAATGAATCAATCCCTCTCGAACGAGAGGGATTGATTCGGTTTTATAGGTCATATTTGATTTTTAATTGTTGATTTCCCTTAAGAGGGTGGGAGGCATGACAAAAAAACTGACCTTATCTATTCTTCTAGTATTATTCCTATCGATTGTATTCAGTTTCTTTGGAGAAATTTCGGTAAATGCTGAAGAGGCTGGTGTGAAGTCGATATGGATTCCTCCTGCCGATATGAAAGCTATGGAGGAGCTTTGGTCGCAGATGGGCGTGGATGGAGATTATTTGACCTTAGATTTTAAGATGGATTCTCATGGAAGCGAATCCGACACCAGACTTCTTGTATATGATCCCCAAGAAGGGGTATTAAAATTTCGAGCTGATATTTTTCAGGCAGCTACCAGCGAGTCCCGATATAAAGCGTTACAAACATTTGTCTCGGCATTACAGGAATCAAGAGTATCTCCTCAAACCCAGCAGAACATAATGGATACAATGACTTCGATGAATCATGATGTTTCTGAAATGTTGATACCGATTGTCATGGAGACAACAACTGCTGATGTGTATACAGCAATGAGGTGGGGTGCCCCGATTTTACCTATTCTACGTGTGATTCTCGGAGTCGGGGCTATCGTTATTACGATCCTGTTGGTCGGTGTAACAATTATTGATTTAGTATACATCGGTCTACCGGTAGCGCGGGAGTCAATGACGGATAGGAGCGAAAAGAAAGGGAAACGCAAGCCCTCTTTTGTTTCTGACGATGCTTTTGTCGTGGTCAGGGAAGTTGAAGCATCCCTTGAAACTACGAATTCATATAAAAATGCGTATCTTCTGTATTTTAAGAAAAGGCTGTTGACTTATTTTATACTTTCAATCTGCTTACTCTATTTAGTCGCAGGTGAGTTGGGTGGACTCATTGCATGGCTTTTGAGTCTTGGTAAAGGAGTGGTTCAGTAACATCAATGCTTTGTAACGGGTGATCAATGTGTTCACCAGGGGTTGAAAAATATAAAACTTTCTCAGACCGCTTTATTTATAGGGCGGTTTTCTTATTGAAAAAAATCGAGTTTCAAACGATGTTGTTCCAGTTTATGATGTGTTTTTTATTCAAGTTTGCTTTTGGGAGTTAATTGCAGATCGAATTTACAAGTATCAGAAAGAAAAGTCGATTTGGGAAGGATGAGGATGAATGAGTAATAAAAATGTTGAGGTGTTTGTGACGGTTATCGTAAACGATGAGCCAGTTGATACTTCTAAGGAATTGACTTGGTGGCAAAGTGCCACAGGGGTTATGAGACTAGAAGATTTAGCTTGGTGGCAACGAGCTACTATCAAATTTCTAGATGGTATGGAACATGCAGCTTTAAAGTTAGATCGATTAGGATCATGGGCAAATGATAAGTTGGAGCAACATACAGGGAAAACGATGATTAAGCGTAAATAAGTTGATCCTGAATCATGCAGAGGGGCGGATAATATGAAACGAAATAGGTGGACAAAAGGCATAGTCATCGCTCTGCTGATGGTCATTGCCTTTTTAACAGTAACACCGTATCCCGATGTGCAAGCAGCAGAGTCGGAGAATAGCGGCAGTTCCATGACTCGATCCATGATCGATTTTTTCCGAAAGGAACAAACACAAATAGATGTGAATCGGGTTTCGAAGGATGAGCTTATGATATATGGAGTCTTTCTTTCCAACTTTTTCGTTCCGGGTAAGACCAAGTTAAAAGATTTGATTGATCCATCGACGGATAAGGATGACACCTTACCTAAGCAGATAAGTAACAAATTTTTCGGTTCAACAGGTAACTATCAGCAGATCATTAATATCAACAATAAATTGTATTCTGCCATTACAGATGTGTTAAAAACGTCAAGATCGTCCTTCGGTTTGTATGCTTCTCCCCCATCGGAAGATGCAAAAGTAATGTCTGGAACGGATTTGTATAACAAACTGGCGGGTGTTGATCAAGATTCGAAGATTTATGGGAATATTTCTTCCCCAGATGGAGTTGTCATGGATTTAAAGGATAAGGCAACAAGGGCTTCCATTCAGGTTTTGTTTTCCTTTGCTCCAGAACTTATATTGGATAAGGAAAAGGGCTTAAGAGCATTTCACTCGTTGTATATTGACGGACTGGGAAATATTTGGGGCGCTTATAATAATGTCTCTATCGAAGAGTATGTATTAATTCTTCCGTCAGCTTTAAATCCGGTAGTGTTTTCAAAAAACACGAAGAATGGTAAGTTCCCTGTTGCGAATGTTTTTGTTATGGGAGGTATTGTGAAGATCACGGAGGATTTTCTTGCTGACAGTCATTTTATGACTCCGTATTACAATATCAGGGACTACTTTACTACAGGGACAACTAGCGCGGCGAAAATGAATACTAATAATATGTTGAATATCTTTGGACTCCAGTCACCTTCTGCTAAAACGGTTTTAAAGAATAATGGAATTTCCCTTGAGATAGGGGCTATTGGTGAAACGGACACCATTATTGAAAATAGTAATCGTGTAGAGTCTAATCCATATGAAGATATAAAGGGGTATTTATCCGAAACCACGGAGTCCACTTTTTCGGATGCAAATTCGTTTATTTTATTTACGATTGACTCCAGCAAGTTTAAAGACGGAAAAAAGTATTTCGATGGAGAGTCATCATTAACAACCGCTCAGAAAGAGTCCTTATCCGATTACTTATTCGGTGGGAGCGTCTTTTCCTTAAATGAACTAGCGGATGATATGTATTACTTTAATGTTACCAATGGGGCAAGTGGAACGGATGAGGGAAGCTGGAATAATGGTAGTGACGATGATCTGATCAAGAGACAGAAATTATTTGCTAAAGAAGTCGATGGGAATTTCACATTCTATAAGCAATCGTATTTCTCGTCTCCGTTTAATCGTTTTTTAAAGCAATATTTTGATAACAATAGTCATGATGTTCAGAAAGGGACAGAGTTCCTAGTTAATTACCTAAAGACACATACGTTAAGCAAGGAAGTTAATCCAGAATCTAACTCGTTTAAAGCTTTGAAGAGTTTTCTCGATTCAGGAAATTTCGGTACAGAAGATCCAAAGGTTATTAACAATGCGTTAAAGCTACTTAAATTTGATGGGAACAATTTTGTTTATAATCTTCTCCCTTCTTCTACTTCCGTTAATTTGAACACATTGGATTCGAATATTTTCAAAAATACTGTTTCACCAACAGGATTTGGGCTAGTGGAGAATGAACGGCGTTTAGGTTTCATTTCATCCGCCATACGAGAAAGTAGCTTTTGGAAGGGATACAGTAAGAGTTTTCCCAACGCTCCATATTTTAAATTTGAAGGGACAGATTTATTCAGTGCAGGCAATGGTGGAGAAATCGTTGGCTATGATGATAATGGTAAGGCAGTAGGTAAAAACGGTCAAAATGCGATCTCCACTTTGTTTTACAATACGATGGTTTATAGAATATTTGGCATGAACAGCACATTCGCATCGCAAATTGATAGTAATAAACTATATGCCGGAGATAAAGTATCAGGGGCATTAGGAGAGTATACGGTTAAGACAGCTGTTATGAATGGTGTCAATAACTACCCAGGCATCTACTGGGGGTATATGGTGCAGTTATTGAACATTCATAAAGACGGAGAAGTCTGGAAAAGCGAACCTTATTCAAATCCTTTGCTTCCTTATATGGTGATCAGCACTTTGGGGGGCAGTTTTAACTTAAATGACGCGCTCAATAACTCTACAGGGGTTGTATCTTCTGAAGAGAGAACGATGGCGGAGATGTCAAAGGATATAATTAAGAAAGTATACGGTCTACTGTCAGACGGACCAAGTCCCTACAGGGATAAACTGGTGAAGTCAGCTCAGGACAGTTGGGTCATCCAGACCCATCGAGCGATAACAGGTTCATGGATCGGGAACATTTTAAGTGTGAGTGCAGGAGGAAATAACTCATACGCTTCAATTGTGGGTTACATCAATTCTCCGAGTCTTTACGATTTACCGCTGACTTCTTGGGTTTTAGATGATTATCTTCACATCTATATGTTTTTGCTGTTGTTTGTTCTGTTCGTTGTCATCCTCATGGTAATAGTTGGACAAAGAAGAGTTGGTGTAGGGGTCTTAATATTATTGTTGATGGCATTTGTTCTGATTTTACCTCAGTTTTTGCTTTCGAATGTGATCAATGTATCGAATGCCGCTGGAGATAAAATTTATTCTGAACGGTTCAATTACTGGGCGATAACCCAGCATCAACAATCCATTTCAACGATCAACTCCAGACGAGGCGATGAGATAGATTATATCATTGCTCAGAACATGGAAGCTGCAAAAAATGTTTACTCAACCGATGTTGGAGTTCGGGTAAAATGGATGTCACCCAAGAAGGATGACGTGTTTGATAAGATGTTCAATCATAATACTAGCCCACAGGGGCTGATGTCGAATCTCACCATTTTCCGATGGTTGTTTAATTCCTTCTTTAATCAGGTTGAGTATGTATATGACAACCCCTTAGCTACTTATGTGTATCGTCCATATAACGCCATAGCCGCTGAAGCTAAAAATTCTTACGAATCAGTAGAGGTTAATGCTATCGATAGAGAAAAAATATCTAACCAGATTAAAAGTGCCAAGGAAAATCTGAAAGGAGTACCAGATTATCGATTTAAACTGTTCAACGATGCGGATGTTAGTTCTTTATTTTCCAATCAGCAGCTTCAATTGGTGCAGTCAGTTGGAGCTTATCGAGCACCGGGCACAAATCAAGACTTTATTGACGATTACCGTTATTGGATATTGAACAATGCTGATGTAACGAAGGCGATTTTCCGTAATGATTTTGAAAACAACGTGGGTATCAATACGGACACTTCGAATCCGTATTACAATGCGTTCTCTTTATCTACGGAAAGTCCGTTCTATTATTTCTATAATGTATTCAGGCATCGTTATTCATCCATAGACGGTGGCTTTAAATCGGCGTTGCTATCAAAGGACGTGTTTAAAGTTAACAGTGATAATGCCGAGGTCAATCAAAAACTGAGAGATTTTCTTGATCTTGAGGGGTTATTTACCTATGTTATTCCTTACTTGCAACAAGGAAATCAATATGTTCATGGGTGGATGAGTATTAATGGCGAGAGCGTAGATGGTTACGATTTTGCCAATGGGGTTGCACCGAGCGATCCAGAATTACTCAAGAAATATGAAGCTGAACTTCGTAAAAAAGAAGATATGAAAAAGGTTTGGAAGCTATATTCACCTTGGGTTGATCAGTTATACGACTTGAATGTGTATAATCAAAAAACACGAATAGCTAACCGAACTACTCTTGTTCCAGATGCTTTAAATCCAGGTGCTTATTTTGAAGTGGGCAGACCAATGATCTTTTCGGAAGCGGATATGGCAGCTAAACATTACAGAGTTTCTGACTTGACAGATATAGAAACTCGAATCCAAGCTACTTTAAAGGCATCTTATAAAGATTTATTGTATCTTTCAAATTATCGTGATTTTGATGACGAGGTATTGATTACATCTGCAGCAATGATCGCAACCTTCAATTTCAATCGAGAATTTTCGGAGTTTAAGTTGCTTGGAGAAAGTGTTATACAATACCCTCAAAATTTTGAGCTTAAGAATTTCAACTATGATGCTTTTATGAGATTGATCTTGTTGAATGCGACAGGCGAGCCATTGATGTCGGATAAAGATTTGTATGTCAGAATTATCGACAAAACGTCATTCTTTACGGGACTTGCGCTTTTGGTGAATGATTTACTGGCAGTTATGGCGATCCCAACAGTTAAAATGGTAGTTCTGCTACTTCTTCTGTTCTTAAGTATAGTGATTTGTCTTTCTTGTGTCTTAGTACCGCCAGAACGGGTTGGAAAAGAAATTTTGAAGAGGGTTGGAACACCTTCATTACTCTTTTTTGCAGTGAGTGTTGGTTTTGCGTATCTTGTATCACTTTTTATGGGAGAAGGGCTAACGGGGTATGTAGGTGGACGAACTCCTTCTCTTGGTGTGACTGATCCTTCCATTATGCTATTGTTAATGGCGATTGTGGATCTTGTGTATATCTGGTTGCTTTGGAGATTGATTAAAATGTTATTCAACTCCCTCAAAGTGCATCTCATCAAAACGGTTTTTGCTACTGCTGAATTAGGAATCGGTGCATTTAAGGTTATCTCCAATAAGCTGTCTATGAGTAAAAGCGATACGTTTGGCGGATCAACCACTAAAGGTGGTATTTCGGGAGGGGTAATGTCGGGGAAAGTCGGTTTACTCAGCAAGCTTCGCGGCGGCAAATCCAATGGCAACATGGACTCGAAAATTAGTGATGACGAGAGTTATTCAACTGTTTCTGCTCAGCTTGCCCAGGACTATAAGAACTGGTCGAATAATAAACAGTCTGCAATACACAATACACAAAGCGACAACTCGAAAATCGCTAATCGTACCGAAGATCAGTCATTTCAAGCTTATATGGATGACTTGGCTTCAAAAAGAGATGAGAAAAAGTCAGATGAAAAGTCCAAATCTCGAAAAGCAAAGGACAGCCAGAAGGCTCAAGATGAGTGAGTTGAATTCAATTCTATAAAAGCTTCGTGACCGCCTTGGTATCAGGGCGGTTTTATTTTGTTCATTTCCGACAAGTACCACTAATCCCACCAGACTTGCTCCTTGATTTATCAAATATCCCCCCATTTCCTCAGATATTTTTTCAAAATCCCTCTGAGAAGCCTTAAAAACTGCATTGGAAACCGGAGATTTTTTACTACATACAGGGACGGAATTTCAAGGAAAGGAGCCTTAAAATGTGCCAGTCGATCACTCAAATCAAACGTATGGTGTCGAGATCGAATTCACCCGTATCCAAAGGCATTTCGCCGCCAGGGTCATCGCGGACTTCTTTAACACCAATCCGATCCCTCGAATGATATGGGGGTATGAGGTCTACGACATTCGGGATCACTCAGGACGGATCTGGAAAGTCGTTCGAGATGCTTCTATTGAGCCTGAGATGGTGAGCGGGAGTGACATCATCATTGCTGATGATAGCTACCAGTGCGAATTAGTCTCTCCGGTATTGAAGTATGCCGATCTCCCTATGCTTCAAGATCTGATCAGAGAATTACGCTCGGCGGGTGCTTCACCCAATAGAAGTTGCGGACTCCACGTCCATGTTGGAGCTGATCAGTTTACTCCGAATCAGTTACGGATTTTATGTAACATCGTCTACGCCAAGCAGGATTTGCTGATGAAAGCCGTACAAGTCAGAAGTATTCGCCAGCGATATTGCCAAAGTTTATCCGATGATTTCATCCAGAGGTTAAACAAGAAGAAACCGAAGACCATGAACCATTTGTCGGATTGCTGGTATCACGGGGTTAGAGAAGGCAGGACTATCCACTATAATGACTCACGTTATCGTTGCCTTAATCTGCATCCTATACTAAGCGGGAGACAGAAAACCGTAGAGTTTAGATTGTTTAATAGTACCCTACATGCCGGCAAAGTTAAGGCTTATGTCCAATTGAGCTTACTCATCGTGAATCAAGCCTTGAATCAGAGAAAGGCTTCTAGTCGGGTAACCGTTTCGGAAAATGGCAACGACAAATATACTATGCGAGTTTGGCTCTTGAGGATGGGGGCGATCTCCGATGAATACAAGACCATGCGACACCACTTGTTAAAACCACTTGCAGGTGATTCCGCATGGCGAGATCCATCAAGACGCGATGAACAAGAACCTGTTTTGGCTGAAGTAACGTAATCTTATATTTCTGGAAAGGGTGTTGAAAATGCAGAGGAAGCTCTATGCAGCCTATGGTTCAAATTTACATATCCCTCAAATGAAGCGCAGATGTCCAGATGCTTATGTCATTGGGCAAGGCTTTATTGAAGATTATGAATTGGAATTTCGAGGTGTCGCCAATATCAAACACAGTCCAGGTCAAAACGTGCCAATTGTCCTTTGGAGTATTTCAGAAAAGGACGAAGTCGCGTTGGATCGCTATGAAGGGGTTGCAAGCGGTCTGTATCGGAAAGAGATGCTTGAGGTCAATATGGAACTTAGGAAAAAAGGTGAAAGTCAACAACATAAAAAAGTGAACGCGATGGTTTATATCATGAACGTTGATGAATCGAGACCCATCGCACCACCGAGTCCATTTTACTACGAGGTCATCCGAGAAGGTTACATGCATCACGGAATACATCCTCGTCCACTTGCAGTTGCAGCGATTTTGTCGGGAGCCGGTTATCTTGATGAAGAATTATAGGTCGGGTTTGAGTAGAATGGAAATTTCGGACATTTAATGGCTAGCGATGACTTTCTTATTATGATCAGTACCTTAGGAAGGAGTTTTTATGAATGGAACTTTCAGTTGTAATGACCCAAGGAGTTAAGGAAAGCGGATGTCGAGACTGGGACTTGGCGATTGCCCTTCTTTTTCAATTATATCGGCAGCGTGAAGAGTTCATCGTTTTCAAAAATGTGGGTAACAACACGGTTGTTACGGACGGGAATGATAATCACTTGGTGACCGTTGACAATAAGCATCTCTTTTCCGAAGATGTATGGGCGATATACGGTGACGATGGCAAAACGAAATATTATACCTTCTTACTCCCGAGTGAGTACTGATTGTTCGACTTGTCGAATTATGTTGAATAAATGGAACTTATTCGGTATGTGATTCAGAGTAGCGTATTTCAATAATTCATGGGGGTAAGGCTATTGGAGAAGCCGAAGGTTCGCTTGGTCGGTGAAAATGGGAACATCTTCAATCTGCTAGGCATTGCTTCAAGAGCATTAAAGGATGCTGGACTCGATGGTCAAGCAAAAGAAATGAAGGACAGGGTATTGTCCGAAGCACGTAGTTACGACGAAGCACTGCGGATTATCATGGTTTATGTAGAGGTCGAATAGTTTGATTCGTTAGTAATGGCTGTAATCCTTCGGGGTTGCAGCTTTTTTATTTTTGAATCAGGTAGTATAACCCTGCAGAATCCCTTTGCAAAGTCATTGCCAAAATTCACTTTTGCAGCTTTTCTCAGATCAAATTTATTCCTTTTAGATGAATTCTTATAAGTCTAAGGGGATGAGAGATGTGAATGTGAGGAAGAGGAAGTTCTTTAGTGGAGTTGCCCTATCTTTGGTCATTTGCTTAATGGTCAGCCTTTTCCCTCTCGGGGTATTTGCTGACAGCGGGGCAAGCGTGACGGATGCTGTTTATGGTGACAGCAGCGTAACAGGTGATGTATACGGAGACTTTTCGGTCACCAGTTCGGTTTATTCCGATCCGACTGATTTTACCTACGTGATGTCTGATCGAGATAGCGGCAGTATTGAAATAACGGGATATACGGGAGCAGGAGGAAATATTGTTATACCTGACAGTATTGATGGATACCCTGTTTATGCGATTCGAAGTTCTTGGGATTCTTCGATTTCAGATTATGTTGGAGCTTTTCAAGCTAACCAAGATATTATCAGTGTTGAGATTCCTGAAGGAGTCAGGGTGATTGATCCAAATTCTTTTAAGGATAATCATAATCTGACTACGGTTAAGTTACCGAGTACTGTCGGGGAAATTAGTACGGGAACATTTGAAAACAACACTAGCCTGAAGGATGTCACCCTACCGAGTAATTTGCTTGTTATTTCCGACAAGGCTTTCAGAGGATGCACCAGTCTTTCGAGCATTTCGTTGCCAGACACTTTAAGGGAGATTTACGATTTCGCCTTCGAAGATGCAGGACTTTCGACCATTTCATTTCCAAGCAGTTTAGATTACATCGGAAATGGTGCTTTTAGTTTTAACCGTAATTTGGAGACTGTGATTATTCCCGAGAACGTTCAACAAGTAGTCAGTGGTGCATTCAGTTACGATTATGGGCTAAGAAGTATTTCGTTTGAAGGGACGAACACAGCAATTGGTGGGTCTGCAGATGATTTAAACACCATCCCATATCAAGCTACGATTGTTGGACATATCGGTTCGACAGCCGAAGAATATGCAACTAATAATAATATTCCGTTCAGGGACATAAGCAATCCAGGGTTCATTGAACCAGACAATGGGGATCAAGATCCACTGTCCCGTTTCCATCGGGGTGAGGATGTTGTGGTGGCTAACCTGTTTGAAGATCCGGTCTTAGCTGAATACTTTGTCCAGTGGATGAGTGAATCATTGCCTACGTTTCCAATGGAAACTATTGTTTGGTCTGGAACCGTTAATGACACAATCAATAAACGTGATGTAGAGAAAAGAATGGAGTTGTATTACGCTAGTTTCGGCGTATTTTCTTTCGGTGATCCAGATTATAAAGGCTTCACAAGTCTTGAGGGGTTGCAGATTTTTAAGGACTCGATCTTGTCCAATCCAAACTACAGTTCCAATGCCGCATTTTATTTGAACGGTAATGAGTTGACGGATGTTGACGCCCTTAGCTTTTTATCTGAAGTAAATCTGTTGGACTTAAGCGATAATCAACTATCCAACATCGATGGCTTGAATGGTTTGACAAGAGTGGCTCATCTTGATCTCTCAAATAACCAGTTGACTAATTTAGATGGTCTGTCCAACCTTACCACAATCATCGAGCCAGAGAGCAACCTTAATCCCGATTCGGTTCTCGATTTTAGCCATAATCAACTGAATAATATCTTGGGGTTATCAAATCTTACAATGACTGAGTTTATCAATGGAAAGTTGATCGACTTCAGAAATAATGATCTTACTAATAGTAGTGTCATTTCTTTGCGGAGTCTGTTTGGTGTCTTGAATCCGAATGGTCGAATGCTTTTCGATTATAATTTTTTGAATCTGAGAAGCGATTCGGAGGGGATTCAGTTTTACAATGATTGGTTGGATGTTTCGGGGTTAGCAAGTGGTGATCCACAAGCCAAGACTCCTCAATACCGCTACCGATTTGATCGAGTGGATACCTTAAAAGTCGAGCACAGAGAAACGGGGACGGATACCGTACTTGATTCTGAAATATATTCTACTGCCGACAATAGCCTACAAATTGATGATGTGACCGTATACGAATCGAAAGAAATTGATGGTTATTCGCTTGTCGGAGATCCAACCCAAATGATAACGAATAAAGATTACGTTTATACTTCCGAACTTGTTCCGTTGCTAAATCTGATCGACAGTAGTTCAGGGCAGTCGCTCGGGGTTGAAGAACCTTCGAATTCGACCACCTACACGGTATCGGATGAGAGTATTCTTGATTATGACGAAACGGACGGTAAGCTGTATGTAGTTGGAGATGGGAATGTAACCTTGAATATCGCTCTGAATGGGGTATTGCAAGGAAGCTTCCCTTTAACTTTTGATTATCATGGTTCCAAAGATCATCCTGTCGTATTTTATTATCAATCGACAGCACCTGCGAACACGCACACTCTGACCATTCTAAATCCATTAGGACAAGGTTCCGTCTTTCCGACCGTTGGGACTCACGAGTATCCATCCGGAGAGACAGTCTCGTTATCGACCAACAATTCCGTTCCAGGATACGAGTTTGAAAAATGGGTCATCGATGGCGAGGATATATATTATCCGAATCCATTTGCTTTATGGGTTGATGTCGTTATGGATCGAGATCATGTAGCTCAAGCGGTCTTTAAGCCGACTTCTCCCGCGCAGTTTACGTTGACCATAAATCAGATCGGGGAAGGTCTTGTCTCCCCTGCAGGAGTAACAAATCATTTTCCGTTAGAGCCGGTAACCTTAACTGCGAGTCCCGCATCTGGTCACAGATTCGTTAAGTGGGTTGTTAATGGAATTGAATCATTCGCCCCTGTAATGACGATTACCATGAATAACAATACAACAGCCACCGCCTACTTCGAACCGCTGATTCAGTACACTTTATCGGTTGATCATGTCGGTGAAGGCGATGTCTCCCCTGCAGGGGTATCAAAATTTTATGAGCTACAGACGGTTAACCTGACTGCTAACCCTGCGGACGGATATAAATTTGTAAAATGGGTCGTTGATGGTCAAGAGTTTCACGAAGCCGATGTAACTATCTTGATGGATAAGGACAAAACTGCAACAGCATATTTCGAGCCGGTCACTTCACCGCCAGTAACCAAGGGCGAAATTACAGTCGAGTTCAGGAATGCTGAATCGAGTGAGAAGATCCGAGATGATGAGGTCTTAACGGATTTAGAGCTTGGAGAGCATTCCTATATTGCCGATGCAGTGATCGGGGTTTATGAATTAGTTGGCGAAGCTTTGAAAAAGGTTGTCCTGACCGTTGCTGAGCCAATCCAAAAGATCACTTACTTCTACAAAGAGAAGGTTATTACTCCACCTGCAGATGAGAATGATGATCCAGTTGAACCACCTGTAATCAATCCACCAGTAGAGGACGAACCGGTCGAGCCTCCTGTAGTTCAAGAACCACCTACACCACCAGTGGTTGAAGAACCTGCTGATCCACCTGTAGTTGAAGTTCCAGCCGAACCTCCTGTTGTCGAGCAGCCGGAGGAACCTATTAGTAATGAAAAGCCGGTTGTCGAAGATCCAATTGCTGACGAACCTGTAGAAAATGAACCTGTTATCGTTCAAGAGCCGGTAAGTGATGAAGGTTCATCAGAGGATGTTCAGGTTTCAAATGATGTGTCGAAAGTTGAAAAGGCTCCAAAATTGGATCAGGTTCGTATTGTTGCGATTGACGTTGAAACGGATGAAGTCTTGACAGAAGAGATTCTGCGGGATTTACCACTCGGCAAGCATGAGATTTCAGCTCCCGCTATAGAGGGGTATACTCCTTTGGAGCCTTCTGTCCAAAGTGTAATGATTGAGCAAAAGGATCGGCAATTGGTGATCGAGTTCAAGTATCGAGAGCAAAAACAATATGGAGTGGTCTTTGGGGTTGTGACGGATGCCAACGGTAATCCGATGAAAGGCATTCAAGTCGAACTGCATTCCAATCCGAGAGTCACCTACACTGATCAGAATGGTAAGTACCGTTTCGAGGATGTGGAACTTGGACAGCATACCGTTATTCTGAAGAATCCGTTGACGCATGAGGAGCTTGGTAAAATCGAAATAGTTGTATATCAAGATGGTCAGCAAGCTTCTTCTAAAACTGAGTCATTAAAGGATACGAATGAAATTAAAACGGTTGTTGAGTTAAGCGAATCTCAGTCTGTTCAAAGAATCGACTTTATCATTGAGCCGTTGGTGACCAACGGTGTAGTTATCCCACAAATCCCACAGGAACCAGAGCCAGTTAAACCGAGAAGTAAGTTGCCGATCATCCCGATAGCGGTCACTCCAATATTGATCATAGCGGTGATTATCTACTTCCGTCGTAAAAATGTAGTGATCTACGATATTTCAGATAGTCATACCTATAAAGGTTTGATTTTCAAGAAACTGCGAGTTAAAGCGATGCCAGAGACAACTATCGATCTATCTGGAATAGAAGTCTCACACATTCGTGTTCAGTTCAAAAATCCTGCAGCTTTCCGAAATGTCGATCTGTTCTTGCAGTATGGTGAGAGTAAACTGCCAGTAAGTTTGCCAGAAGACCAAGCCTATATTAATATTACAATTTCAAAGGATTAATTTCTAAGACACCTCGTTAGCTCACGAGGTGTCTTATCATGATTCAAGTAGTTTCGACGGACATTTTATCTTTACGGAGACGAATTTAGAGATTTCTAATAAATAGTAGTAGAGGAAGGTGAAGAAGCAATGATAAACCTAACGAGACATCAAACGATAGACAGACAAAGAAACGTTGAACAGACTAAGGATTCGGAGGAGCATGAGGATATTTTCCCTTTCACCTTCTTCGATAACGCTGACGGCTCAACAGTTGATGTTGGCATCGGCACTGAGATCAATCCTACATTACGACATTCACCCATCGTTGATCCCGATCCACGGACTCTGACCGACCCAGCAGAGCCAGCGCACGAAAATGATCCGCAGCCCGAGCCTAACCAACCTACTCCAATCGATCAGCAGGACATATCTGATCCGGAAGAACAAGTTCCCCAGGATGAGATCAAGCCAAATTTCGGTTTAATCATCGCCGCGGCAGAGCAATCGGACAATCCCGAGCCAGACAGATCATCGGTTGATGACTTGAAGGAACATATCAGTAAGAGTGCCAAGCTGTTCGAGGATACGAGATCCCATATGAGTTCACACAATATCACGGTCAACCAGTCTACCCACTCGACCCACTCTACCGAGTCAATGGGTTTCCTCGACATTGAAGAGGAATCAGTTGAAGCTCCGCTACTTCCGTTCGATGATGTTGAGAAGTTGGAGGCTGAATATGTTAAGCCAAAGGACAATGTTGGAAGACTGACAATAGACGGTAAGCCAGCAGCCCCTCACCAATCAAGTACCAAGTCTAGGGAGCCTTGGGCAGTCAGAGTCTTTATCGTCGCTCCGATCAGGTGGCTTTTCCGATCACTGCACAATGGGGTAAGAGAAGCCGTTGGTTATATCGGGAAATTTGTTGCGATAGTTGTCTTAATTTTGATCCTTACAATTGTGTTTAACATGTATTTTAACGATTCAGAGCTTTCTGCAAGTGAGATAGTAATGCCAATATACGAAGGTGTAAAGAAAGTTTGCATTACCTTGTATGAGGATATTTCCTCCGCTATCAAGGGTAACTAAGCCATTCCCATTCCCATATGCGCCTTCCACAGTTCAACACGATTCGGCAACTGCAATAGAGGAAATCCTTTCCTTTTGTCGAATTATTGATGAGTGGGAGGCGATATGAAATGGATATAAACCACAATGATAATATCATTAATAGACTCAGCAATTTGGCGTTGACGGACGAAGCCTTGAATGGAGTAGATTTGTCTTTTCACCTTGTAAGGGTGCAGAAGGAATCTGATTCTTTCTATCAATCCTCGGGTATCCAACTTGCGCCAGATGTTATAAAGTGGGTCAAGAAAAGTATCATCAAAACCTTGCAGGGGTTAAAGGAAGTTGACGATACCGAAAGTAAGGTTTTTCTAGTCGGGAACTATAACCATGAAATCAAGATAAATGACCGTATAGCAAGGTTTGAGTTGTCTGAGAATCAGGGTCTTTTAGATAAAGTTAGAAAGCTGACCACAGCACTGCGTAGTCCAGATCCTGAGTATTCAGAAAAACACACCAGTTTTCAAATAGTTAAGTTAACCTTAGGTGAGCAAGATGCGTATTTTTGCTATTATCGCGGGGTTAAGAAAAATAGTATGCGTACCTCAAGTAAGAAGATATGGGCAATTAAAAATGCCAATCAATTTATTTTTACTGAGGATACTATGATCGATCTAGGGGGTAACATCGACTTCTTTATTGTCGGAGATTTTATCTTCATTATTAACGTCCGACATTTCGAGTTCGCATTTGATTACCGAGATCATATTAATGAGCAGCGAGATCGGAATCTGACTGACATTATTTCAATGCCGTTCTTTGACGGTGAGAATTCAAACAAAGGGAAATTCGAGGAATCCTGTAAAAAGTACATCCACTCACGGGGACTAGCTCAAATTAAACGTGACACCTTAACGGCTATTCAGACTAATTTCGAGGCTAGATGTAATGAGCTGTCGCAAATCAAAGCGAACCTTCCTGAGGATCAAGCTGAGCAGGAACGGTATAAGAAGAAGTACAGCATGATTTGGGAATTGTTCGAATATATTGATCTGGATAACCGTAAGATTATTTTTAAAGAGGGTGCTTCCCCCAGGGCGTTATTGCACTTCTTTGCTGATAAAATCGTAAAGTCATTCGTATCTGAAGACTTCAAGGTGGCGATTGCTTACGAAGAATAATTCTTAGGGGGTATGATTGTCCTCTCTGGGAGGGAGAGTAAAATGTGGGGTAAGCGTGAACAGGTCATTTTATGGGCGACAGCATACCTTCCCTTAGTCCTAATCATGGTCTATAGATTCGTTGACAGTAACAACTTTTTTAAGAAAACTGAATGGGCGAAGTGGTTAGCCAAGCATATTGATAAGACGGTCTTTGACGTAATCGTTATTGCGGGGATAATCGTCATATCACTGCTCATCTATCGCATGGTTGCCATGTGGCTTTTCAGTGACTATGATCGCCAATTAAAGGATAAGGAAATAGGTAAGAGTGTCTCGGTCAGGAAGTATGAACGTTTAAGTGTAAATGACTATTCATTCTTTTTAATGACCTTGCTGTTGCCATTGATATCTATAGATCAAGCTTCGGCTATAAATTTGATGGTGACATTGGCTATTGTAGTGATCGTGATTGTCATATACGTTAAGACGGATTTCATAAGTGTTTGTCCTGTGTTCTTTATGTCGGGTCGACAAGTTTATAAGGCAATTATTTCAGACCAGAGTAAAGAGGCGGAAGCAGCTGATCCGTCAATTCGTCAAGAGGTTATTGTCATAACTCGTGATAAGTCCATGAATTTAAACAACAAGTTCCGGACGGTAAAGTTAATCAGCAACATCTTTTATTTGTCCAGTAACAGTAATAATGCCGATCCTGATGATGTATGAATTTATAGAACGGTATCCGAGACAGCAGGCAAATGGCTGTCTCTTTTTATGTTAGAATGAAATGAGGGGGTCTCGATTGACATGAAAGCTAAAATGGTATTCTTCATCACAGCACTTCTCGCAGCTGTGGTGATCGCTGTTCTCTGGTAATCGGGGTTAATCGGCTTATGGACGAGTGGTATGGCTCATATTGCCAACAATACGAGGGACTTTACTGATAAGTCAGGTCACTTAATCGATGGCAAGTATTCACTGGAGGTTAACCTGTCTGATTTTGATAGCAACATTGGCAAGGACATCTACACTGATGGCGACCATCGAATCTACGTCTCATGGCTCCAACATACACAGAATGGCGGCTATGATATCGGATTCAGATCAAGCGGACAGTACTCTCTTTCTGGAGCCACACATATTTCGGGGGTTCATCATGAGACGATCAACGATCATTCCTTCACCATGTCAACACCTGCTAAGATGACCGCCGAGTATAAGGGCAAAACCTACGATGCTCAACCAACGGGACAATGCGGAATGAATTACAAGGATGGCGACTGTTTTTCATTCAGCTTCTTTCTCAAGGATGATCCGAATGAAGAGCCCGTAGAAGGTGTTGGCATGGTCAAACTAACCATGACCGACCTGTATAAGAATATTTGGAGTAAGCAATGAGTGGCTGGTAATGGTAACATCCAAAATGGAGGGGATAAAATGCTTATCTTTTCTATAATTGCATTTTCCGCTTTAGCTGTTGCGATGGTGTCTTTAATTATTGCTATCAGTGGGAAACACCGCCATTACTGGATTACCGCTATAGGAATATATATTTTCAGTTTTATAGCAGGGTTTTCGATAGGACAACTAACAGTGGGTCTGACATTCATACCACTAGCATTAGCAATTGGTTTGTCCTTAGGATGGATAAAAAGGAAATCGGATTATGTATTGTCCGTAGGGGTTGGAACGGTTATGGGAGTTATTGTTGTGATGTTTGTTGATGACTATTGGACTTTCTTCCCGTTTTGGATTTTTTCTTAATTTCAATCAAGTAAAGTAACTGACAACAATGAGTGGGATGAAGGGAAAGAACAGTCTGCCTTTTCTGAAATTGCTTCTGGTTCTTTTTCTTACCTGTATTTTATCGAGCTAAATTACCCCAAAAAATCATGTCAGGTTACTCATAAAAATCGTCTGCAGCTGGAAATTGACGACACGGTTGACATGGAGCCTCTACGGGCATGTTTCATTGCGAAGAGCGAAGCCACGGGCTTCGCAGAGGCCACTGAGCCTATCATGCCCGTCCCTCCATGTAAACCATGTCTACTTTACTGGAAATTATCAGCCGTAGAGCATGACGATTTTTTGGGGTAATTTCCGATGATTAAACACATTCTTACCCTATCAACCCAATGATTTTCGTATAAGCTCCCTAACATTATATAAGAAGAAACTCGGTAAGGCTTCCCCGATAAACTTGGGGTCGCCTTTTTTTTGATTTGCTTTAGCTCTGGAACTCCCTTTTCGTTTACGCTAAAGTTACAACACCCCTGTTGGATCAGGCAGGCTAAAGAAGAATTTTGTCGGAAATTCACCCTCGTATGAAAGGTCAGGTGATGCACAGAGATTCCAAGTATTTGCTCACCTAAAGTTTCCACAAGGCAATGTGACGTAAAGTCGACAGACCAACGACGGAATTCTGTTTAATATTACAATGGTTATTGCGAACACATTACACTGAGGGACGTCTATCTTTCCACTCATCAATCTCTCTTGGGTCAACATTAAGGACTTCGCAAATATGAAGAGCGATGTTGACTGTTGGCATTGTGATTCCGTGTTCGATGTTTTGATAGTGTTTTAAGGATATATTAACTGCACGACTCACATACTCTTGTGTAAGTCGTTTCTTTTCTCGCGCATCTTTTAATTTCACAGTAGGGAACAACTCCTTGCACTGTTGATTCCCTTAATGGTATATAATGCGCGAATTTTTGATAATGAATTATAGTTGGCGAAGAATAATACGTATATTATAATTGTCAATAGTTGTCGAAAGTCTTGTGATATCAGGGGTTCCTCAACATTATGGGATTCTACGTGAAGAAAATGTGTATGTGTTCTCGATTCTAGAGTTGATAAATTTCGAGGAGGAGAAAGAATGAAGAAGTTGTTATCGTTGATGGTAGTTTTTTCTTTGCTGATTGGGGGTATCTCTTTCGCCGCACCACCGAAGGCGAGCGCGGCGAGTGATCTGGTAATTAAGACGAAACAAGGCGGATATGTGACTTTATCCAATATTGTAAATGTAGTGAAGATCCACAGCGTCAAGCTTATTCCAAGCGAATATGTGTATATTTCTGATGGAGCAGTAACTTTAAAGATTGTTGGTGATGACCCACAATCAATAATCAATTACTATCCCAATGGTGAAATATACTCCGATGAGTTAATACAAATGTTCGTACCATCCCGCGAAAAGAAGTCTATTGATGTAACTGGTAACGAGGTTGTATTAAGTTCGCCGGGCTTCTATGAGGGGATTGTGAATTTTGGATCTGACATCACGATTTCAACTGCAGCACCTTTTATCATTCAAGTGGTTGGAGATTCTGGAGGTAAAGCTGAGCCTGCTTCTACTCCAAAGAAAGAGCCAGTGAATGTTTCAGCAAAGCCAACAGCTTCAAAAGTCTTGGTCAATGGTAAGGAGTTATCCTTCCAAGCTTACAACATCGATAATAACAATTACTTCAAACTTCGTGATCTTGCAATGGTTTTGAATGGGACGGAAAAGAGCATTTCAGTAGGTTGGAATGGAGATAAGAATGCAATTTCTCTTGAATCCGGGAAGCCATACGAAGAAGTTGGCGGTGAGTTGACGGTTGCTGAAAAGTTTAATTCTGAGAAAGCTACGCTGTCAACTTCGATCATCTATCTTGACGGTAAGGAGGTTAAGCTTACAGCTTACTTGATCAATGGCAACAACTATTTCAAACTTCGTGATGTAGCAGCGGTCATTGATTTCGGTGTAACTTGGGACTCTAAAACGAATACGATTGGTATTGATTCCTCAACGGGGTATGTCATGGAATAACTGAATCTTGTAAATAAGCGTAGAAAGTCTATAAAAACGGCAGTATAGGAATCGCATACCGAGTTTCTGTAAACTCGACAGACAGCAAGTACGGTTTTTGTTACGTTTAAGGCAAACTGTAGTCAAGGACAGGACAGTAGTGTAAGGAATAAATATCGAGGAGGAAAAGTATGAGGAAGTTGCTTTCATTGATACTCGCAGTATCCTTATTAGGGGGTATCTCTTTCGGCGCACCGCTGAAGGCGAGCGCGGCAGAAATTCCAAAGGAATTTCAGGAAGTGCTCGACTATCTTAATAAGATCCGGCGTGCTGTTGGTATTCAAGAGCTTGAGCTTGACCCTTACCTGACGAAGGCGGCTCAAAATCATGCCGATTATCTTGAACTAAATGGTTATCAAGAAGGTGGCTCCGAAGATCCTTCCAAGAAGGGGTTTACCGGAAAATCGGTAAGGGAGAGAGCAACTGCGGCAGGATATGACATGTATGCTTTTGTCTCTGAGAAAATTCACTTTAGTGCTATATTTATGGGTTCACCAGTGGTTGAGAAATTAAATACTGTTGTTGAAAATATGATGAATTCTGCTTATGACAGATTAGCCTTTCTTAATCATGCGGATGACAAGATAGGCATCGGGGTATCTGAGGGTATATTTGTTTTTGTAAGGGGAGGTCCATCCAAACCTATTGATTCCCCACCTATCATGTATCCTTACGATGGTCAAACAGGTGTAGAAACTTATTTCAAGGGCAGTGGGGAGTTTAATCCGCTAAAGAAGTTTAATATATCAAAATCGGGGTTTGCTATTTCGTTTTCTCCGGAATATGTATTCGGTGAGCCGCTCATCGAAGATATTGATGCTAGATTAGTAAACAGTAAAGGTGAAGATGTTCCATTTTTCTCTGAGAATAGCGGCGCATTTTTCATCTATCCGAAAGAAGAATTAGAATATGGTGAAACCTACACTGTAACTATGACTTATGGTGCAAATCGAACCATTACTTGGTCATTCACGACGAAAGATCGTTATTCTAGCTCAAATGAAGAGCCTACTTCCAATTCAAGTAATGATCCTAGTTCTGATTCAGTAGAAAAGGTGCACTTATATTATGGGGTAATTATGAATGGAAGTACTATGCTTCCAATGAGAGATGTATTTGAGAATTTAGGTGCGACTATTTCGTGGGATAACAAAACAAGGACTGTGACAGCTCAAAAAGATGATAAGACCATTGTTCTGCAGGTGGACTCGAAAGAAGCTAAGGTGAATGGCACAGTTCATCAATTAGATGTTCCTGCCCAATTGTTTAACTCTAAAACTATGGTTCCTGTCAGATTTGCTAGTGAAATGTTGGGGGCTGAAGTAGGTTGGGATAGTGCCAATAGAATTGCAAGTGTTCGTACTCCTGATAAAGAGCTTGTTATTCATGTGAATGCAACAAAAATAAGTGAATCGGATGTAGCCATCCAATTCACTGATCCTGTGCTTGAGAAAGCAGTTCGGGATGCTTTATACAGATCGGCAGGTACTATATCCGAAGAAAACAAGTTGCATTGGAAATGGGGAACAAACGAGCCGGTAACGCAATCTGATTTGTTGAACTTAAGTATGTTGAAAATGGATAAAAGAGTGAATCTAGTTAAAGATTTGAATGGACTGGAGTATGCTAGTAATTTGAAGATATTACAGATCAATAACTCCGAAGTTAGTAATGTTGGACCACTTGGACAACTTCCTACATTGGAGTATTTGGATTTAACGCATAATCAAATTCAGGATATAAGTTCACTTACTGACCTTCCATCACTTGAAACTTTAATTTTAAGCAAAAATAATATCTCTGATCCCTCAGCATTGACTGAGTTACCTAAATTACGGGATCTGGACGTATCGTATAATAATATTAGTGATGAGCGTTGGCTCAGCGGACTAACGAAACCAACTAGTATTAACTTGTCTTATAATAAAATCGATGATGTTAGACCGCTAAGTGGACTAACTCAGTTAACAGCACTGAATCTGGAGTCTAATAAAATTGCGGATATCAGTCCATTAAAAGGACTCACTAACCTAACTTACCTTAATATGGGTCATAATCAGATAACCGATATCCGTCCTTTAGATGGATTGAGCAGTTTGTTTTCCCTCTATCTTGGTGAAAATCTGATATCTGATATTAGTCCTTTACGTGGACTAAAAAAACTACACACTCTTTATTTGGATGATTGTCAATTGATTTCTGATATTAGCCCCTTGGAAGGTTTAACAACAATAGAGGACCTCAATTTGTCTGGAAATAAGATTACGAACATTGAAGCTTTGCGTAATTTGAAATCTATGACAACACTAGCGATTGCAAACAACCAAATCAGTGATATTAATATCATCAGTGAGTTTGAGGATCTCACAAACTTTTACGCAGGTGGTAATCAAATTCAAGATATTAGTCCGCTATTCGGGTTACCAAAACTAGATACTGTCTTTATAGAAAATAATCCACTAAACCTCAAGGGTTATGAAGAAGAAGTCAAGAAACTAAAAGAAAGATTGTTTATATTCAGTTATTAGGCGGTAAGGGGTAATGAGTCAGGTGCTTTGGCACTTGACTTTTATTTTGATGAATCCTATTTCCTAGCTATACTACAGTGGAGGAAACTAAATACATAGGTGGTTCATTATGTTCTTAGGATTATATCAGACAGATCCCTTTTGGCTGATATGGACAGCAGTATTTAATTTTGCGATGCTGATTATTCTTTATGGTGAAGGGGTTTTATTGGTCGTTTACAAAGATCGTTATTACGGAGCGACTGCTACTAAGATCATCACTGATATATCCGATCAGTATTTCCGTGATCAAGAGTATATGTGTAAGTCAAACGGCAATCGGTAATAAAATCGGTAGTTTTGGACTTTATATGGTAACCGAGTTATGTTGATTGGAAAAAGATTGCATATTACCGGACATTCAAGTATATTTAAGCTAATAGAATAATCAATTTGAAGCGGAAGCACCGCAGACATTGCCTTTACGGGCGAGGTCTGCGGTTTTTTTTTGCGTTTCGACTAACTGGAGGTTGAAAATATGAGTTGTTCTTTTTGTTCCAATGACGCTGAGAAGCTGTTTAATCATTTAACCTATGATCTTGGTTCTCTCTGCATTGAATGCTATATGAAGCTACAAGGAGCATGCGGGGTATGCAGCCATAGTTTCCTGCCTTCCGATCCAAAGCCTGATGTCACTTATCAGGTTCAAGCAAAGTTCATCGGACTAGGCGAGAAGAATCTCATTGTATGCGATAATTGCTTCGGAGCAATTCGTAAAGAATTCCCACAAATGTTTGCTTAGGTGGGGAATTCAGGGCATCGGGGCATGGGTTTTCAAAAATCGTTGTCTTGAGTCAGCAGGTTTTGACAACGATGATTGAATATGTTCAATATTTCCAATCAGATTAAAGGCAATCTTTCTGAACTTTCGAGTGATATGTGGCATATAAAATAACTTTTGGAGTTGCGGGGTGATCAAAATTACATAGTTTGTAACTCAAATATAAGGAGGAATCTGCAATGCATATTTGGCAAGGTGTGAAAGTTAATAACTCAGGTGAAGTGGTTCCTGTAAATTACGCACTGATTACTTCTAGTAAAGATAGTACAATCAAAAATAATGTAGCTTTATTTGGGCTTGATCGGTTATATCAGACGCTTGGGGTTTCTAAGCAGAATGCTGTTATATTATCATGTCGGAGAGCTTTTAGTGACGAATCGTTTGATCATGTGTTCGGTCATGCGGACGCAGAAATTCGCGTGAATTCCGTGTCTAATTTTCATCGGTTACCTGATAAAGGTGATTACTCACGTAAAGAGCTTGAAGATATAGCAAATGATTTTGGCAGTACTTTAGTAGCGTATGGATTTGAGAAAGCATTAACTAAGGAACAGATAATTGGATTGGCACAAAATTATAATGTGCTACGAGGTAATGATGAGATCCCTGTTTATTTCTTTAATAAGCCGAGTGATGGTGAAATTTACAGTAAAGGGCTACTTTTCTATCCTAGGGGAAGTCTCAAGCTTAAAGTAGCTGATGAAATCCTTCAGGCAGGTCGATATGTTCGGAGTAAGGAAGGTCATTATATATGGGGTGAGGGTTGGTTTAAGAAGGAAGCTAGTTGAGCCACAGATAATATTGGAGACTTTTTGTTAAGATATTAATGTAGCAAAACGGTAATATCGTACTTAAATTTCGAGTCCGGTATTACCGTTTTTATTTAGATGAAGGATGTAACATTTTCCAAGTTGTTCTCGTCAGTTCCATTAGGGGTTGGTGAGTGGACTTATTTTGACGTAGAAGGTTGAGGTGTTCAAATGAGGATGTCGATATCTAAGCATATCGTTTTATTACTCAGTCTGACATTTGGGTTAATGGGGTGCAGCGACATTCAGAATACACTAATCGCCATGCCCGATGATGTTCCATCTTGTAAGGAACCGCCAAGTTCCTTTACATGGGGACAGCAAACCTACACATTGAAAACCATAGGTAGTACGGATTTAGAACCAGGCATGAAGCTCGGTTACCTCGACTGTCAAAATGGGGTTTACACTCAAAAAGGTGAAGGCGAGAATGCGACCTTCAATATTTACTCATACGGAAGTCCATTGGACAGCAATGATCTCCTGTATTTCGGGAAATGGGGTCGAGCCTTATACACACCGGCTAAAGAGAATCCGAAAGCCCAGGTGAAGATAAACGAACCCATCCAGATCATTGATGACTCAAAGCATGTATCGAAGTCCGAGGTTCGAGAAATTAGGCTTGACCCGCAGCTTGAAAAGGAACTACTGGAGAAGAAGCGACCGATGCAGGGATTATTTGAAACCACGATGGAGACGGAAAAAACTGACGGGAAAATCGACATCCATTTTTCACTCAAGAACATCTCAAGGAAGGACTTGATAATCAATTACGGTTCTGGTCAACGGTATGACATATGGGTATATAACGAGAAGGACGAAGAGGTCTACAGATGGTCATACAATAAAGCATTTACCACAGCTTTGATTGAACGGGAGCTAAAGAAATCCGAAAAGTTAGAGTTTGATGAGGTATGGCACCTGAAGGATAACAAGGGAGAGTCGGTTCCTTCAGGGAAATACACAATTGTGGTCAAGGTCATGATTGGGTTGGAGTCGGGGTTGATCAGTGAAGATGAACTGACCGCGACATCTGTAGTTGAGATTTGATAATCCGATTAATGGATTGCGTGGTATAGACCGATATTATGAATAATGAAATCTCTCGGGGGTATGGATATGACTTTTAGTCCAGTTGATGCAAATGGCAGATTCACAGCGGAATATGCCGCTTACACACATTTGGTCATTGCGAATCGTGTGCAAAGTCAAATCAATGGAAAAGGCTACAGTAAAGATTTCATGACTTTTGAACAGTTTATGGAAGCGATTTAGGAGAACCAAATCGCCAGTGACAAGTACGACCGACCGATACCGGAACAAGAAATGAGGAATAACCAGATCTACATGCAGTATAACGGATATGATCCATTTGCCCGGCAACGCTTTAATACGATATTAAGAGCCTATGAGTTAGGTTTAGTTGATGAGAACGGCATCTTGATTTCTCAGTCCGAAATGGAAGGATAAATACCATCGGGCAGTATAGAACTCGTTCATCGAGTTTTTATACTGCCTTTAATGTTTGAGGTTGAAGTTATTCATCGCTCCAATACACAATGATTTGCAGTTGTTTGGGTGGTTGATCTTGGGTTTTTGTCTGTTCAAAAAATGAGCGCGGCATATAAACAACCGGTATAGGTGAATCTCTTTTGTTAGAAGCAATATATTTCTCGCCCGCCATATATTTGTTTACATAGTACACCAAGGGGTCTTTTAAGCTGAAACCGGTATGAACCCTTTGACTTTCAATGTTAAAGACCACCTTAATTTTTCGGGGTATGGGGAGCGGGACTCTTGTTTTTGCTATGTATAATCGATACGAGCGATCTTCTTCTATATGCTCCCAAATGTATTTGTGGTCTGAATCCCCGTGAAAGGTATAGATATATTCCACCGACATTTTCTTCCCCCTCATATTACAACTTTATTGTGTCTTATTTTATCAGATGTTTTCCAAATGAAGCAAATAGAGTTCTTGAACCTTTGATTAATTTTCTGAATGGCGGGTTGTTCAAAACCGATAGTGAATATGTTCTCCATAACCAGAGTTTATTTACTTTTGCACTTTGTAGGTGAGTAAAAACACCTTAATTGTAAGATTTTATTCTACAAAAGTGAGGCGATCAGTATGAGTACCAGAGCTATCGTCATCGATAGTAGAGTCAATGGTAAAGGATTTGGGTTTCTGAGGATGGTTATCCCGCTGATCTTAGGGTAACTTTGAGGGGTTTATTCTCTAAAGGTAAGAGCATTGAGCAAATCTTTAATGAGCTTGTCCAAATGCGGACAGAGCGCACTCATCAAATTGTAGCTCAGACTGGTTATCCAATGCCGAATATGAATAATAAGTTTTGTATCCTCACACCTGAGCAAGTCGAGGTAGCCAAGAAATCCGGAATCAAGGCATTATGGGATCGGTTTAGAATTGGGGCGGAGTATATTTATCGTATTCGTCAAGATGGCGTCTATGTATCAGGTGGTAGAATTCCAAGACTTCGGAGAGTTAAAGAAAAGGAGTCCATACGGGGTTGACGGTTTACCCACTCTACCCACTCTACCCACTCTACCCACTCTACCCACTCCCCCATCCTTTTCGCTCTTACGTGTCTCTACAATCGATTTTATTGTATCAGCGGTTCGGTTTGCAGGGAAAAATCGATTACAAGCCGTTTCACGCTTAAATGGGATAAGCTCTCTTTCATCTTGAACGAAAATGCTCTGCCGGTAACGTGTCCATAAAACTTCCCATTGGCGCGTTAAAAACACACTTCCCCTTCTCGCTATTTTGTTTACATTACTATAGTAGAAACTCGTTCAGGGCAATCCTTGTCGCCGTTGAAAATCCTCGATGGGGTCGCCCTTCTATTTGTTGATTATCAAGACTGAAAGGACTGGTTCAAATGAGGTTCCTTCTCTATTTAGAGAACTGTTTCAACAAATGCCATGCTGAAGCTAGAGCTAAAGGTAAGGTATTCCCTTCGCAATATGATAAAGAGGTAGCTGAGGCGAGATTTCGTGCAATCGATTATATCTTGGCTTTCATGGGGTCAGCGATTGACCACACCTACCCTTTTCTGCAAGGTGGATTTAAGAACAATTTACCACCAACAATGAAGAAGTGCTTTGAAGTATTTAGCCAAGAGTATCATGAGCGTGGTTATTTATCGGGATTAAGGTCAGCAGCTCGTCACTTGAATATGCCTACTAATCAACTTCAGATGGTTCTTTATCGTATTGACGGAGTAATGAGATCGCTTGCTCACAAGGCGGTTAAGGAAATTATGAAAGCGAAGACCGACAGGGAAATCAAGTTTGCAAGGGAAATGTTCGAGCAGAAGGTAGCGAGTAATAAGGAATTGATCTTGAATCTGCGGTGATCAATAACAGCTTAAATTTGGCAGTATCGAATTCGCTGGTCGAGTTCAATACTGCTCTTTTATTTATAGCTATTAGAAAAAGTTGATCAGATGCCGGAGAACTATTTCTATTTTGGCAGTCGGATTTAGATTAAGAATACATGTAATAAGGATGCGGTATGGCGGTTGGTAATAACCCTACTCCCCTTCAATGGGGTATGTCGACTCATCCCTTCTTTTTTCGATATTAAAGCCGTACCGTATCCCCACATGTTAGAACGATTGAAGCATCTGCAAATAGGAGTATCTTAAAGCACACTTCTCCTTCTTTCAGCTCAGTCGGCTCAAAACCGATAGTCTAATGGTTCATAACTCTTAAGTTTTGCCCTGTTCAATTCCGTCCAATTTCGGGACGGTGGAATGCGGGTTTAGGCGGTGTCAAAACTGGGGGTCATAAATGAATCCGAATAATCATAGGTGGTGGTCTGAATTATGCCGAAATATGGCTATGCCCGAGTAAGTACGGTCGGACAGTCCAAGCATGGAAATAGCTTAGAGCATCAGGTGAATTTACTGCTTGCTGAGGGGGTCGATCAGTCTTTCATCTTTGTCGATAATTTCACTGGCTCGAAAATGGATCGCCCTGAGTTCTCTAAGTTGTTTCGATTGTTGAAGGCGGGCGACACATTGGTTGTAACTAAATTGGATCGTTTTGCTCGTTCAATGATCGAGGGTGTAAAAATCGTCAATCAGTTAATAGAGCGCGGTGTTAGGATTCATATCCTTAACATTGGGATCTTGGATAACACGCCAACCAGTAAATTAATCCGTAATATCTTCTTTGCTTTCGCTGAGTTCGAGCGCGACTTGATTATTGAACGTACTGCTGAGGGAAAAGCTATCGCTAAGCAGAAATCCGGTTTTCGAGAAGGACGCCCACCTAAGTTTACGAAGCTTCAACTGGATCATGCGATTAGCTTGCTTCAAACCCACAGTATGAAAGAAGTCGTAAGTATTACCCGTATCAGTGAAAGTACTATTAAGCGTGAGCTCAGGAAACGGAGGAGTCAATATGGACAAGTTTAATTTATCGGAGATAGGAATCAATGTTGATTTCATTCCTGTTGTTGATTCAGGTCTGAGAATTATCGCTTACGAAGCGTTAATATCACTAGAAGAGAATAATCCAAATCAGGAGGACTTTGAGTTTCATGCTTCAGAATTACACGAGGTTCAAGCCAACATGGATCGGTATTATAAGAAGTTAGCAATTGAGTCTTACAAGGCTTCACTTCCGTTGATCCTCAACACATATCCCAACGTATCTGATCCCTATCCGAGTTCTTTACCTCAGCCCAGGGGACATGAAGTGATTTTAACGGTAACTCCCCCTGTGGTTTGGCTGAACGGTTTTGTCATGGGGAGGTATGACCAATTATCCTCTCAGGGGGTTAGCTTTGCACTTGCTGACTTCGGTCAAAGCTTCTTATCATTACCGTTTCTGCTCCATCTTCGCCCAACAATTATTAAGTTAGCGGATAATGTGATTCAATCTTGCATGATTGATGATGAAATCTTAAAGACGGTGTCAAATCTGATGAAGCCGTACAGGGAAATGGGGATCAAGATCCTCGCAGGTGGTATTAATTCCCGAGTGCAGTTTGAACGTATGACCTTGGTAGCTGATGCTTTTCAAGGTTACTGGTTTTCTAAGCTCGGCGGTGAACCCACGCTTCTATAGAGCAAGTTCAGCCAACTGGGGTTGATAGCGTGGATGTCTATACGGAACTTGAAAAATACGGCGACACCTTCGCCGCGGCAGTCTATTTGTGGTCTGCTTCCGTCAATAAAGAAGATGCAGATCGAGAAATCGCAATGATGCTCAAGAAGGTATTCGAGTTCAAGTACTCTACAAGCAACATTGTCATCATCGATTCCTATATCGACCGAGCCGGTTCAAGATTAGAATGGGATCACCTAATTCATGACGCTGATTCAGGTCGCTTTCAAGGGGTTCTGCATTTCGGGGATCTGGAGTCGGCAACTGATCTCCAAAGTAAGGGGTTATTACTCATCGATGTTAGACGGTGAGGTATATGTGTCCTTAAGGGTGGTGTAGGCATTGGCAAAAGGTAACATGGAAATTAAGGAAGTGAGGCAATCCTTTCAATTGGCACTAGCGAAAGTGGAGTCGTTACAGGTAATCGGGGTTGAGCATGGATTATGCGCTCCCCAAGATTTATCGGAGCTTAAATCAGAGATCGATAAGATTCATAAATCACTTGATCTGATGACTTTCAAAGCCAACGGTCATTTCGGGAAATTATCGGAGTTGATGCGTTCCTGCGGCTCAATATGTTGTAAGAAGGTTATGCAGCCCAATTCGCTAATGATGTTTTTTCAATGTAGCTCATGCCCGATTTATCAATTTGAAGAAGCATTTCTGAGTGATGAATAGGAGTTGAGGGTATATGACGACTGAATCAACCATTCTGAGAAGACCAGATCATTTCATGGCGGTAATCATCATAGACCTACGGAGCAAGGTGCATATTCAAACGCTCGTCGGTCACTATAGTGAACTGTTTTCCGATGACTATCCGCTTGATCCCAATCAACTTAAGAAGTCGTACTTGGATTTAGGGGGGCATCGGATGGTGTTTCTTCAAAATTGTATAAAGACTTGGAAGGAGTTTAAGGAGTTCTATCACTTTTGCGTGGAGCAAGGGGTTACGATCAATATGAGTTCGCTATTTATTGATCTGCATAATCTTTGCGATCATTATACAGCCATTAATCATTATGGAAAGCCATTATACTCGGTTCACCCGCAGATTAGGCGTGATGCTGTTAGAACGAGGCACAATTTATATCAACGTAGTCGCGAGTTTGACTTGAATTACATTACCTCGCCATACCATCATGTTCCCATTGAGTTGGGGGCGTTCTTGCAGAGTGTTCGGGCTGGCTGAGCACTCCGTTTCTTTGTAACGGGGTAACTTGAGATTTTGAAGTAAAGTGCAGTTAATTTTCTCTGAACGGATATTTATCGGTATTCGACAGCTTTACTCCTGAATTTCATATCACGACTGTCGGGAGTTGGAATCAATTTTTGCAGTTAGCATTTGATATTTCTTACAAACAGTGAAGGGAAAAATAAAAAGTCAAAGTTTGGAGGAGATGTGGATGGTTGATTCGTTCTGGGCTGGCATGGATAGGTTGCTTTACGATTCTATCGTTTCATTAGTCTTTCTCGGTATTGTAAGAATAACATTATATTTTAGACCAGAATCTAGGATCTCAAAACCGGAAAGCATTTGGTGAGAAACGCCCAAGTTGGATTTCGTATCCAGCTTGGGTGTTTCTTGTAGTTCAGGTTGCTTTACGGTCAAACCGATATTTTTGAAATCGAATGGAGACGAAATCATTTTTGGAGATGGTTAAAGAGCAAATACACATTAAAGGAGAAGAAGTCTAACCAATAACGACTACAATTAATGGTAAGAAGAAACAAAGCTTACGGATTGCAGGTCAACCCGACAGTTGAGGCAATGGGTCTATTCGACCCCTAAGAGAGAATCACGCCCTCCCATTAGCATCTCCCGATCATCCCCTTCACCCCCATCTGACCTCTCTACCCATTCATCCCGTTTATGGTAACCAATCAGGTGCTTCTGTTTACGATGGCAGAAATTAATGTCTAGTTATATCTAAAATAACGCGCATTCGGACAAGTGGTTGACAAAGATAATCATAAAGCTTACAATAACTTTGACGGTAATAAAGTAGTCAATGGGGAGGCGATACTCGATGCACAGATATACCTGTATATTGTGGCTTTCAGACGATTCACTTCGTAAGACAGTTGATCTTAGACAGGATGAATATCTTAAAGCAATTGAAATTGATGGACCGGAGTATTACAACTCGGTATCAAAACGCAGTAAAAATCCTAAAGCGATTACAGAGTGTGTGGTCGATAATAGTTCAGGAGTAAGTGAGATTAAGATCGTCTTGGAGAGTGAGGCAATTCTTAACACTCCAAATCGTGCACTCAAGGTTTACAGCAGTTATTTAGCAAACGGACCATTATCTGATCTAGTTCGTCACAACTCACTCTTTCGAGGAAGCGCTGAAGAGGTTGAAACAAATAGTCATGAAGAGGAACTTTCCGACGAAGCATTATTGACCATGTTGATTCGCTGTGTGCTGAGAAAGTCAAAAGAGGACAGAGAATTATTAGATTCAGTTAGAGAGGCAATAAAAAGCAAACATCGAGACTGGGAGTGAGGAGAGTATGCTAATCCGTCACATCTGCGAATCCTGTGGAGTAGACGAGCTTCTCACTTCTGAAGAGGGTTATAAGAAAGGTTGGGATTACCCGCCTAAGATGGGTGCATTCAAGGTCATTTCCCCAAGAACATGTGGGAGTTGTTCAATCCAAAGCACCTTGTGGTGGGCTTTGAGAATGGAGGCTAAACAAATAGATGATTTAGACGAAAAGCAGGTTCAGACTCTGAAGCGGATCTTGCAAGAGCCTGAAAGTATTATGGTAACGGGGTAATCATACTCCAATTGATGGGCTAAAGAAGAGATTGTGAGCTCGAAAACGGGAGGATAATAAAATGTTAAAAACCAATGAGTTAACAGACGATGAGTTGAGAGATGCCCTTAAGTCTGTTGAAGAATTGCTTGATCTGGTAAACAGAAGCCGCCTTTCGGGTAATTTCGTTAAAGGTATCGATACATTTTTCTTTAGGAAGGGAATATTTGAAGAAGATATGTCTATCGATACCGCTATCAAAGAACAGGTGCTCTCTTACGTTGAGGAAACAGTCGACAAGTCGCATTCCACCTATCAAACTATGAAGCTTCTTATCGATGACAGCGAATGTTCATCTGATTATTTTGTTTGCAACCCCTCTAGAAAATTCAGGGGGGTGTATAAACCAGTTGTTCTGAAAACTATCGCGAGCATGGTATTGTTTGAGTTGTCGAAGAATTCAAAGGATAGGCTTCATTAATAGCTACACCTATTACCGATATGGAATCGAGATGGTGTCTGCGCGGCACCATCTCTCGTTTTTTATATTGAATTGTTTAGTTTGCAAGTAGCTCATCTATCTCCCGTAACTTTTCGTCGATGTCAAAGTCAACCTGATCTTCCCTGAATCTATAGTTGTCTCCCTGATAAGTTGTTACATATAGAACTTTTACATCCACATAATTATTGACTAAGACATTTCCTTTTGTAGAGATTGTTCCACCCTCAAATATTGCTCCTAATACCTTTCCAAAAGTTGCCTTCTGCCACTCTTGTTTTCTTACTCTTTCTGTATCGATACCATATTGTTTAATATTTGTTGTTTTTATTCTCGTATCACCGAACTTGAGAAATGTAGCCCTATGTGTTTCTTTTACCCGGACATTGGTCGCTGTGAGTCCCTTTGGTTTTGGAGTTACATCGAATTCAACTTGCAACCCTGGCTCAATCGATTGGACACCTTGTTTTACTTCACTCACATGAAAGAAGTAGTCAGTTCCTTCACTTTCAATAAAGCCAAATCCTTTTTCAGAGAAGTATTTCTTAACCCGACCGATCATGCATATATCACCTGTTCTTTTTGAATATATGTTAACACAAATTACCACGTCTTATAAATGCACGAGCTTAACGAATGTATGGTCACTGCTTCAAGATTTGCTCAAGAGTACCCCATAATTTACCGATAATAATGAGATATGAATCTCAAATAGGAGTTGCTCATTGATGGAGATAAAACTGATAAACACCAGCCTTTCGTATTTAGGGGTATTCACAAAGCCAATACGCACCACAGAGTATAATGAGCCAGTTTCAGGTGATTTGATACAGTACAGGTATCAATTAAAACTTGAGGAAGAGGATTCATCTGTAGTTATTGAATTTACTTCAGGAAATGCGGAATTAGTTCCAACATGGATGCAGTATTACTTTAGTACGGATAAGTTGTCGTTGAGTAAATCTGTATTATCGAGTATGGATATCTTGATTTCTACTTCTGAAGCTCACTTGAGATATAATATCGAGCGCCTAAAGCTTCTTTTCATGGAGGACAGCAGTTTCGGGAGTGCAAGTTTCCGTATTGATGATAACGAGATAGTCCATCCGACCCTGTCCTACAAGATTGAGATTCAAGACCTCAAGATGTATTCCGGTAAAGAACTGACCTACCGAAAACGTGGGGTATATGTGGAAAGTGAAAGACCGATGATCATTTCTGAGTGCCGACATCTGATGGAATGGCTTCCTTCAGTAAGAAGGTTGAAGTTGATAAATAAAGACATCTCCAGAGGACAAAAAGAGCCAATAAAGAGTAAGCCTTATATCGTATTTGATCTTGACTACAGCGAGGACAGCCCTTCATTCCAATGGGGTAACGCACTAGGAAAAGACACGGGCGACAATTTGCATAAGTGGTATGCCTATGCAACACAATTGATCGAGGACATGGATATTAACAACCGGATTTATTCACTTCTTAAGGAAGAACTGTTGGACAAGTTGGCTTCAAAATAGGCAGCTACATAAGCGTCCATAGATAAAATATTGTCCTAAAGAGTATTAACGAGAAAAAAATCAGCTCAAACAGTGAGTTTAATATCAGTATCAGTAATCACACTTCCCCGAGGTGTGATTTTTCTTCTTCAAGGGGTTTTACGGGTTTTGGATGCCCCTTTTTTTCGCGGATTAAGGTTATTTATTTGCGTCTTAACGGAGTTGGGATCAACTTACTGATTTGAATTAAGAGGTATAGCAATATAAGTAGCTTCAAAAATTCAACAACCAATTTTAAGGAGGAAGATCGGTATGAAAAATCGCAAGTCCAGGCATCATCTCCACCCCATGGGGTATATCTTTTGTATTTGGCGGAGTTGAACAAGACCTGAGGAAATGTTTTAAGAGGTATTGCATTATAAGTAGATTCAACAAATAACTTTTTGGAGGGAATGACAATGCTAACGATTGAGGTAACCACCGGCGGTAACATTATTGACCACTTCGAGTACATGTCGCCAGGAGCGATGGGGCTAGACATGATTCCGAATGACAGCGGAACCGTTTTGAGACCAGCCCTTTTCATTAAGACAGACAAAAGCATGCGCGGCAGCTTCGGTGCGAACCCACAGATCAATATCCGAGTTGCCCCATTCGCTCTCAATGATGTATATCTCTTTAGCCTGATGGTAAAGATCGGGCGCGAATGGTATCTGGAGTCGTGGTTGAACTACCATGCTGATGGGGGTTTCGGGCATCAACTCTTTGAAGGTTTAGCAAACCAAATGCACATCCCTGTAATTATTCTTGATGAAGAAACCGAAATCGTAGCTGCCTATGAAATCAAGAATTCACTTCGGTATGGCTTCAAGGATTACCTGAAGGTTCTTGGCACCACCGAGCCTTGGACGATGGGAGAGTTCGACATGGCAAAGGCGATGGTATTAGGCACTCTCCCCCGTTTGGATATTATGTGGGGTATGCATCCTAAGCCGCCTTCCTTGAAGATCGGACTGGAGGTAACGCTTGGCAAGTAACTAGGGTTAGGGGCTAACTGCCTTTTTCGAGGCAGTTAGCTCACCTGAAAGTGCCGGATTGAGTTGTTTTAAGAGGTTGAGATATAAAGATGTGCCTGTAACGGCAACTACTATCCCGAGGAGGAAAACAAATGGAAGCTATTTTTAACGATTTGAGAAATATCAATGCCGAGAAGTTACAGCCAGAGTACAAGCGGATGTATCAAGTGATACTTGGTCTAATCGACTATTTGGACACTCTGCCACCCTATCCGTCCAAGGCGAAGTTAAGGAAGATTGGGGAAGATCTCAGTAAAGAACTGGCAGTTGGGTTTATGAAGGTCATGGGTTTGGATAACTTTTACATTGACAGTTTTAGGAAGGGAACTCCAGTAAAACAATATGTTGATGAATATGAGGTTGATCAGTGCTTACTGTCGGAACAGGATAAGAAGATAGTTGAGAAGTTAAGAAAATCGGGTTGTCGAGTATACTTTGTTTCGAGCAGCACCCTCTCCCAGCTTGACGAAGTCTATTTCGATATGACGACCTATTATTATGTTCCGACCAACATCATGCAATTTGAAAATCCGAAAGGTAAGTTTCGGATAAATAGTCAGGATATCATATCATTCTTTTATAAGACTCTATCCGATGCTTGTAGGGGTAAGATCTTGAAGCATTCGGTGATGGACTCAAATTTGTTGGATTTTCTTAAAAAGTAACAAGGTTAAGATTACGTAAAATTCGGCACTTATCTTTATCAGTTGCCGAAAGTTAATTATCGGTAAAGTTTATCCAGGCTAATATTGGTCGATCATGCGAGATGAAATCTTAGAAAGTTAGCAATCACACTTCCTTTAGGAGTGGTTGCTGACTTAGGGGGTAACGGTTTAGGTTTGCCTTCTGATGGAGTTGAGGACATTCGTAAGGAGTTGATTCTATTGGAGGACTTAAATTAAGAGGTTTAGCAATATAAGTAGTATCACAAATTCATTCCAGAGAGGAAGAGTGTACTGAATAATCCAAAGTATCTCGTACAAACATCCGTCAAGTTTAAGCCAGGCTTAGCAGTTATCAAGCAGCTCCAGAGCAACGAGTATGGCGCGGATCAGTACTTCTATGGTTTAATCGATGCCCAAGGAAACGAGATCGTCCCTTGCGAGTGCCAGTACTTTGCTCCAATCGAACACGGTTTAATCCGTACTGAGGATCGAAATGGTTTAGTCGGTATCCTCGACCAAGCCGGTAATTTCGTCGTTCCCTTCTCAAGGGGGTATCAATCGGTAAGCGGTTTCCATGAAGGTTTTGCTTTGGTTAGAGACGCAAACCTTCCCACAGGATACGGCTACATTGATCTGAACGGAGATGAAGTCATCCCACTCCAGTACGCCAACGCGGGTTACTTTCATAATGGATTAGCGGCTGTACAGAATTTCGATGGCAAGTGGGGGGGGTTCATCGACTTGAAGGGCAAGCTGATCATCCCCTCTCAATTTGACGAGATCATCAGGGACTTCGAGAACGGTTTTGCCATCGTTCGTAATAAGGACAACCGCTGGAGTGTTAACAAAGATGGAACTGAGATACCTATCGATGATGGTTAGCATTAAGCAAGGCACAATTGCACCATTTTTCAGTTCGGGGCATTGACTCACTTTTGCATAATGTGTTAAAATGACACCATAAGTGAAAACGACATTGATATGAGGTGTTAAAGATGGATGAAAAAACTCGACTGAACTTGTCTCTATCCCAGGACATTGATGATGCACTGACTAACCTTGCCGACAAGACGAAAATGAGTAAGAACTCCCTAATCAACTTGGCTTTATCGAAGCTCTTAGTTGAATTTGGGGTAATCGACCTGCATAAAGAAACACAGGAAAAGACGGAGATATTAAAGAGTACTGATTATTGCGATCTCTTGAAGCAGGGACGGCTGGAGCTTGGTGAATTCATTTGCACCATCGAACGGATAACTGTAAAGACAAGTGGTGAAGATGAGATTCGCTTCGCCTACTACAAGAAGAACAAAAATGATAACGAACGATTGATCTTAAGACCGCTTGATATTAATGAGAACGAACTCCTGATGCTGTTTGCTGATGCTGTCAGTAAAAATGTTTTCACGTCAGATTTCCAACGCAAGTTGAAAGCCATTTTGTAGATCGGAGGTGATTGAAGATGAGCAAGAAGATATTTAAGGATAAATTTCGTACTGGAACTAATATGGTCAATATTGGCTGGCAAAGCAATGTTGAGAAAGAGTTAGGTATTGAGGGATTGAAGCAATTCGGATACATCTCGGGGTATAAAGATGCAGCGGACGATCTTGTTGATAAGGTTTTAGGGATCAGTTTAGCCGATGCTTATGTGTTCCCTATTGTATTTCTTTATCGTCAGTATTTAGAGCTTGTTCTGAAAAATCTTTATGTGAAGATTTATGATAAAAGCACCAAGATGGATCACGATTTATCGAAGATATGGGAAAAGGTGAGAAAGAAAATCAAGGATGAAACTACAAAAGAGGGTCGTGAGCTTATTGACTCTGTAATCGAAGAGTTTCAACAAGTCGACCCGAGATCATTCCACTTCCGTTATTTCTGGAGGCTTGATTATTCATCTACTCTGCCTGATGAAATGTCAGTCGATCTCGGATTATTGAAGGAATGTATCGATAAAGTGGATACAATTCTTTATGGCAGTTATGGGGGTTAATATTGTGAGTATATGGAAAGAACACGACATTGAAACCAAAATTGTAGATATTCTTTCTGAAATAACTTATCAGAGTAAACCCGATCATCACTTTGGCATCCCATTTATAACGGCATATCAATTGGCTATCGAAGTAAAAAAGCGACATCCAGAAATCGTTAAAGACTTGGGGTATAAAGTCGGCGGTCAGGGAACTAATGAACAAAATTCACTGTCTCAATACCTCGCACAGCAACTATCCCAAAGAATTAAGTCAGGGGAGATCAGCAACATTGAGGGAGCGTTTCTTTCGAACCAAAACCTTGAGGAGATCGCATTCGATAACAATGGAGAAAGATTAGTGTCCTCCCTGACTGATTCTCAGTATGACCTGTCAATGTATCGGATCATCAAGTAACATTTATCAATTTGACCTAACTGACATTTGATCTTGCAGGAATTATGTCACTAATTGACGAACATATTAGAAAAGATTGTTGACTGTTACTGGGGGTCGGTTCGATGAAATTAAAGGTATATTTCTCTGACTTTTTTGAAATAAAACCAAGTGTCCTTGAGAATTATGGTGCATTTGATATTTCGCTTATTAATGATTTACCTTTATTCATTGACCCGTTTCTATTATTTAATAGTCCGAAGAAAGAATACCAGATGTTACATAACAATATTCTAAAGTATTTAAGATTCCTTAGGGATAAAGCACAGAGTGGAATGATTTCCGATGGGCTTTTACGGGCATGGTATATGTTTCCCGAGATTAAGCAGAACTGGTTTGGATTCTGTCGTAATGGAAATGGAGGAAGTGGCTTAGGTAGAGATTTTGCAGTTGCGCTCCATGAAAATCTAGGAAATCTATTTTCTGATTTCGGTAAAGAGAAGATTACACAGGGTAGTCATCTTGAAAAATTATGTATTATAAAGGAAAACGTAGGTCGCGATAATATTAGCGACTTTACCACGAGATTAATACATGAGTATCTTTTGGGGTATACTCAGGCTTTTGCTTTGAAGCATTTGAAACCGAAATTTACGAGAAAAGTCCATGTTCAGAACGTTAGGTTTAATTATGAGACTGAAACATGGGAAAGAGATTTTTTCACCTTGCCTTATTTTAATAATGACTATGTGCTTCTAACGCCAGTCGACATACTAACTAAAGATGATACGTGGATTAATAAGTCTGATATCGTAAAAGACTTTGCATTGATTCCGGAATGTATTGATAATGAGCAGCTTCGGGAACAAATTAATAATTATTTCTATATGGCGTTGCCTAAGAAGCATTCTGCTAAAGACCGCAGCTATGCTGTTAGCAAAGTAATAGTTGAATATCCTGAATTTATTGATTATTATATTAAATTCAAAGAACAACATGGGGATGAGGCGGAAGCTAGTAGCCTTGAAAAAGTGAAAGAGTCAGCGACATTCTATGTTGAGCAGTTTAAGCAGTTAATACATTTATTAAAATCGGAGACTGATTTTTATCGAACATCAGGGAATACATTTGAAGAGTCCTTGCAAAGAGTAATCTATTTGAAAAATGTTATTGAGAATAATGATGGGTATAGGATATTTTATTCAAATGGTTTGCCAATTAAGAAAGAGGAAGACCTACAAATACTGTATAGATTAACTTGGTTTGCAACCGTCTCTGATGTAAATAGAGAAGTCAATAACGGAAGGGGTCCAGTTGATTTTAAGATTTCCCGAGGAAGCAAAGATAAGACCTTGGTTGAGTTCAAATTGGCAAGCAATTCTCAGTTAAGAAGAAACTTGAAGAACCAAGTTTCTATTTATGAAAAAGCAAACGAGACTGGCAAGTCGATTAAAGTGATTATATATTTCACCGAGCATGAGTTTAAGAAAGTTGATAGAATACTGAAAGAATTAGGGTTACATGGGTCAAAAAACATCGTCTTAATCGATGCTCGAAACGACAATAAACCGTCAGCATCTACTGCGTAAGAAGGCTAAGTAGAAAAAGAGGAACTCCCATGAAAGATAAGAGGTTTGTTGCATCCATTAATACTTGTAAATTGAAAATTGAGATCACCCAAACCGGCACTTATGCCGGTTTTTGTTGTAATAACTTAAAATGGTGATTAACCTTGCAGGGTATCAATTGAAGATGTTGTTTCGGTTGTTCTAGATCAATCTGGGTCTTTAGAAGGATAACGATAGAACATTGTAGAATAATATAAGAAACCAATGTATGAGGAGTATAAGTTATCTAAGGAGGTTCTGAATTTTGTCCTATCAATCAGAAGCCCAACTGGAGAAAAATTTGATTGAGCAGCTTGTTCGTCAAGGCTACGAGCGAGTGACCATAAGTGACTACGATTCAATTATCGAAAACTTTAGACAGCAGTTGAATAGGTTCAATGAGAAGAAATTAAACGGTCAGCCATTGACCGATGCCGAGTTCAGTCGGTTCCTGACACAGATTGACGGCAAGAGTATTTTCGACTCCGCAAAGATTCTCCGGGATAAACAAGTGTTCCAACGTGATGATGGAACCGAGGTTTACCTTGAGCTGATGAATACTCGTGATTGGTGCAAGAACATCTTTCAGGTCACCAATCAGACCACAGTCGAAGGAAAGTATAAGAACCGTTATGATGTAACAATATTCATTAACGGCTTACCTGTGGTTCAAATCGAGTTAAAGCGCCGCGGCTTAGACTTCAAAGAGGCGTTCAACCAGATCCAACGGTATCGAAAACACTCCTTCAAGGGGTTATATCGCTATCTGCAGATGTTTGTTGTCAGTAATGGGGTTGATACGAAATATTTTGCGAACTCGGATGGTGACATCCTGTTTTCGCATACCTTCTTCTGGTCGGATGCAGAAAATAATCGGATCACCAATCTAAGCGATTTTGCCGCCAGCTTCTTAGAAAGATGCCACATGGCGAAGATGGTCGCCCGTTACATGGTATTGAACGAAACCGAAAAGCTATTAATGGTTATGCGACCGTATCAAGTCTATGCTGTCGAAGCACTTATTAAGCGTGCCTTAGAAACCAAGAATAATGGTTACATCTGGCATACCACTGGTAGCGGTAAGACGTTGACATCATTTAAGGCGAGTCAAATCCTTGCCAATGAACCACACATTAAGAAAGTATTCTTTCTCGTTGACCGTAAGGATTTGGATAGCCAGACCTTGGCGGAGTTTAACAAGTTTGAACCCGATTCGGTGGACATGACGGATGATACGAATAAACTGGTATCACAAATTTCGGACTTAACGAAGCCATTGATCGTTACTACAATTCAAAAGATGGCGAACGCGATAAAAAATCCGCGATATGAGCAGATTATGAAGCCGTATCAGCAAGAGCGGGTCGTATTTATTATTGATGAGTGTCACCGCAGCCAGTTTGGTAAGATGAAAAGACTCGTCGACAATCATTTTAAAGAGGCGCAGTATTTTGGCTTCACGGGGACACCTTTGTTCGAGGTAAATAAAAGTCAGGACGGTCGGGTAACTGCCGATATTTTTGAAAAATGTCTACATACGTATCTGATTAAAGATGCGATTCATGATGGTAATGTCTTGGGGTTTTCGGTGGATTATATCCAGACCGTTGATGTTTCGATTGACGAGAAGGATCAGACCCGCATAAAAGGAATTTTGACTGATGAAGTTTGGATGCATGATGATCGTATCCGTTTAATCGCTGAGAATATCATTACCCATCATGACCGTAAATCGCGCAGCAAGGGGTATACGGGGTTATTCACTGTAGACAGCATTCCAATGCTGATCAAGTATTACGACACTTTCAAATCGTTGTCTCATAATTTCAAGATTGCAGCTATCTTCACCTATGGTCAGAATGAAGATAGTGAGGGTGACGGACAAGACGAGCATTCGCGAGATAGCCTTGAACGTATAATCAAGGACTACAATGCCATGTTCGGCACCAATTTCTCTACCGATAAGTATCAGGGGTATTTTGCCGATGTTTCAAGACGAGTTAAGACCGCTCAAATCGATATTCTGTTGGTAGTCAATATCTTTTTGACGGGATTCGACAGCAAGACCTTGAACATCCTCTACATGGATCGCTTTTTGAAGTATCACAATTTGATCCAAGCCTTTTCTCGCACCAATCGTACAGAGAAAGCGACCAAGCCCTACGGAAATATCGTCTGTTTCCGTAACTTGAAGGAAGATACCGACGAAGCGATCAAGTTGTTCTCGAAGACGGACAATGTTGACGATGTCCTGATGAAAAGCTATGAAGAGTACCTTCAAATGTTTAGGGCAGCATTGGCGAAAGTAAAAGCCCTCGCCACTACGCCAGCGGAAGTAGATGCATTGGAGCGAGAGGAAGAAAAACAGGAGTTTGTGGTTAGCTTCCGCGAGCTTACCAAGTATCTGACTCGTCTCCAGACTTTCACCGAGTTTGAATTCGACCCAGCTCGATTAGGTATCAACGAGCAGGAGTACCAGGACTATAAGAGCAAGTATCTCCGAATTTATGATGAAGTAAAGCGCGGCGGGGGTAAGGAATCGATTTTGGCGAACGTGGACTTCCTGATCGAGTTAATGCATACCGACCGGATCAATGTCAGCTACATTATGAATCTGATCCGTAACATCGATTTCGACAATCAGGAAGAACGGGACAAATCGATAAAGGATATTGAAGGTGAGATTGATCGGGCAGACAATGAGCAGCTTCGACTCAAGGCAAATTTGCTGAAAGAGTTCTTGCGTAAAGTCGTACCAACCCTAACGAATGCTGATTCAGTAGATGATAACTATAATGCGTTCGAGCAAGAAGAACGTATGAAGGAAATCGAGGCGTTTGCAGGTGAAGTGGGGTTATCGCCTGAAGCGATCCAAAGTTTTGTTCAGGAATATGAGTATGGTGGACTTGTTAATCAGCAAGAGATAAGTGATGCGGTCAAGTTACCGTTCCTACAAAAGAGAGCGATGATTCAACGGATTATTGAATTCATCACCGAGCATACCAAACGCTTTTCGTAGTGCTATTTATAAAAATAGCAGGAAAGGGATTGCCTTTTCTGCTGTTTTTTATTATGATGGAGATGTTGAAATGAATGCTATTTAACGAAATAGCAAAGGGGAGGGCTGGTTTGTATTTAGAACAATGTGCATCAGTTGTGCAAGGAGCATTTTTAGCGCGTATCCAGACATCACCTTCAATGGATGCAGTTAAGCTTCCGGTCTACACGATGAAGGAAATGAATGAGTGGTTAAGTCCCGATCCCACATCATCAGAAAATCAGCAAGATGTTCTTGTAGATCAACATCGTTTGGGGTCTTTACCGCTCGCCAAAGAGGGGTTAGTCTTAATTAGCTTGACTGGACAACGAGCAGTGGCATTGCAACAGGAGCATGCAGGTAAGCTGATCCCCTCTAACTTTGCCATCATCGAGCCTACAAGTGAATTACATCCTGACTACCTAGAGTGGTTTATCAATGAGCATCCAGATTGTCGCAAACAGTTGAAGATTGCTACTCAAGGAACGAGCGTCACATCCTTATCTATTCAAATGCTTAGGACTTTGGAAATTATTTTGCCACCTATGGACGATCAAGTGAAGATTGGTAGCGTCCACAGATTATTACATCGAAAAAATCGTCTACTTCAGGAGAGAATCGTATGGGAACAGCAGTATATCAAGCAAATATTAATGGGGTATCTAAAGGAGGAGGTAAGCAGATGACAACGACTGAGTTACAGCGTTATCAACAGGGCGAATTACATAAGAAGCTTTGGGATATGGCGAACGACCTTCGGGGTCAACTTGAAGCTTACGAGTTTAAGGACTATATTCTCGGTTTGATCTTTTATCGCTTCTTATCAGAGAAAACGGAGGATCGGGCTAACAAATTGCTCGAGGAAGATAACATTTCTTATAAAGATGCTTGGAAGGATCAAGCTTATCGTGAAGGATTAAAGGATCAACTTATTCGGGAGATTGGTTACGTTATCGAACCCGACTATCTGTTTTCAAGCATGATTGAGGAAATTGCTAAGGGAGAACAAGGTAAGTTCGATATTGAAATGTTACAGAAAGCAGTCACTGCTGTAACTGAATCAACATTAGGAGCGGAAAGCCAGGAAGAATTCCGTAATCTGTTTGAAGATATGGACTTATCATCTTCAAAATTGGGTCGTGATGTGAAGTCTCGTTCCAAAGTTATTGCAAAAGTAATGGTTAATATCAATAGCATACCTTTCACACATGATGATGCGGATATTGATATTTTAGGGGATGCATATGAGTATTTAATTGGTCAGTTTGCAGCTCACGCGGGTAAAAAAGCTGGCGAATTCTACACCCCACCGCAAGTTTCAAAAATCATTGCCAAAATAGTGACACTAGGTAAGCAGAATTTAAGAAATGTCTATGACCCTACCTGCGGTTCGGGATCGTTGCTTTTGCGGGTTAACAAGGAAGCAAAAGTGCGGAAGTTTTATGGACAGGAGAAAACGTCCACTACGTACAACTTGGCTCGTATGAACATGCTCTTGCATGATGTATCTTATCATAACTTCGATATTCAGAATGCCGATAGTTTAGAGGAGCCGCGGCATCTTGATATGCGCTTCGAAGCCGTAGTAGCCAATCCCCCCTACTCTGCTAAATGGAGTGCAGATGAGAAGTTCCTGCAGGACGAGCGATTCAGTGCCTACGGTAAACTGGCTCCAGCATCCAAAGCGGATTTCGCATTTGTGCAACATATGATTCATCACCTTGATGATAATGGAACAATGGCAGTGGTTCTTCCCCACGGGGTATTGTTCCGCGGCGCGGCAGAAGGGGTTATTCGTAAGTACCTAATCGAAGAAAAGAACTACTTGGATGCTGTTATCGGCTTACCAGCCAACATCTTCTTTGGGACAACGATCCCAACGTGTATCCTTGTGTTCAAAAAGTGCCGAGAAGCGAATGACAACATTCTGTTTATCGATGCTTCCAACGATTTCGAGAAAGGGAAGAACCAAAATCGTCTTCGAGATGCAGATGTGGAGAAGATCGTTGAAACCTATAAGACACGGCAGACCATTGAGAAGTATTCATATGCCGCTAGTCTAGACGAAGTTAGGTCGAATGATTTCAACCTGAACATTCCTCGCTATGTTGATACGTTTGAGGAAGAAGAAGCGATAGATATTCAAGCCATTCAAACTCGATTAAAGGAAATTGACGATGAGATTTCGAGTATAGATCAAGAGTTGGAAAAGTATTTTAAAGAGTTGGGGGTCAGAGTCAATGAGTAGGAGTCCTAATCTGCGTTTCAATAGTTTCACTGACCCTTGGAATCCAGTGGAACTGGGGTCGCTATGTGAGATAAACCCTAAAAGTGATCCTATCCCTAACGAGTTTGTATATATAGACCTTGAAAGTGTTGAATCGGGGCAATTATATGAAATAAATGTTATCAGAAAAGAGGATGCTCCAAGCCGGGCACAAAGACTTTTAAGAGAGAAAGATGTTCTATTTCAAACTGTTAGACCTTATCAAAAGAATCATTATATCTTTAAAGATGTTTTTGACCTTCCAGTCGTTGCATCCACAGGATTTGCTCAATTACGTAATGAAAAATCAAGTGAATTTATATATCACTTACTTTATTCAAGCAGATTTGAAAAACAGGTTTTAATACGATGTACAGGTTCAAATTACCCTGCGATAAACAGTGCAGATCTATCGGAAATTGAGGTTTTTGTTCCTTCTATATTAGAACAACAAAAAATCGCGTCCTTTTTCTCCCTTCTCGATCAAAAGATCGTGAAGCAACAGGAGAAGATCGAACAGCTGGAGTTGTTCAAGAAAGGCATGCTCCAGAAGATTTTCTCACAGGAGCTTCGGTTCAAGGATGAGAATGGGCAGGAATTTCCTGAATGGGATTCATCGGTCTTAGAGGAATTAGGTTCGTTTATTAGAAATTACAGTTTTTCACGCAGTGTTGAGGGAGAAGGGGAATATCAACATGTTCATTACGGTGATATTCACTCTAAATTCTCGGGAGTGATTACTTCAAAGACGGAGCTTCCGTCATTAAGTGTTGATACTGAAACAACATACACACTTCTTGAAGACGGAGATGTAGTATTTGCTGATGCATCCGAAGACACTTCCGATCTTGGTAAGAGTGTTGTTCTTCTTGAGGTGGACAATAGGAAAATAATTGGAGGACTACATACCCATTGTTTTAGACCTGATAGCCGCCTTGACCCGTTGTTTTTGCACTTCTTTACTCAAACTGTTGAATACAGGAAGTTTATCAATGTAAATGCAAATGGGGTATCAGTCTTTGGACTGTCTAAGCCAGCATTAGCAAGTTTGGAAGTACCGTTACCTTACATCAAGGAGCAACAAAAGATATCCAGTTTCCTCTATAAGTTATCGAGGAAAATAGAACTGCTTAGAATGAAAAAGATTGAGCTTGAAGTAATGAAAAAAGGTTTTATGAGTCAGATGTTTATTTAATACAAATTGGGGGGAGTTATTGCACTTCCCCACTATTATTCTTCTTTGCGATCCTAGGCATGATATTTGTTGATTGGCAGATAGGGATCTATTAACCGGCACAATGCCGGTTTTTGTTATAATTTAGGCGAATGTGAGTCAGTTAAGGACGGTGACAATCTTGCGGGGTATCGACTTAGAAGACGAAATAAAGGCTCTGATCCTTTCCAAACGCGAAGATGATTATTGGGACTTCAAGGAGAAGCACCATTCCAATAAAGCCAACTTGTTACACGACATCATCTGTATGGCAAACAACCGAGTAGACAGGGACGCCTACATCATCTTCGGTATCGCGGATGGCACTTTCAATATTGTCGGGGTCGAGCATGACGAAAACCGTAGAAATCAACAGCAAATGATCGACTTCCTAAAATCTAAGAAGTTTGTCTCGGGAAACCGACCCCGAGTCGAGATGCGGACGTTATTTCTTGACGGTCACGAAGTCGATGTTCTGATCGTCAAAAATAGCACCGACACACCTTATTTTTTAACCGAGGACTTCTCCGACAACGGCAGAAAGGTTCGTGCCAACTACATCTACACCCGAGTCGGAGACACCAATACCGACATTGATAAGAGCGCGGACGTCAACAACATCGAATACCTCTGGAAGAAACGTTTTTTACTGACCAGATCCCCTTTCGAGCAGATCATGAAGCGCCTTGAGAACAAGGACGAATGGAAAAACGATGAATATGTCTATTACAACATCTACAATCCCGAGTTTACGATCACACTTGAGGATGATGATGAAGGACCAGAATTGTTACCCGAATTTTATGCGTATGCAATGTATAATGAATCAACAATGTATCAGATGCTGAACATCAAGTATTTCGGAACGCAGCTATATGGTAGACAGGTGGCTTTGCTTGATAGCGGTCGCTACACCACACCTGTTCCTGAATGGGGTTATCTCTTTTTCGGGGAGTTCAAGATCCATCCCGACTACGCCTTCAAGTATTTTATCAAGGGCAGTCCTCACTACAAGTTGAACGAGTTCCTATACGATGAAGATAACCACGAACAGGGGTATGCGCGGCGAAGATTTTTCGAAGTCGTTCTGTTATTTGAGGATACGCTGGAGAAGGAGGCTTTTCTTGAGTACGTCCACCTACAGAAAGACGAGTTTCTGAATAGATTAGCAGCCCTTGATGGCGAGTATTCATGGATCGAGTCCAACACCAAACGTCAACAGGAGCAAATCGTGATCCGCTTGAAAACGGGGAAAGTCTTAAATCAGATGCTTAAAGAATTCCGTCACAAGGGTCGTTTAGAAAGATGATATGTTTGTCACATTCTCCTACTCACAACACTCCAATCACAATCCCAAATTACTCTATCATGAGTGGTTAAGGGGTTTGACTGTGTTTATTTTTTGGATAATTTCGCTGATACAATTTACAAAATTGTAGTAGTAAAAATTGTTCTATAAGTGGATGAGTGACTCCATCCCTTATTATTTGGAAAGGGAGGCGTTAATTGTGGCAAACATCTTTAAGGAACTGAAAAGGGAACTTGGTTTATTGAATGCTGAAAAGCATTTAAGACGGGTGCCATTGGAATTGGAACTGATTCGGGAGAAGATTATTTCAATTGAAGAAGTCTTTGACTTCGCCAAAGAATATGCGACTTCAGTTCATCATCAATCGAGTAGCAATGTCGGTGATCGACTTAACTATTATTTAACCGAAGGAAACTTGAATCATAGGAAAGTCGCAAGTTATTTTAAGGTTCCTCCTGCAACAGTTGCAGGTAATATTCATTATGCTTCAAAAGCCTGTTCTACTTTGCTTGGAGATGTAGTAAACCGCTTGATGGAAGCCGAAGATCTTGAAACAGTCCGAGCTTCTTTATCAGATTTCCGTCAAATCAAGAAATCTGTAATGAATCATTACGATCTGCCGGAGATCCTATTAAAAAAAGTCCAAAAGCGGAAGGGTAAATCTTCGCCTTACATCAAGAGTTCACCCTATATCGTCATCCCAAGTAAGTAGTAAGAATCGCAGGGGTATAGCTTGTAGATGCGCTAAATTTTTGTACCTACCATTTTTCCGAGGATACTTTATCCGCCGCGCAGCACCTTATCAAGAATTTATCGGCTGATCTGAAGGACAAGATCACGTTTTATGAGGAAGATCAACCGTTGACGATGGACATGGTCTATATCGTGTTTATCAAATAACACTTATCGAGACGAAATGAGTTAGTTGTCTTTCTAGTTGAAAGGATCAACCCGTTTACGTTTTGCATCCGAATCGCCATCTGATTTACATTGGTATATCGAAAAATCAGGAGGCGATCACATGATTCAACTTTCATCGGAAGATGTCCTTTTGCTGGTAAACAAATGGGTATCGGACTTGGCGAGGGAGAACTACATCAATCCAGTTTTCAACGGATATCACAACGGACAGTATGGCAGCTATACAAAGAGTTCTGGCTTCTACACAAGCATTCGTTTTGAAAAGGGTGACCTTGATGTTTGCATTGATCATCAAGATGAAGGTGATAAGTTTAATGTCACCATTCTAAATGATATTGATGGTGAGCAGTTGGCGTGGGTTAACCCGACCTCCCTTACGAAGTTGAAAGAGCTTCTTGAAATGATGAAGCAACCGCCCGCCGCGCTGGTAAAGTACATCAAAGAGCAAGCATCTCGTTAATCCAATCGAAGCCGTTCTTTACCTAATCAGGGGTATCGAACGGCTTTTCTTTTGCCCTCCCCCTTCTCGCCTTCTCGATCATCCTTGAAGTTCCTTGCAATTTCCAAGCAATTACGGTAACTTACAAGCACAATTGCAAAGGAGGGGTTAAAATTGCACGAAAATGGTTTCCCAAAAGCCGGTCACGTATCTGCTCTGAATAGTCCTGATTCTTTGCCTTGGTCGCCATCCAAAGAAGCTCAAAATCCAGACGAATTGCCTTCATTAATCAGGCAGTCCCTTGAGGATAGTCGATATATTGAGCTTGATGCCCAGTCTACCGATGAATTTGTCCATCTGGATGGACATCAGTCGGAGATTATGAAGCAGTTAAAAGACAGCTTTACTGCATCCCAATTCGAGCAACTGGAGATCTGGCGCAAGGTGAATCAGGACAACATGTCTCGAAGGTATGAAGGGGTTTACTTAGCCGGAGCCAGGATCGGGATCAAGTTTGCCAAGCAATGCGAGAGCATTGGTTAAAAGGAGGGTATTCTTCTTGGAATGTCGCTATCGGAATGTAACTCAGAAGACCTTGACGGAGGACATCGGTTTACCTGCTTGTATTGGTTCGGCACTTTCAAATGAGATGAGGTTGATCGTTTTAGCCAATCGGGAAAAAGACGTACCTGAGGAAGATCGAAATCTTGAGCAGCAGCTTATAGCAGATCTGAAAATATCCTTGTCTGATGACCAGCTTGAACTATTAACTGCCCTGCAGGAAGTGATGGACAGGAAGTCATTATTCGTTAAGGAGTTTATGTTTTTCAGTGGGGTCAAGCAAGGGATCAGCTTCTACAAAGCGTATCATTCTATTTAATTTCTCGATCTCCCGTTTGGGTGGCTATTGACGCAATATACGATAGCTCGGATTAAGTGGTAAAATAAAAAGAGTCTTTTGATTAAAGTTCCTCTCAAAGGTGGGATAATTTTGGCAAGATCAACAGTTCAGTGGACAACGTATCAATTAGTCAAGATGAAGAATCAAATCAATTTCGACCTCCCCTTCCAACGTCGATACGTTCGCCGGAAGGATCGTAGTTGGCAAAGTCTCTTAATGCACACTGTCTTGACCGATGGCTACATTCCGAATCTGTTGGTTTGGAAAAATGGTGATAGTCTCGAAAGTAATTCAAGAAGCAAGACGAAAAACATTTATTATGCAGTTGATTGTCTCCAGCGTTTGAACACTTTGTTTTTATTCATTGATGATGGCTTCGCTTTGACCGATGATATTCCTTTGGTAGGAGAACAATCTGTTTCAGGTTTGAAGTTTAGTGGGTTGCCGGAAGATCTTCAGCAAGCAGTGATGGGGTATAGCTTTGCTGTTACAATTTTCGATGAGTCATATTCACTTGAGGATGTAGAGGAAATCTTCTACCGCGTTAACCAGACCAAGCCGTTATCTGACATCGAGCAATCTCAGGTTTTGCTCGGAGAAGATAATCGTTCGGTGTTGAAACATATTACGGATTCTGCGTTGTTCAGAAACGTCAACTTTACTAAAGCTGATTTAGAGGGTTATGTTGATCGGAAAACGGCAGTTCAAGTCATTGCCCTTCTTTCTGGACGGGACATGTCCTTTTCTGGCAAAGATATGAAGTTGTATATGCGAGAAATCGGGAAATCGCCAATTGACACTAAGATTGTAGCTGAGATCGAAAAGCTCTCCGAGTATATGATGGAGGGCTTCCAAGATTGGACATCAAAAATGTTTAAGAGCCTGAAGAAATCCGTTGTCCCTTCGCTTTTTATTACGGCGAGAAAGGCGAATGAAATGGATTTGCCCGCGGCAGGGTTCGGACAATGGGCGCAAAAGTTCCTGATTGATGAATACGACAAGGACTCTGAGTTCGGTGAGACCCTAAGTAGAAAAACGGCTAACAAAGAGGTTATTCAACGCCGAACAGATCTTATGGTTCAAAGTATGGAATCCTTCGCCAATGCCGTTGCTCAGAGCAATTGAATTTTGATCCGAAATACAAGAACGATTGATCTGTTACCACGAAAGAGACATTGCAAATGCTCATCACGCAGTGTCTCTTTTTATTTGAAGTTAAGCATTGACAAACAGACTGGTAAATCGCAATTGAAACACTGATTGGCGATTTTCCTAGTAAATTTGAACCCCCCTCAAAGGGGTAATCATCTTTAAGATTTACCTACTCATCCCACTCAAATTCCCGATCAAAGCAGGATTTTCTTGGACATTGTTGAAATCATCAGGAAAACGCTAAAGTAACGAGGAAGTGATAAAGTTGACCCGAGAAGAACTTCGACTCCGGTTGAAGGAAGAACGCGTTCCCGAGGATAGTTACAGTTTGGATGGCGGACTTTATAATGAGCGGCTGTGTCTGGAACGTAAGAATAACCGATGGCTCGTGTATTACAATGAGAAAGGGATCAGAACCAACGAGAAAGACTTCTTGATGGAGGAAGTCGCTTGCCAATACTTTTATGAGGAGCTTACGAGAATGGTCAAGCGGGTGGGATAAATTTTCTTTGCGAGGTGGTCGTTAAAGTGTCGTTGTTACATAAATCAATCGAGAACATCACTTTGGATGATTTGAAATCTTTGTTGGGCGATATTCCTGTCAGAGAAGGGTTGCAGATCGATTATAAACGAGACATGATCCGTCCTGAGCAATTATGTGAAGCCGTAACTTCTTTCGCCAACTCACAAGGTGGAGATTTACTGATTGGTATCGACGAGGAAGAAGGAATCCCCTTTAGTATTTTAGGGGTATCGTGCAGCGATATTGACAAGGAAAAGTTGCGCCTTCTCGATATCTTCCGTAATAATATCGAGCCCAGGTTGGCGGGGGTTGAGATTGAGTTCATTGAAGTCGGAGACAACAAGTATGTGATCGTGATCCGAACAAAACGAAGCTGGCTTCGTCCACATAGGGTCAAACATAACAACAAATTCTTTATGCGACAAGCAAACGGTAAGTTTGATTTGGATATTCAGCAACTGCGGCAAATGTTTCTTGAAAGCAGCGATTTTACTAAGAAGTATTCGACTTTTCTTGAGGAGAGGGTTGTCCATCATATTGAAAAGTTTGGGAGCAGCTCGTTTATCCTTCTCCACTTCGTACCGATATCTGCTTTTGAAAGATCAAACGTAGTGGATTTGTCAGGTATTTTCAATAAGATTAGGACTACTCCTATTGCAACCACAGTCGATAATCGCCGGATTAACTTTATCGGAGTTTATTCTGATACTGATGATCGTTCATGTAAATTTCAGCTTTTCAGGAATGGTATCATTGAGCATGCGACGACCAGGATTATTTATGATAATGCGATGTCAGGTAGTAGCTTATATGAAAAGTTAAGACAGACCTTCCACTATTCCTTTCAAAATTATCGAATGTTAGAAATGAGGGAGCCGCTATATGTTATGCTTTCTATATACGGTATTGAGGGGTTGACACTCAAAGATATCGACTCATTTTATGCTGATCATGACATTGTTCCGTATGAGTTCGATAAAATGATCTTTCCAGAGATATTTATTGAAGATCTCGATTCTGTCGTTATTCCCGAGATAATCCGCCCCATCATGGATTCACTTTGGAATGCCTATGGTTATTCGAGGTATCCGCACGAATTGAAATGATTAAGCGTTAGATCCAGGAAAAATATGATTTTTCTTGGATCTTTTATTAGTTTGCTTTAGCTTTGATTAACTCATTGTCATTGATCCCGAGAAGTTCATATGCCCTCCCGACCATTTCTTTATCTCGCCCAAAGATATGAGTAGCTTTATGGATTATTCCGCTTTGTGTTGCCACATGGTTCAGGTTTTGCACCATAAATTCCGAATTGCACAAAGCTACGACCCGCTTACTGTATTTCAGAAGCTCCCGTTGGAATGTTACGGCTTTTTCTGCGACTTCCGGCGAATAAACAACGGGTTCGCCATCGGATGCCTTCATATCTCGATGGTCAACAAGGACGTTTAATTCTTCTTTCCCAAAAGCGTTGCAAATTCCTAGAAGCGTTCTTGACATGTAATCCACGTGTTCACCTGAAAGTAGTCCATGCACTTGAAAAGCCAAGATCCTCTTTTCGCTATCCACTTGATACTTAAATCGCTCTTTTAGTGGAACACTAAGGTCTTTCTGTTGGTAGGCAGGGGTTGCAGAAAATCTCTCATTGGAGAACATATATGCAACCGACACTTGAAGCGCCGCGGCGATCTTTTCGATGTTGACGATGCTGATATTCCGTTCCCCGCGCTCTACTCCGCTTATGTATGTACGATCCAGCTCCGCTCGATGAGCCAGTATCTCTTGCGACATGCCACTTCTGGCTCGAAGTTCCCTGACTCTCTGTCCAAACTCTGCGCGGATATCCATATAGAATTACCCCCTCTCTCTCGAAACAGGCATCTAATATTTTCTTCGGAAAAAAAGGGTCGAAAGTTGTAGTTACTTCAATCCATTTGTCGATGTGTTTACGAGGATTTCTTAGTGGAGTAATGTCGAGAATTAAGTTCATAGAAGGACAACGGTGTTTTTTGTCGAATATCTATAATAAACTTAAGACCCTAGACCTTTTGATAGACAGCCAATATTGATTAACTGAGGAAGGAGTGCTGATTTGTGGAGAATAAGCCATTAGCTAAAGAGTTGCAAATTAACAAATTCAGTCGTGAACTGGAAAAAACATTGGAGTACAACCAATTAAATCGTGAACTGAGCCAATTAAATCGTGAACTGAGAGGGTTAGTTGACGCTGAAGTGTTGACTCTTGATGATGCCAGGAGACTTAGTGATGTTCCTTATAAAGCCACTTTAATTCCTAATCTTATAATGCTGCGAGAACAGTTTTTAAGTGGTGACATTGGTCAAGAAAAATATAACCAATTGAAAGACGAAATAGTTTCGGAGATGCTGGATACAAAAGTTCGTATTTCTAAAAAAGGTAATGCCGTATTTGAGATGACGGATAAAAATAAAGCTGTTCGTGCTGAAGGTTACGACGAGATAGAAAAACTATCTAGGAAAGAATATGAACAATTGGCTAGTAAGAGTGGAACTCTACACTACAACAAGTTATTAGGGTTGGAGTCTATGTTCGCTACTCGAACTAAACATAAAGGTAAGAGCAGAAAGTATGTTAATGATGTCAAACCAATTGCAGTTGAACTGGTATCCGATGAGCAAATATTAATTCCGAGAATCGATGTTAAACTTAATAATGTAACAGGGATTGAAAAGTCTGACATTAAGTATGAGTCTGTGGAAGCAGGTCAACCCTTTATCCTTACTCTTTACGAGTTCATGTACCTGATCATTAGAGATGAGTACGCAGGGTATTGTGAGGCAAATGGTGATCCAAGGGGAGCATATCTCTCTGTTAAATCGACAAACGCAATTGAAGTGAAAAATGATAGATATGTTGGGCGTGTCACCAATAGTGAAGGTAAAGAAATGATCCCTACGCCTTATATTAGCTTTAAGAGAAGATATGGGGCTATAAAGGCTAATATAGACATAATTGATGAAGAAACGTTCGAGGGTAAGTACAAGGTGAAGCCGGGGTATGAGCGCTTTTGGGACTTAATCCCTAAGGACAAACAAGACAATAATTTCCGCAATCAGTACATAGAGTTCAACACTGACTCTGAAAAAATATTGGTTTTTCAACATTATCTCGGTATCAATTCAGAGATGGGGCAATTTGTTTCAAAGTTACGGGATGGGAAATATAAAACAACAAATTACCAACTTTTAAGGGCGATGAGATCTGAGTTCAAAAGCCGTTTCGATAAACTCGGATGTAGCTCAGGGAAGTTATTTGTAATAAATGAGTTAAAATATCCAACATATGAGGGCTATCGACTTGAGGGGGAGTTTTATCCTATTTTAGTTGGATTTACGTTAGTCTCAGACGAAGATTTATCCGTTCCAGTAATTGATAACAAAGAGTGGGAGCTTAACAAGTTGAAAGATAGGGTTTTCTATCCGGATGTTAAATATCGACATGTAAAAGCTCACGAAAAATTTAACCTTACACTGGTTGAGTTTATGTTTTTGTTAATGAGAGACGAGTACTTAGGGGTCTGCTCAATTTATAATCATGCTTCTCAAATAAGATTGGATTTGGATAGTGTAAAGGGTTACCCAACAAAAAGTACTAAATTACCAAATCCTGAGTTTACGCGTGTTAAAGATTCTGTTTCACCACAAGAAATCTTCAAATGGGATAATGGTAAAGCAAAAGTGTTCCCAAAATTTCGCGAGAAGTTCGGTTACTTGGAGCATTTCCAAAAAAGCAATTAGTTAACAACCGAAGGTAACCCAGTATTGGTTACCTTCGGTTGGTTGCTCTGATTTGATCATATATAGGGGTTCTATCTTTGAAGTAGATATTCTTAAATCGTACTTCGTTAAATGCTTGTATATTATGGTCTTTAAATACTGCATAAATGGTTTCGATGGTATTTAGCCAAATTTTTTGACAGTGATTACCGATTTTGAAATATTGTATTGTTCCATCGTTATCTATGGGGTTACCCTCCTGATCTATTGGTCTAAGTATATAATTGCTTTCATTTGAATATAAATGATCAATTCCTACATCTTCAAGTTGCAGTTCATTAGCTGTTCTTGGCTCCAACTTAATTGTATGCTCAGATGGGTCAAGGTTGTTATCTAGGAGTCTGCAAATATGTGTATCAGTTGTTTCAATTGGAGAGTAGTAGATCAAGCTGATCTGAGTTTCATTAAAGCTTTCTATTATCGCGGGATAACAAGTTTTTAGTTTTTTTATCTTGTTTCTCCCTTTTTCGAATGTATAAAGTAGAACTACATCACCTTGAATGAAGTTATCCACTAAGTACTTATGTTTAGCTTCAACATCGGATTTCTCGATAAAATTTCCTATTCTTCTTTGATGGTATATGTAACTTACCCATTCAGCTTGTGGTTTGCTATTATGGGGGTATCTTATTTCGATTATATCTTCTAATATACGATTACCATAGTTTTGCAAAATAAAAAGCTCTACATACTCGTCCTCGGTGTGTTGGTAGCCATAGTGATCAATGATAAGCTTCCTTGGTTTCTTTCGATGATTTAAGAAATCTTCTACTAATAACCTAGCAACAAGACTGACATAGGCTGTAGAGCGATCATCGCTGTGAAGAATTCGGTTTTTATCAGGGTCGTAATTGTAATCGTAGGTAACAATTTCATCATTTATGGTTTTAAACGCAATATCGAAAAGGAACTTGTTCTTTGGACAGAAGTAATCTTCAATTTCTTTTATTGATATGCTAGAGTCAGGAACTTTATCAAACTTTAAGCCATTTTCAAAAATAAACTTGTAATGTGAAGTTGCATACAGTCTAGTTGAGATTGTAACGTTGGTAAAGGATACATTTGAGTTGACGATATGTTTGATATATTTCCAAACTTCAAATATCAGGAGTAACTCTGCTTCTGTTTTTACTTCTGTAATTTTGATTGGTAATATGTCATTTATGTGAATGGACATCTATACTTCCTCCCGCCAATAGTGCTTACATGGAATTATACCATATCATTTATGAATATAAGAGGAATATGTTTTTCCGTGAAGAATTGTGGAATATTTAGACATTGTGAAGCGAGGTGTTGATATGATTACTTTTTCTGTAAATCCTAAAGGCGATACGAAGCAGTACAGAGTAATCAAAGATCGTTCATCGGATATTGAACAGTCTTATATTGGAGAGTTTTTTGAACAGCGTAATGATACGGGGAACATTATAAAAACCTTTGAGTCTTTTGTTGAAGAAGCTAGGCGAAAAAATGGATCGGAGAAAAAAGCAGAACTATCCTTGGATGTTGCACGAAATAAAAGCAATGATAGTGATCTTCACGTTAGTATGTCATTTGATATTGATGTTGAAAAGACTGTAGCTGAGTTATTCAAAATTGTCTTTCATTATATTGAAGATCAAACTGGTAAAAATTTTATTGATTTGGTAGTTAGAGGTGTAGGGGGCGGTTATTATGACGCTAGTGAAAAGGAACGTGCTGATATGGAGTCAGCAGCAAGAGAACTTGCTTATTTAATGAGAACATATGATGATTGTGAAGATATACTTTCCAAACTTCGTCCCGACATTGATGTAATTCAAGTCATTGGGGAGTTCAATGATGGAAGTGATACAATACTGGACTTCAGTTTAAGAAGTTTCGTCAGACATTTTAAACGATTTGAGACCTATTTCATATCGAAATAACTATATGAGTTATTTCTACCATAGTGAATTAATAATCTACCAGTCGGATGTTGCATCCGGCTTTTTTTATTTGGAACTTAAAAGATGAGCTATCTATGGGGATCATGCTCATTTTTATGTACATAATGAAATTTCTGCAGATAAATTTTTGAAAAGAATCGAGAATCCCTTCAAATTCAGAGTGAAAACCAGAGCTTTTTTACATAGAGTAACCAACTATTTCCCTACTGGGTTTAAGGTTGGAATTCTTGTGAAGGGGTTTTGGACATGGCGGATGATCATGGAAAAATTGATCAGAGGATATTTGGGAACGGGAAAGTGTTGCCTTTTATAACTCGAAGTCAAAGACTTGCCGAAGACTTGATGAAAGTTTTCAAAATGAAAGACAGTATCATTGATGCATTCAAGCGGGGTAATGTGCAAAGGACGGTTTATGTTCATTACAACAAAATTTTCCAAGTGGAATCGACAGATCAGGATAAGGAGGTCATATTTGATTTATTGAGTCAAGGGCAACTCGTTTATCACATTTTGCTTGCTCTTGACATGCAAGGTAAACAACAAATCCTCGACGGGGAGTTACCTTCTTACGCATTCGATAAATTAGTCTCTAAAATATGCTATCTTTGTGTCCCACTTGATCTTTATGAAGAAGCTCTTGCTGAAGGCGATTTAGAAGGAGCCACGCGGCAAGAGACGATTCAAAATTACATCGATGACCTCATTTTTGAAGCTCAACAAGGTATCTTACGTGCATATGTGACCGACGACTCTCAGGAAACATTTACGTTTAGTCGAATCGAGGTCACAGTGGTTAGGGGTAATTTGGTCTTGGTGACCTGATATTTGAAATTAGGTATTGTATTTTGTTAAAGAGAGCCGATCTTTCGTCATTGTGACAAAGGATTAGGCTTATTTGTGCTTCTAGAAATTGTCGTTCGAGGTTCTAGATATGTGAATGGGAGTTTGAACACTTGAATAGGCTGTTTGTTTTTGTAATTAAGAGGTATCCGCGAAAAGGCATGGGGTTATCACTCCAAATTGCCTTAAGGGGTCGTGATTAGCATGTCAACTAAATTCTCAGATGAAACCAGAAGTTTGAAAGTCAAAGTCGATAAAGGGAATAGGTTGGTCTTTGTTTGGATGACCGAAAATCAAAAAGATTCTGAGGAATATGCTGTTTTGAAGAAAGTTGCGAAATCCAAGAAGTTTAAGATTGTAACATTTATCTCTGGTATTGAAGATATGAAATCCGGTCTTGAAAAACTGATTCTAGATAATGCCCTCTCACAACAAAGTGTTGAACCGACATGGTTAGCTGAGGTACAATAAGCACTACAATAGTTGTGATGAGGTGTATAGAACAATGGTTCAGCATAGCGTGAGTTCAAAAGATCAAGCGATGAGTTCTAATCCGTCTAGGATTAGAACTCTTTATTTTGGGTATTCACGAATTAGTCGTGACGAAGATAAGTCGAACTATGCAACAATTATCGCTCAGCAAAAAATGATTAAAGATTATTTTGTTGAAAAGTTTAAAGACTTAGTCTCCAATATTGTAATGTTTGAAGACGATAATGTTAGTGGGTATACTTTTGACAGACCTGATTTTAACCGCATGTTAAAGGAAATTAACATAGCAATCGAGAACGGGTATAAAGTTATTTTGGCAGTCAAGGACTTATCTCGTATCGGTAGACATAATGCATTAACCTTGCTTTTTCTTGAAGACATGAAACGTCAGGGTGTTAGGTTAATACTGATTAGTGATAACTATGATTCTGAAACAGATGATGATTCGATACTAGGGATAAAAACGTGGTATAATGAGAGATACGTCAAAGATATTAGTCGGAAAATAAAAGATAACATCAAGACGAAAATGAAGGAAGGGAAGTATATTGCTTCCGTTCCATATGGCTATAAGAGAGACCCTCTTAATCGTGAAAAGATTATTATTGACGAAGATACAGAATGGGTTGTTAGAAAAATATTTGAAATGTATTTGCAGGGATATGGTTATAGAAAGATTTGCATCTACTTGACCGAAAATAATATTCCAACTCCTTCAATGGTTGCAAAGAGGGATAAAGAAAATGCCGGTAAAGTCTACAAGAAGGATGTAACGACCAATTGGGTTCAAAGAATGGTTCAACGGATTGTCAGAAACGATTTCTATATTGGGACACTTCGACAGGGAAGATTTCAACTAACAGAAATCAACGGGAGAGCGTCGAAGGTTGAACCAGATAAGCAGTATGTTTTTGAAAACAATCATGAAGCTATTGTAAGCAAAGAGGATTTTGAATTAGCGCAACGGATTGCCAATAAACGTCTTGATGAAAACTATAGAGGCACTGGTTATAAACACATTAATCTTTTCTCGGGGTTTCTAAAATGCGCTGACTGTGGTCATGGGATGGTTGCTCTTAACAAGGAGGGTAAACATAAGTCCTACATATGTGGAACATACAGGAGAGTTGGAAAACTAGGCTGTGCAACGCACTATATCTTAGATCGTACACTTGTTCTTGCGATAAAAGCGCATCTTACCGTACTTCGAGAAAAGTTAAGTAGTGCCATCGAAGGATTCGATGCCAAACTTAAAGATCATGTTGAGCGAGAAGATAACTTTGAACTTTCCCTGAAGAGGCTAAATAAAGAACTCCAGGAACTTACTAATGAACTTAGAGTGACTATGTCACAACGGATTAAGGATATTGCGAAGAATCCAGATATGGAGGAACTCATATCCGAGAATTATGCTGAAATAGAAGCTGATAAACGTCAACAGATCAATATCGTCTCGAAGCAGATTGAGGAATTGACCGCTGTTAGGGAAAGAACGAGCAGTTTCAAAGAAGGGGCAGTATCTGCTCTCCAAGTTTTTGATGATATTATAGCTAAGGAAATACTGAATCGTAAAGACCTCGAGATTCTGATCGATAAAATAATCGTCAGTAAAGATGGGGAACCTACAATATATTTGAAAGCCAATATTGAGCAATTATTAAATTACGATGGAGGAGATGATGATCCAGACGGTTCTGGTGGTGGAGGTAAAGCTAAGGCTACCGTTACATATAAAGCCGGAGCAGTAACAAAATCCTTTATTTCTACTGTAGCAACTGATATTCAATCGAATGTAACGCCGCTTAAGATATTGAATTCGGTAAAAACGTCAAAAGAACCATTAAGCACTACAAGGCTGGAGGCTACGGCATTCAAGGTTACGGTTCGACGATCGTAGACCGGATCGACGGCTGCTACTTTAACGTGGTGGGACTGCCGCTATCGCTGTTGTCCGATATGCTTGAACGCTACAACATTAATGTTTTTTAAGTAACAAGCCGGATTAAATCCGTTATACTTCAGATACATGGCTTGTGTTTCCGCTAAAAACGAGAGAAACGGTCCGCAGCTTTCATAAACCGGACTGATGATAACAATGATTATTTCTATGAATATGAGATAAAGACGGAGGAAAAGGGGCATGGAGCCGCATAGCTATACGCTGCGCGATGTCCCCCATGATGAACGTCCAAGAGAGCGCATGATGCGATATGGGGCAGAAGCGTTAAGCCATTCCGAATTGATCGCGATATTGCTTCGCACGGGAACGAAACGGGAATCGGCCGTGCATCTGGCCTCCCGCATTCTGAAGGAAGCGGGAAGCTTGCACAATCTGGTCGATATGAGCTTAAACGAGCTTGTAGCGATCCGCGGCATCGGTCCTGCCAAGGCGGTGCAGCTGCGGGCCGGAATCGAACTGGGCAGAAGAGTGTCCAGAAGCGGCTCCGGCAAGCCGGTCACCGTCCGCAAGCCCCAAGACGCCGCGGATTGCGTAATGGAAGACTTGAGGCTGCTGAAGAAGGAGCATTTCGTATGCTTGTTCCTCAATACCAAAAACCACATTATTGCCCGGGAAACATTGTCGATCGGCACGCTAAACGCATCGCTCGTTCATCCGAGAGAAGTGTTTCGGGCGGCCATTAAGCATAACAGCGCATCGCTCATCTGCGTACATAATCATCCTAGCGGCGATCCTACGCCAAGCGCCGAAGACATCGGTTTAACGAAGCGGCTCATGGAAGCAGGGGAGCTTGTCGGCATCGAAGTGCTGGATCATCTTGTCATCGGCGACGGACGTTTTGTAAGTTTGAAGGAACACGGATATATGTAATATAATAAAAGGGATTGTCGCATTTAGAAGGGAGTATTAACATGTTTGGTGGTTTTTCGAAGGATTTGGGTATTGATTTAGGGACAGCGAATACGCTCGTATTTATTAAAGGCAAAGGAATTGTGGTCAGGGAGCCTTCCGTGGTCGCCCTGCGTACAGATACGAAAACGATCGAGGCCGTAGGCGAAGACGCAAAGAAGATGATCGGCAGAACGCCCGGCAATATCCGCGCGGTACGTCCGATGAAGGACGGCGTTATCGCCGATTTCGACACGACGGCAACGATGATCAAATACTTTATCCGCCAAGCGCAGAAACAGCGCTCGCTGTTTCCGAAGCATCCGAACGTGATGGTGTGCGTCCCTTCGGGCATTACAGCGGTAGAGAAGCGCGCCGTGGAAGACGCGGCGAAGCAAGCGGGCGCCCGAGAAGCTTATACGATCGAAGAGCCGTTTGCGGCTGCGATCGGAGCCGATCTGCCGGTATGGGAGCCGACGGGCAGCATGGTCGTCGACATCGGCGGCGGCACGACGGAGGTAGCGGTGATTTCGCTCGGCGGCATCGTGACGAGCCGTTCGATTCGCGTGGCCGGCGACGAGATGGACGAAGCTATTATCCAATACGTAAAGCGGATGTACAATTTGATGATCGGCGAAAGAACTTCCGAGCAGCTGAAGATGGAAATCGGCTCCGCCCTTCCGCTCGATCAGCCTGAATCGATGGAAATTCGAGGACGCGACCTCGTAACGGGCCTTCCGAAAACACTTGCGATTACGTCCGACGAAATAACGGAGGCGCTGACCGACACCGTTAATGCGATCGTGGACGCGGTAAAAATTACGCTGGAAAAATGCCCGCCGGAGCTGTCGGCCGATATTATGGACCGCGGCATCGTGTTGACGGGCGGCGGAGCGCTGCTTCGCAATCTGGACAAGCTGCTGTCGCGCGAGACCGGCATGCCGGTTATCGTCGCCGACAATCCGCTCGATTGCGTGGCGATCGGAACGGGACGCTCGCTTGACCATATCCATCTGTTCAAAAATAAAGGCGGCTCGTCTTCCCGTAAGCGCTAATGCCGTCCGAGGGGGAAGCGGACATGGAACGGGCAGGTGATCGAGCTGTTTAGGCTGCTTAGAAATAAGCGTGTATTCATGCTTATGACCGGGTTTATTCTGTTCATCGCGATTATCGGATTTTCGTTGAGCGACCGAAAGGAGCTGACTTGGCCCGAGAAATTTCTCGGGGATGCGTTCGGTACCGTTCAACAATGGTTTTACAAGCCCGCTGCGTCGATAGCGGGCTTCTTTGAGGATATTGCCAACCTCCGCACGATCTATGAAGAGAACGAGCAGCTCCGCCAGACGGCGGCTGCGTATGCCAGAGACAAAATTCATTACAACTGGGTCGAGCAAGAGAACAGGGAATTGCAAGAAGCGCTTGGCTTCACCGAGCAGCAGAAAAAAATGTACGACTACAATTATTTGATCGCGCAGGTCGTTGCGGTCAATAACGACGCCAACAGCCAGACGCTTGTCATCAACCTGGGCTCGAAGAACGGCATTAAGAAAAACATGGCCGTGACGACGGTAGACGGTCTCGTCGGTATTGTCGACGAAGTAAGGCCGTACACCGCAACGGTGACGCCGATTACGGAGCTGGACGAGACGTCGCCGACGTCGAACCTGATCGCGGCGACCATCATGGGCCGCCAGGACGAATCTTTTGGCATCATTAGCGGTTACGACAATGAATCGGGCATGCTCGTCATGACCAAAATTCCCGAAAACGACAAGATGGCCGTAGGCGATACCGTCATTACGTCGGGACTTGGCAATGTGTATCCGCGAGGACTCGTGATCGGCACGGTCGAGTCCAAGCAAGTGGGCGATTTCGGATTGACCAACACGGCTTCCGTTAAAATGTCCGCCGATTTCGAGCATTTGACGCAGGTATTTGTCGTTCAAATGCCTGAAACGGGGGATGCCGCCGAATGAGCATCAACAAGCTGATCGGCTTTATGCTCCTTCTGTTTATCGTCGAGGGCACCGTAATGCCGTGGATCATTCCGGCCGGCTACACGTCGAGAATCGTTCCTCATTTTGTGTTTGTCGTCGTTATTTTTTGTTCGTTATACAGCAACCGGCATCGTGCGCTTTTGCTAGGTGCGGGCTTCGGCCTGCTGCAGGACGTCGTTTACTTCGGCCATATGATCGGCCCCGGGGCGTTCGTAACGGGCTTGCTCGGTTATTACACCGGCGTCCTTTTGGAGAACAAGCGTTGCACGCTGCTCGCTGCGCTTTCCGTTATCGGAATCAACTACATCGTTTATGATTCGGTTATGTACGGCATTTATTATGCTTTCCGTATTTCTACGGAAACTTACGCGTGGGCTTTGCTGGATCATATATTGCCCAGCTTGTTCCTGCAGCTTGCTTTTGCGCTGCTCGTCTATGTGCCTCTCAGAAGGTTCCTTGAGGCGGACGCCAAGAAAAACCCGGACAAGGAGGAAGCTTGACGACCAGCCTAAAGAAGCCGTCGGCTGCCGAAGCCCGATACGGCCCGTTTCTAGCTGTTTGCGGGTGTGTTGGAGTCGAAACGGCAAGCAAACAAGCTCCCGCCTTTCGCGAGTGATCCGAGCCTTAAAGCAGGATTTGACCTTGTGCTGCAAGAATGGTTAATGTTGGGGAGGGACAGTGGTGGCCGAGAAGCAGCATATTATCATCAAAGGGGTTAAAGAAGGTCTCGTGTTCCTTCTTGACGATCAGTGCGAATTTTCCGTTCTGCTCGACGAGCTTCAGTACAAGCTGGAGAAGACGCATCAGCAGCTGCTGACCGGACCTCTCGTGCATGTGCAGGTCAAGCTTGGCGAAAGGCGGCTGGACGAGGAAGACAAGGAACGGATCCGGTCCATCATTCGCACGCAAGGGAACTTAATGGTTCAGTCCATCGAATCGGAAGCGGAGAACGGGACGAAACATAACGATCAGAGCGGCTGGAAAGTGTTTACGGGAATCGTCCGTTCGGGTCAGACGATCGAGCATGACGGCGATTTGCTGCTGGCCGGCGATTTGAACCCGGGCGGAACCGTCATTTGCACGGGCGACATTTATGTGGTCGGCGCCCTTCGCGGCATGGCGCACGCCGGATGCAACGGGCGTACGGACGTCATCATCGCCGCTTCGCTAATGCGGCCGACCCAACTCCGAATCGCGGATGTGATCAGCAGGCCTCCCGAGGAGTGGATGACGGGGGATTCCGCGATGGAGTTCGCTTTTTTGAAGGATGGCCAGATGCATATCGACAAGATGACTCAGCTTTACCGGCTGCGCGGCCATTCAACTTACGTTTAAGGAGTGTTGAGCATGGGAGAGGCGATAGTAATCACTTCGGGCAAAGGCGGAGTCGGCAAAACGACCACTTCGGCCAATCTCGGTACCGCGCTCGCGTTGCTGGGCAAAAAAGTATGCATGGTGGATACCGATATCGGTTTGCGCAATCTGGACGTGGTCATGGGACTCGAAAACCGGATTATCTACGATCTGGTTGACGTTGCGGAAGGAAGATGCCGCCTTAATCAGGCGCTTGTCAAGGACAAACGGTTCGAGGAATTGTACATGCTGCCGGCTGCTCAAACGAAGGATAAAGACGACGTCAAGCCCGAGCAGGTTAAAGATATCGTGCTGGAGCTCAAACAGGATTTCGATTATGTCATCATCGATTGCCCGGCGGGCATCGAGCACGGCTTCCGGAACGCCATTGCCGGCGCCGACCGCGCCATTGTCGTAACGACGCCGGAAAATGCGGCCGTGCGCGACGCGGATCGGGTTATCGGACTGTTGGAAAAAGAAAAGCTCGCATCCAAAATCGTCATTAACCGCATTCGGCCGACAATGGTCAAAAGCGGAGAGATGCTCGACGTAGACGAAATATGCCAAGTACTGGCGGTTGACTTGCTTGGTATTGTGCCGGATGATGAGAAGGTCATTAAATCGGCGAACGCCGGCGAACCGACGGTTATGGATCCTTCCTCCCGGGCATCAATCGCATACCGGAACATTGCGAGACGCATTCTTGGGGACATGGTTCCTTTGATGCAGCTGGAAGAGAAGACCGGCGCTTTCAAACGGTTCCGCAAGTTTCTGGGAATAGGATGATTTAAGCTGTGCTTAACAAACTAAAAAAGATTGACTGGGGCATATTCGTCATTTTGTTATGTTTGATGTGTATCAGCGTCATTTCGATTCATAGCGCGATCGACGGCCAAAGCAGCAATTACGCCAATACGGATGTCAGAACGGTCATATTTTATGCGGTCGGCCTGCTTTTAGCCGTCATGGCGACCGTATTTGATTATCGGGTTTTGCTTAAGCTGTGGCATGTGCTGTACGGGATAGGCATCGTTTTGCTGGTGCTCGTATTTTTTGCGGGCAGCAATATTAACGGAGCTACAGGCTGGTTCAGGCTTGGAGCGTTGTCCTTCCAGCCGGCGGAAGCGGTCAAAATCGTCATTATTGTCGGCGTAGCTTATTTGCTGGGGCGAAAGCAAGGAGACAAACTTAATTTTGTGCAGGATATCGTGCCGATCGGAGCTTTCGTATTTGTTCCGTTTATGCTCGTCATGATTCAGCCGGACCTCGGCAACGCCATTATTTATTTGGTTATTTTGCTCGGAATGCTATGGATCGGAAACGTCAAATATACGCACGTGCTAATCGGCTTGGCCGCGGTCGTAGCGGGAATCGTCCTCTTCGTTACGCTGTTTACCGTCTTCAACGAAAATATTAAAGACTATCTGACCGATCACGACAAAGAACACTGGTATGCCCGGATCAACACGTTTATCAACCCGGAAGAAGCGTCGGCCGACGATAAGCACCAATCGCAAAACGCCCAGATCGCCATCGGATCGGGCGGATTAAGCGGGGACGGTTATATGCAGGGCGATATGAAAAAAGGCGGCTTTATTCCTTATCCGTATTCGGATTCCATCTTTGTCGTCATCGGCGAGGAATTTGGTTTTACCGGCGCGGCCGTGTTGTTGATGCTTTATTTTCTGCTTATTTACCGCATTATTATGATTGCTTATCAATGCTACGACAGGCGGGCTTCTTATATTGTTATTGGGATCGCGTCCATGTACGTATTCCAAATTTTCCAAAATATCGGCATGATGATCGGCCTTATGCCGATAACCGGCATAACATTGCCGTTTATCAGCTACGGCGGCACGTCCTTGCTGCTGAATATGCTGTGCATCGGTATTGTGTTCAGTATCAGGGCGCATCAGGAAGTGTATGAGCTGGCCGATTAGCCATTAGCGTCATAGACGAAAGCAGGCGGAACAAGACTTTCTTGTCCGCCTGCTTTTTGTTTACTGATAAGAGGTTGATCTCGCGCCTCCCGGCATGAATAGTTGTCCGCTCCTCCTCATAAGCATGAAGGAAGAACAAGCTTATCGCGAACGTTTCGGCTTAGCAGAGCTTAAACTTTAATTGCGGAGGAGGAAGGCGAGAGATGAATACGAAAGACGCCATCCGACAAAGGCGGCAAGATAAAATCAGGAAACTGCTGGAAGAGCAGCAACGCGCTGAACGGAAACGGGATCCGTTCCGGCATCGTTCGCCCGTCCATGAGCCGGTTTACGACGAGAGCGTGCAGTTCGACCGGTTATCGAATTACGGTCATCCGGACTTGACGGACGAGCCCGACCCGGAGAAGGAATGGAAAGCGAACCCGAATCCTTGGCTCGGAACGTGGAACAGGAGCGATTGGAACGGCGCATACTCGGACCGGTACGACCCGCCGGGCTCCGATAGGGGAACGGAGGGCGGAGCGTTCTGGAAAGGTCTGCGCTGGAAGGCTGCGGCCGCTTTGCTTCTTTTTGCGGCCATATGGGCCGTATTCCGCTACGATTTGCCGTGGCTGGACGGGAGCCGGGAGTGGATTGAAGAAGCGATGACCGAGCCGATGGATTTCGAGGCCGCGGCCGCATGGTATCGGGAGACGTTCGCCGGAGCGCCTTCGTTTATTCCGATCTTCGAAAGCAAAGAGCAGCCCGCCGAGCTGGTCGACGGAACCGTGAAGCAGCCGGTCGTAGAACCGCTTCGGTCCGGCGTATTGGTCAAGACGTTCGCGGAGCTGCTGAGCGGCATCGAATTGGCGGGGGAATCCGGAGAGCAGGTTGTCGCCGTTCAGACGGGACGTATCGCGCAAGTGACGAACGGAGGGGAAGGCACCGGCGGCATCACGATCGTCATCCAGCACACGAACGGTAGAATGACGGTTTACGGCAAATTGGCGGGCGCAACCGTTAAGAAGGATGATTGGGTGGAGGCGGGCGACCCGATCGGAAACATCGGACAGGCGCAAGGCGAAGAACCGAGCCTGCTGTATTTTGCCGTAAAGCAGGGCGGCCGGTATGTGGATCCGGCGGACGTGATTCCGCTTGATTAAGTGGAAAGGGATCGTTTGGTCGGTACATCCGCTGTTCGTCTTTATTATGGGTGCTTCTTTTTTGACCGGCTATTTAATCGAGCTGGCTACGCTGTTTCTGATCGTGCTCGTCCACGAGATCGGGCATGTCGTTGCGGCGAGAAGCTTCGGCTGGCAGCTGCGGGAAGTGAAGCTGCTGCCGTTCGGCGGCGTGCTTGAGGTCGATAACCATAGCGGGGTTTCCGCGAAGGAGGACGCCATAGTCGCCGTTGCCGGCCCGCTGCAGAACGCCTGGATGGGGCTTGCCGCATGGGGACTGGGGCAGCTTGGGTGGTGGGAGTCCGATTGGGCCGGATTTATCGTCAAAGCGAATCTGGCGATCGGGCTGTTCAATATGCTGCCGATTTATCCGCTGGACGGGGGCAAGCTGCTGCAAGCAGGTTTAAGCAAGCTTCTGAATTACTATACGACGATGGTATGGAGCGCCAGGATCAGCTTAACCTGCAGCGCGCTGATGCTCCTTTACGCCGTTGTGCCCGCGCTCGCGGGAATTCGGGGCATCCAGCTGAATTTGGCCGTGGTCGGTCTGTTTCTTTGGTTTACGAACTGGACCTATTCGCGCAACATTCCGTTCCTGTTCTATCGGTTTCTGATGCACCGCGAGCGGCTGGCCGAGCCCAAGCTCGCCGGCGAAACGGCGGCACTCCCGATCGTCGCGGGAGGCAGGCAAACGCTAATGCAGGTCGCCAAGCAGTTCTGGCGCGACCGCTATCATTACGTCTATTTGAAAGGCCGCGGAGGCGCGGTCGAAAAGGTGGTGCCCGAGCAGCAAATTATCGAGCGCCTGCTGACCGAACGCAATCCGAACCGGCCGCTTCTGGAACTGTTTTTGCCATAGTGCCGGGGACGGAAGGCTGGTATGCGGATGCTCCTGTCTTATATTTCACCGCCAAACGTAAGCTTTGAGCCGAAGGGCGTCGAAAGCCGCTTGCGCTTATGCTAAAATGAAAGAAAACAGGCAAGGCAGGTGAGTGCGCGGGATGAAGCAAATGTTGATGCACGGCGACGGCGAACTGCTGCAAACCGCTATCGTCCAGGACGGCAAGCTGATTGAATTTGGCATGGAGCGTTCGGAGCACAGCGGTCTCGTGGGCAATATATATAAAGGCAAGGTCGTCAACGTGCTGCCGGGCATGCAGGCGGCGTTCGTGGATATCGGTTTGTCCAAAAACGCGTTTCTATACGTGGACGAGCTTCTCCATCCCAACATGGACAAGCAATCGGAACGCAAGCCCGATATTAAGCAGCTCGTTCGTCCCGGGCAGGAGTTGCTCGTTCAAATCATGAAGGAGCCGATCGGCGGCAAGGGGGCTCGCGTGACGACCCATTATGCGCTTCCGGGGCGGTTCCTTGTCTATATGCCGAAGGCCGGTTATGTCGGCGTTTCCAAAAAGATCGGAAACGAGCAGGAAAGAGCGAGGCTCCGTACGGCGGGAGAGGAGCTTCGCCTCGAGGACGAAGGCATTATTATGCGGACGGCGGCGGGCGAAGCGTCGTTCGAAGCGCTTGAAGCGGATGTTGCGCAGCTCAGGCGGCAGTGGCGGCGCGTTGCGGCTTCGGCGGGCAAGGCGTCCGCGCCGGCCGAAATTCACCGGGAGGTCGGGCTCATGCGCCGGATTATCCGCGACAGCTTGACGGCCGATATAAACGAAGTATGGATTGACGATCCCGCAAGATTCGAGACGCTGAAGCAGCTGCTGGAAGACATGTCGCCTCCGTTTGCCGGGAGGCTATCGTTTTACACTCCGGACGGGAACGAAACCATGTTCGACGCGTTTGGGATCACGGCCCAGCTGTACGCCGATTTCCAATCCAGCATTCGCCTCCCGAGCGGCGGCAGCTTAATATGGGACGAAACCGAGGCGCTCACCGTCATTGACGTCAACACAGGCAAGTTTACCGGCGGCAAAGATTTGGAGGATACGGTCTTCCGGACGAACATGGAGGCGGCGGACGAAATCGCCAGGCTGCTGCGGGTCCGCGACGTCGGCGGCATTATCGTCATCGATTTTATCGACATGGAGCTCGAGCAGAATCGCGACCGGGTACTGCACCGTCTTGAGCATTGGACGAAGCAGGACCGCACGAAGTGCACCGTCGTCGGATGGACGAGGCTCGGTCTGCTGGAAATGACCCGCAAGAAAGCGCGGGAAAATTCGGCGAAGCTGAATGCGGAGCGATGTCCGGCATGCGGAGGAACCGGCAGGCAGCCGTTCGAAGCCGCTGTGCCGATGGAGAAAGGCGGTTTGACTCGGAGCGAGACGAGCGTCAAGTCTTAGTTCATGTTAGTATTTAGTATTGAACTGCGGGCATGCTTATGATAGAATAATCAAGTATATGTTCTGGGCGTATCTGAAAGATAACCGACTTATAAGGTCTTATCCTTATATACAAGCTATCTTTCTACGCGAAACGTATCGTCCTTGGATAAGGACGAAAGTATCGTTTCTGCTTGCTCGGCGCTATATCATACCGCTCCGATCAGGTTCGCAAGAGCGAAGGGACTTTCCCCGTGCCACCTGCATCAGGCGAGTCTTCGACTACAAGGAGGTGCAATGAGCAATGTACGCAATTATTGAAACCGGCGGTAAGCAGTACAAAGTTCAGGAGGGCGATGTGATCTACATCGAGAAACTGAACGTAAACGAAGGCGACAGCGTAACTTTCGACCGCGTGCTGGCTGTATCCAAAGACAACGGTCTCGTGACCGGCGCTCCGCTTGTTTCCGGCGCTACCGTTTCCGGTAAAGTCGAGAAGCAAGGCAGAGGCCAGAAGATTGTTGTTTACAAATACAAACCGAAAAAGAACTATGCGCGCAAGCAAGGTCATCGTCAGCCTTACACGAAAGTAACGATCGAGAAAATCCAAGCGTAAGCGAGAGGTTTTCATGATAACCGTTACGATCGCTCGAAGGGCTTCCGACCGGCGGATCGCATCGTTCGCGGTCGAAGGACATGCGCAATATGCGAAGCCGGGCAAGGACATCGTTTGCGCCGGCGTGTCGGCCGTAACGGTCGGCACCGTCAATGCCATCGAGGCGCTGGCCGGCGTGCAGCTCCCCGCAGTCGTCAAAAGCGGCTGGGTGTCTTCGGATATTCCGGAGCAGGCCGACAAGGCCGTGGAGGAGAAGCTTCAGCTCCAGCTCGAATCGATGGTCGTTATGCTTGATTCTATTGCACAATCTTACGGCAAGCATGTCGTAATTCACGAACAACTTTTGCAGTAAGGAGGGACAATCGATGTTGAAATTGGATCTTCAGTTATTCGCATCCAAAAAGGGTGTAGGTTCCACGAAGAACGGACGCGACAGCCAAGCGAAACGTCTTGGCGCTAAACGTGCCGACGGTCAAATCGCAACGGCCGGCAGCATTCTCGTTCGTCAACGCGGTACGAAAATTCACCCGGGCGCGAACGTGGGCATCGGCAAAGACGACACGCTCTTCGCGAAAGTGGAAGGCGTTGTGAAATTTGAACGTTGGGGACGCGATCGCAAAAAAGTGAGCGTATACCCGGTTGATGCAGCTCCGGTTGCCGCAGCGGTAGAATAATAACAGCAGAAGTGCCCCGACCTGACGACAGGCCGGGGCATTTTGCCGTTAAAGGACTTATCTGTTAAGTCCGCGCGATTTTTGCTTTGCCTAGTATGTCGGACATTCCGATTGACATACGCCGGATCGGTCCGTCCATGGGTAAGGCCGGCGGAGCTGCTTCCGCTTGCGCATTGGTCAATGGGTCGTCATCATGGTATACTGGATAAGCCGGAAAAATGGGGAAAGTGGGATCAAATCCATGAATCGCTTGCAAACAGCGAAAAAGATTGTGGCGATAGCTGCCGTGCTGCCCGTAGCTGCCGGGTTCGTGTGGCCGGGTGAGCTGTGGCTGTATACGCTGGCCGTAGCCGGCCTTGCAGGATCGGCCCTGTTATGGGTGATGGCCGAACGGAGAAACCATGCCGAGCAGACGAGGCGTACCATACATACGATTCAAGCTGCAAGCATCCGTACGCTTAATCATCATCGGCACGATTGGATGAACGATTTGCAGGTGTTATACGGGTATATCCGGATGCAGAAGCTGGACAGAACTATAGAGTACGTGGAGAAAATACGCGATAAAATGGCCCAGGAAAGCAAAATCGCGAAGCTTGGCGAACCGGCTCTGGTCAACTACATTCAGTCTTTCCGCGCGATGACGAACGCGATTCAGCTATGCGTTGAAGTCGAAGACGGCGTCATGCTTCAGGATTTGCCCGTAGACAGCGCAAAGGTGGCGGAATCGCTCATCGATATTATAAACGCTTACCGGTTTGCGGCCGTCCCGACTGGCGGCGAACCGTCCATGCTGACGATGAAGCTTTCCATGGATGACGAAGCTTTGTATGCGGCATTTTACTATCAAGGCGAGCTTAGCGGCGAGCAGCGCTTCGCGAGCAAAATAAATCAGCAGTTGGAAGGCGCGCCGCTGCGGCCGGTTCATACCGGGCAGCCGCATGGAAGCATGCTGCTTCGTGCAGAATGGCGGGCTTGAACGGGGGACATCATGTTTGTCGATAAAGCGAAAATATTTGTAAAAGGCGGCGACGGTGGAAACGGCATCGTCTCGTACCGCCGCGAGAAATACGTGCCGGAAGGCGGGCCGGCCGGCGGCGACGGAGGGAAAGGCGGCGACGTTATTTTCCGCGTGGACGAAGGTCTCCGAACGCTTATGGATTTCCGTTACCAGAAGCATTTCAAGGCCAAGGCCGGAGAACGGGGCAAGGTGAAAGGGATGCACGGCGCGAATGCGGAAAACATGATTGTCCGCGTCCCGCCCGGTACCGTCGTCATTGACGACGACACGCAGGAGATCATTGCCGATATGACGCGCCACGGCCAAGAGGTCGTGATCGCGCGCGGCGGCAGAGGCGGACGGGGCAATATGAGGTTCGCCACGGTCAGCAATCCGGCGCCGGATATTTCGGAGAACGGCGAGGAAGGCGAAGAACGCTGGGTCGTTCTCGAGCTTAAAGTGATGGCGGACGTCGGGCTGGTCGGTTTTCCGAGCGTCGGCAAATCGACGCTGCTGTCCATCGTGACGGCGGCTCAGCCGAAAATCGGCGCCTATCATTTTACGACGATTACGCCGAACTTGGGCGTAGTCGACGTCGGCGACGGGCGCAGCTTCGTTATGGCCGACCTGCCGGGGTTGATCGAAGGCGCCCATGAAGGCGTCGGTTTGGGCCACGAGTTTTTGCGGCATGTCGAGCGGACGAGAGTCATCATTCATGTCGTGGACATCGCAGCCGTCGACGGCCGCGACCCGTACGAGGATTGGGTGAAAATCAACGAAGAGCTGGCGCTCTACAATCCGAAGCTGATGGAAAGGCCGCAGATCATTGCCGCCAATAAGATGGACATGCCGGAGGCGGCCGACAATCTGGAGCTGTTCAAGCAGCAGATCGCCGAGCGGGAGGACGGTCTGGAGCATGTCATCGTTCCCGTTTCGACCTTGACGAAGCAAGGCGTACAGGAGCTTATTTATAAGGCGATGGACGTTCTGGAATCGCTGCCGGAAGAGACGGCCGTGGAGGAAGTCAAAGAAATCGAAGAGCGCAAAGTATACAAATACGAAAAGCAGCGCGAAGAGATGAAATTCGAAATCCATCGGGAGGACGAAGTGTTCGTCATCGAAAGCGAAAGCATCGAGCGGTATATGAAACGCATTAATTTAACCTCCTATGACGCGGTCATGCGGTTTGCGAACCTGATGCGCCGAGTGGGCGTGGACGCGGCTCTCCGCAAAGCGGGAGCGAAAGACGGGGATACGGTGCGGATCGGCTACTATACGTTTGAGTTTTTTGAAGGCTCCGATTATATATTTTAACCGCCGCCGCTCACAAGAGCAGGTTATATTGACACGGAAGAAGGCCGTCTGACAACAGACGGCCTTTATTCTAAATTATATTCGTTACCTATTGCCGCAGACGGTAGATTCCTTTATAATGTCCACTATAAGAGAACAGATGTCTTTTTAGGGAGGACGAATCGAGTGGCGAACGTAGGCCGTTATTATGTCGTTCGCGAAGACATTTTGCCGGAAGCGATCATGAAGACGGTACAGGCGAAAGAAATGCTGAGGCGAGGCGAAGCGGCCACCGTTCATGAGGCAACCGAGCGAATCGGGCTAAGCAGGAGCGCTTTCTATAAATATAAAGACGGCGTATATGAGCTGAGCGAGCTGAAGCGGGAAAGGATTGCGACCATTTCGATGGATTTGGAGCATCGGTCCGGCGTTTTGTCCAAAGTGCTGGCCCTCGTGGCGGATCTGGAAGGAAACGTGCTCACGATGAATCAAAGCATCCCGCTGCAAGGATACGCCAATGTCGTGATTTCGGTCGACGTGTCGCAATTGTCCGGGGAACTGAACGGGCTCGTCGACGCGCTAAGAAGGCAGGACGGCGTGCGCAAAGCGATCGTAGTCGGTCAAGGCTAGCAAATATTGTTGCGGAGGGAAACAGGATGAAACCGGTTAAAGTAGGATTGCTAGGTTTAGGAACGGTAGGTACGGGCGTTGTCCGGATTGTGGAGGGGCATCAGGAGGATTTGCAGAATCAAGCGGGCTCGCCGATTCATGTGGAAAAAATTCTGGTTCAAAACAAGGCGAAAGCGCGCAGTCTTACGATTGACGAAAGCAAGCTGACGGAGGATCCGTGGGACATTATCGCCGACCCCGAGATCGACGTGATCGTGGAAGTGATGGGCGGCGTCGAGCATACGCGGACTTATTTGCTCGAGGCCATTGCCCGGGGCAAATCGATCGTAACGGCGAACAAAGACTTAATGGCGCTGCACGGGCCGGAAATATTGGAAGCGGCCAAAAACAACGGCTGCGACGTGCTTTACGAAGCGAGCGTCGCCGGAGGCATCCCGATTATCCGGACGCTGATCGAAGGCTTCTCGTCCGACCGGATCATTAAAATTATGGGGATCGTCAATGGCACGACCAACTATATTTTGACCAAAATGAGCCAAGAAGGCGCTTCTTACGACGATGTGCTGAAGGAAGCCCAGCAGCTCGGATATGCCGAAGCGGATCCGACTTCCGACGTCGAGGGGCTGGATGCCGCGCGCAAAATGACGATTTTGTCCACGCTTGGCTTCCGGACGAACGTTGCGCTGGACGACGTGTCCGTGCAAGGCATTTCGTCGGTCAGCAAGGAGGATATCTTGTATGCGAAACGTCTCGGATACGAGGTGAAGCTGCTCGGCATCGCGGAATGCCAAGACGATCAGATCAGCGTCAGCGTACAGCCGACGATGGTGAAGCAATCGCACCCGATCGCGTCGGTGAACGGCGTGTTTAACGCGGTATACGTGCACGGCGAAGCGGTGGGCGAAACGATGTTCTACGGCGCGGGAGCGGGAGAGCTTCCGACCGCTACGTCGGTCGTGTCCGATCTTGTCGCCGTCATCAAAAACAAAAAGCTGGGCGTGGCGGGAAGACAAGGCGCCATGGTTTACAAAGAGAAGAAGCTGAAGACGGACGACCAGATATCTTCGAAATATTTTATATTGCTGCATGTGGACGACCGCGCCGGCGTGCTTGCCCGCATTACGCAGGTGTTCGCCGAATACGAAGTAAGCCTGGAGTCGGTGCTGCAGCAGCCGAACCCGAACATTCCGGAAGCGGAAATTATCATTATTACGCACGACGCGAGCAAGGCGGCGGTTCAGCAGGTGCTCCGCTCGTTCGAATCGCTGGAGACGGTGCGCAGAATCAAGAGCGTATACCGGGTCGAAGGATAGCAGACAAAAAGGAGAAAGCTTCATGAGCAGCGAATGGAAAAACCGTAAAGTGACCGTGAAGGTGCCCGCCAGCACGGCGAATTTGGGACCGGGCTTCGACACGCTCGGCATGGCCTTGTCGCTATACGCTTGGATCGAAATGTCGGCTTCGGACGAGACGTCCTTCCGGTTTTACGGCGGCAACATGGAAGGCTTGCCGAAGGACAAAACCAATCTGTTATACAAGGTCGCCCAAAAAGTGTTCGACGAGGCCGGCGTATCCTTGCCGGAGCTGGACATTGCCATGTACAGCGAAATTCCGCTGACGCGGGGTCTCGGGAGCAGCGCCGCGGCGATCGTCGGCAGCTTGGCGGCGGCCAACGCGCTGATCGGAGGTCCGCTCACGGACGACAGATTGTTTCAAATCGCAACGGAGCTGGAAGGGCATCCGGACAATGTCGGCGCTTCGATGTTCGGCGGCATCGTCGTGTCCGCCTGGGACGGGCAGCGTGCCGATTATGTGCGGCTTGAGCCGCATTCGAGGCTGGAGACGCTTGTCGCCATTCCGTCGTTCCAGCTGGCGACGAAGCAGGCGAGGCATGCGCTGCCGAAGGAAGTGCCGATGGCGGATGCGGTATTTAACGTCGGCCGCAGTTCCTTGCTTGTCGCGGCGCTGGCGGCGGGGCAGCTTGAGCTGATCGGCAGCGCCATGCGCGACCGCCTGCACCAGCCGTACCGCGCGGCGCTAATACCCGGCATGTCGGCCATACTCGAGCGGGCCGCGGAATTCGGCGCGTTAGGCGCGGCGTTAAGCGGGGCGGGTCCGACATTAATCGCTTTCGCGGACGCGGACAGCGCCGACAAAACGCGGTTGGAGCGTTTTCTCACCGATACGCTTGGCGCGGAGGGGATCGAGGCGGAAACGATATGGCTCAAGCCGGCGGCGGCGGGCGCCGAGCTTACGATCGAGGACAATCGCGAGGACGGACAGCCGTCTTTGCCGGACCGGATTAAAGGAGAGGCTTGCCGATGAAATCGATAGCGCTATTGCCAGCAGGCTCCGTCTCCGACGAGGCCGCCAAGCGGCTGTTCGCGGGCGATGAGGCGGAATGGAAGCATCATCGGCTGATCGCCGACGTTTTTATGTCCACCGTAAACGGCGAGACCGATTACAGCGTCATCCCGATCGAAAACACGATCGAAGGCTCCGTCAGCCTGCATATGGATTGGCTGGTGCATGAGGTCGATTTGCCGATACAGGCCGAATGGGTGTATCCTTCCATCCAAAATTTGATCGGCAGGCGCGAAGCGTTCCAGAACGAGGACGGAACGATCGAACTGAGCCGCATCCGAAAGGTGATCAGCCATCCCGTAGCCATCGCCCAATGCCTTCAATTTCTGCGCAGCGAACTGCCGCAGGCGGAGACGGAGCATGTAGGCAGCACCTCCGAAGGCGTCAAGCTCGTCGGCGACCATCCGGAGGCGGGCTGGGCCGCCATCGGCACGGCTACGGCCGCATGGAACAACGGCCTTGATATTTTGAAGGAAAGCATCACCGACCACGACAATAACTATACAAGGTTTCTGCTCGTCGGACCGGAGCCATACACGGCGCGCAGCTCGGTACATACGAAAACGAGCATTCTCATTACGCCGCCGGAGGACTATCCGGGCGCGCTTCATCAAGTGTTGTCCGCTTTCGCATGGAGGCGGATCAACCTGAGCCGGATCGAATCCCGTCCCACGAAGAAGAAGCTCGGGACCTATTATTTTTACATCGATATCGAGATGGGGCTGGACACGGTGCTGCTGCCATCCGCAATTGCGGAAATCGAAGCGATCGGCTGCCAGGTTCGCGTGCTGGGCAGTTACCCGAGCTTCACCTATGAACAACTGAACGTTTGACAATCGGGAACAACCGATGCCAATTCGAAGAAAGAGAGGGATAACGATTGAAGCAGCAATGGATCTACTTAAACGGGCAATATGTAACGAAGGAAAATGCGAAAATTTCGGTTTATGATCACGGTTTCTTGTATGGAGACGGTATTTTTGAAGGGATCCGGATTTATAGCGGAAATATTTTTAAGCTGAAGGAGCATTTGAACCGTCTTTACGATTCGGCCAAGTCGATTATGCTTCAAATTCCTCTCTCCTTGGAACAGATGCAGGAAGCGCTCGTCGAGACCGTTCGGCGCAACGGGCTCCGCGACGGCTACATTCGGCTTGTCGTTTCCCGGGGGCCGGGCAATCTGGGGCTTGATCCGCTCCGTTGTCCGGAAGCGTTCGTCATCATTATCGTAGAGGAGCTTTCGATCTATCCGGAAGAAGCTTACGAGAACGGTCTCGTATCGGTATCCGTCTCTCAGCGGCGCAACGTGCCGGATGCGCTTAACCCGAAAATCAAATCTCTTAATTATTTGAATAACGTCCTTGTCAAAATCCAGGCCAACAACGCCGGCGTCGGCGAAGCGATTATGCTCAATTCGCAAGGTTACGTGGCCGAAGGCTCCAGCGACAATATTTTTATCGTCAAGAACGGCGTCGTCTATACGCCGCCGTGTTACGTTGGCGCATTGGAAGGGATTACGCGCGGGGCGATTATGGAGCTGTGCGGCAAGCTGGGTCTCCCGCTTAAGGAGGAGCCGTTTACGCTGCACGACGTATACGTCGCGGATGAGGCGTTCTTCACCGGCACGGCCGCCGAAGTCATTGCGGTGCGAGAGGTCGATGGACGCACGATCGGTTCCGGCAAGGCGGGCCCGATCACGACGCGTTTGCTTCAAGAATTCCGCCAAATCGTAACGGTCGACGGCGTTCAGGCTTTTTAGTTCAATCGTTCCAGATAGCAAAGCAGAATCCGGGAATAACCGGACAGCTGCTTTGCTATTTTTTTTTGCAAAATAGGAGACACTCGCCCAATTCGTGCATAGGATGTAGGGATTGATCCAGTTGTTTCGTTGTTAAGATTGTGACGGGAGGTTATCGGCGCGTGAAGATTCACATTGTGAAGAAAGGCGATTCGTTATATTCGATAGGGCAAAAATATGGCGTATCGCTAGACGAGATTTTAAAGTTGAACCCTGGCATAACCAATCCGAACGTTATCGATGTCGGGATGAAGATCAAAATTCCTTCGACGACTTCCGGTACGGGCGGAATGGAAATTATGAGCCAGCATGTCGTGAAGCAAGGGGATACGCTGTGGAAGCTGTCGAAAGCTTGGGGGGTTCCGCTTGCCGACATGATCAAAGCCAACCCTCAATTAAAAAATCCGAATGTGCTGCTGACAGGAGAAATCGTCAATATTCCGAAAGTGTCGGGCGAAACCGTCGAGCTGCCGCCTGTCGTAACCGGAGAGACGCCGGCGGGAATGGGAAACACGGTCGGTCCGCTGAACGTACCGCAAAACGTTCAAGCGCCGCAAAGCGTGCAGCAGCCGCAATCGTTTTTCCCGTTTAATCCGGCGGCCGTATGGCACGGCATGCAGGGTTGGATGGGCAAGAAAAACACGGCGCAAATTCCCGGAGCAACCGGCCCTAACGTAAACACGCCGGGCAATTTCCCGACCTGGAAAAAACCGACGGCGCCCGTCGTGCCGGAGACGCCCGCTAAGCCGCCGGAGGCTCCCGTGTCGCCCGTGCCTGTATCGCCCGCGCCGAAGGAGCCGATTGCCGCGGAGCCCAAAGTAACGCCGCCCCCGATTCAAAAGCCGGTGGAGCAGAAAAAAATGCCGGTTCACGCCGAGCATACGCCTAATGTCGATTTGTTCAAGCAATACGGGATTCCCGCAACCGAAACGAATTCGCTGTATAATATGCCGGTAAGTCCAAATGCGGAATGGCCGAATGCCGGGGGTCCGAACATCATGGGGCCCAATCAGGAAAACCCGCACTCCATATGGCCGGGCGTCGTTAACCCGAACGTAGGTTATCCGAACGAAGGCTTCCCGAACATGATGGGTCCGAACGTAGGTTATCCGAACGAAGGCTTCCCGAACATGATGGGTCCGAACGTCGGGTACCCGAACGAAGGCTTCCCGAACATGATGGGTCCGAACGTAGGTTACCCGAACGAAGGCTTCCCGAACATGGCCGGTCCGAACGTAGGTTACCCGAACGAAGGCTTCCCGAACATGGCCGGTCCGAACGTAGGTTACCCGAACGAAGGCTTCCCGAACATGGCCGGTCCGAACGTAGGTTACCCGAACGAAGGCTTTCCGAACATGATGGGTCCGAACGTAGGTTATCCGAACGAAGGTTTCCCGAATATGGCCGGTCCGAACGTCGGGTACCCGAACGAAGGCTTCCCGAACATGATGGGTCCGAACGTAGGTTATCCGAACGAAGGCTTCCCGAATATGGCCGGACCGAACGTCGGATACCCGAACGAAGGCTTCCCGAACATGATGGGTCCAAACGTAGGTTATCCGAATGAAGGCTTCCCGAACATGGCCGGACCGAACGTCGGATACCCGAACGAAGGCTACCCGAACATGATGGGTCCGAACGTAGGTTATCCGAACGAAGGTTTCCCGAACATGGCCGGACCGAACGTCGGCTACCCGAACGAACAATTCCCGGACATGATGGGCCCGAACGTAAGTTATCCGAACGAAGGCTTCCCGAACATGATGGGTCCGAACGTAAGTTATCCGAACGAAAACTTCCCGTTCTACGGTTATCCTCATCCGTTCGGCGGCGCCGAAAACATTGACTTCGGCCATTCCAACCCCAACGCGCCAATAGCCGACAATGCGCCAAACGCCGCCCCTTGGGCCGGTTATCCGAACGCCGTTTTCCCGCCGTATTACGGACATGGCAACATGCCTTTCCCGCCCGTTCCTTACGGCTATCCGGCTAACGTCAACATGCCCCTCCCGAACGCATCTTTGAGCGGTTACGAAGCTAATCCGCCTTGGACGGAGCCTAACGAGGCGAAGCCGGATGAGGATTGCGGATGCGGCAAAAAACGCGATGACGACGAACCGACCGTCAAGACGGCGGCAGCGCCAGCCAAAGCTAAGGCGAGCTCCGTTAAGAAAGGTACTAAAAAAGCCGGCGTCAAAACGCGTTCGCGCGCCAAAAGGTCATCCAGCAGAAACAGTTTGCCATGGATTAACCGGTAACTATAATGTTTAGCAAGGCTCCCGCCGTTTTCCGTCAATAGCGGAATCGTCCGGAAGCCTTGTTTTTCGTTTGCATAATAGAAGCAAAAGGAGGAACAATAAGCCAAAAAGTGAAAGGAGTACGTTTCATGCTGCAGTTCAGCTTATGGAAGCAATTAAAAAAACGTCTCCGCAGAGGTCGAAGAGGTCTTCTGGCATTAGGGTGCGTCGCTTTGTTTATGCTGGGCGCGGGAGCGGCGCCAAACGAGGCCGCCGCGGATCCCGCGGCACCCGTTCCGCCGGAACCGCAGGCCCGGATTATAAACGAGCTTGAGAAGCGGGACGGGCTCATTGACGTGACCGTTCACCGCATTTACATTTGCGGCGAGGAGACGAAGGAGCTTGGCCGGATGAGGGCCGGCCAAATTATCCGGCTTATCCGCACCCATCCGGAATGGACGGCGTCGTTTGCGGAGGAACGCCGCAGAGTGGTGATGGAGCAGCAGGTCGAGGAGCTGTCGCCGCTTTGCCGCAGCGATATCTATATGGGGCTGGACCGCAACGGCAATTTATCGTTGTTCGAAGGCTTGCCCCGCCAGGAAAAAGTGATGCGGACTTTTTTTCAGCTCGACGTCAATTATATGGAAAGCAGCCTGCCGAAGGATAAGCTGAAGCAGCTCATCGGCGGCATAAAAATCAACGACATGGATGAGTACAACAGCGTATTGTCCACGTTTAGCGACTACGCGCTGGAAAGCAAGGACAATAACCAGTTTTGACTGCAAGGGGCGTTTATTCCGGAACGCCTCTTGTTTTTTTATCTCGTCGGGGTCTCTTACGAAGGGGCTTTCTTTTATCCCGTCAAACGCGTGTTCTCATTCCGTGGAAGATTTGCTATAATAGAGTCTACTTAAGCAGAAGCATGCGTCTGTTTTTTTAAAAATAAGGGAGTTGGCGTTTTGCGCATTCTTGGCATAGACCCCGGCATCGCGATCGCGGGTTTCGGATTTATTGATAAAATCGGTCATAAGATTGTCCCGGTGCAATACGGTTCGATCGAGACGGAAGCGCATATGCCTCCCGAGAAGAGGCTTCTTACCGTGTACGAATCGGCAGGCGCGCTGATGGATAAGTACAAGCCGGACGAAGTGGCGGTCGAGAAGCTGTTTTTCAACCGCAACGTAACGACGGCTTTTTCCGTTGGTCAGGCAAGAGGCGTCATTATACTGGCGGCGGCTCAGCGCGGGCTGCCTATCGCGGAATATACGCCGCTTCAGGTGAAGCAGGCGGTCGTTGGCTACGGCAATGCGGAGAAGCGTCAGGTTCAGGAGATGGTCAAGATGTTTCTGAAGCTGGCGGCGATTCCGAAGCCCGACGACGTCGCGGACGCTCTTGCCGTGGCAATCTGCCATGCCCATTCCGTCGTAATGAAGCGAAAACTGAACGAGGTGCATCCATGATCGATTATTTAAAGGGCCGCGTTGTCCATCTTGAAACGGAATATATCGTGGTAGACGTAAAAGATATCGGGTACCGGGTTTTTACGCCCAATCCATATGTTTTTGCCAGGAACGAGGAGCCCGTCACCATTTATATTCACCAGCATGTACGGGAGGACGCCATATTGCTGTACGGCTTTCAGACGAGAGACGAGCAGACGTTGTTCCGCAAGCTGATCGACGTTTCCGGCATCGGACCGCGGGTGGCGCTCGGCGTGCTGGCGGGCGGCAAGCCCGAAACGATTATCGCGGCGATTCAGCAGGAGAATGTCGCGTTTCTGACCAAGCTGCCCGGCATCGGCAAAAAAACGGCGCAGCGGATGGTGCTGGATTTGAAGGACAAGCTGTTCGGTCTGCTGGACGGGGAAGCGGGTTCGCTTGCCGCGGCCGGCTTGCTGGCCGATTTCGCGGTTCATCCGAGCGACCGGGAGGGCAGCAAGGCGTGGCAGGAAGCAAGGGAAGCGCTGATGGCGCTTGGCTATACGTCGGCCGAGCTGGATAAAGCTTGGCATGGGCTGCAGGAAAGCGTGACGGCGGACGAAAGCGTGGACAGTTTGATGAAACGGGCTCTTCAGCAGCTCTTCAAAGGCTGATCGGGGAAGGAGTGAAGCTTGATGGAGGACCGGATCATATCCGCCAATCTGATGATGGACGAGCATGTAGCGGAGCTCAGCTTGCGCCCCCGCTACTTGTCGGAATACATAGGACAAACAAAAGCGAAGGAAAATTTGAAGGTTTATATCGAAGCGGCCAAACTGCGCAAGGAAGCGCTTGACCATGTATTGCTTTACGGTCCGCCCGGACTTGGCAAAACGACGCTTTCCAATATTATTGCGAATGAGCTTGGCGTCAATCTGCGGACGACTTCGGGACCGGCGATCGAAAGGCCGGGCGACTTGGCCGCCTTGCTTACCAATTTGCAGGAAGGCGACGTATTGTTTATCGACGAGATTCATAGATTGTCCCGCGCGGTGGAAGAAGTGCTTTATCCGGCGATGGAGGATTACGCCCTCGACATTATGATCGGCAAAGGGCCAAGCGCGCGTTCCGTGCGGCTCGATCTGCCTCGGTTTACGCTGATCGGGGCTACGACGAGAGCGGGACTTCTGTCGGCGCCGCTGCGGGACCGGTTCGGCGTCGTCAGCCGTCTCGAATATTATTCGATCGAGGAATTGTCCTTTATCGTGTCGCGTACGGCCGATTTGCTGGACATGTCCATTGCGGGCGAAGCCGCGGAGGAAATCGCCATGCGCTCCAGGGGAACGCCCCGCATTGCGAACAGGCTTCTGAAGCGCGTGCGCGATTTCGCCCAGGTGCGGGGCGACGGCATCATCACCCATGACATCGCGAACGCGGCGCTGGAGCTGCTGCAGGTCGATCCGATGGGGCTCGATTATATCGATCACAAGATGCTCCGCTCGATGATGACGTCGTTTGCGGGAAGGCCGGTAGGCCTTGATACGCTTGCCGCCACGATCGGCGAAGAAAGCCAGACGATTGAGGACGTGTACGAGCCTTATTTGATGCAGATCGGGTTTCTGCAGCGGACGCCGCGCGGCCGGATCGCCACGGAGCAGGCTTATCGCCATATGAAGCTTCCTTATCCGGATAGAAATCCATGAAGACTATAGCGAAAATAGAGAGGAAGTACGAATGATGAATGTTAGTTGGACATTGCGCCGCGTATCTTTGCTGACGACGATCGGCATCTTGTTGATGTCCGTATTCGGCGTCACTCCTTCGCAAGGGGCGGTGCCGGGGCTTGATACGATCCGGGTCGGCATCTTCTTGAATTACCCGGGCAAGTACACCGTTAACACGGGGGCCGCAACGCTATCGTCCACCGGAGGCGTCAGCGTCGGCGTTAGGCAGCCTGCCGGCACCGAGCGCTGGTTTGCCGCGGGCGCGGGCGAGCAAGTGCGCTTCTCGCGGGACGATTATAAGGTCAAATTGGTAGAGACGGCTGATTTCGCCACGGCGCTATCCGTATTTAAACGGGTGCAGTCGGCATCGGGGACCGGGTTTTTATTCTCTCTATGGAAAAACGGCCAGACTGTCTATCAAGTGACGGAAGGAGTCTATGCGACCGCTTCGGCCGCTTCTGCTGCGCAGGCCCGCTGGAAGGCGGATCAAGAGCTTCAGAAGCTGAGCGGCGGATACGCTCCCGAGCTGCAAGGACCGCTTCACTTGAAAGGCGGCAGCTACGGCACGGAGGCGGAGGCCGTCAATGCGGCAAAAGCTTTCGGCAACGCCGGGGTCGACGCTTATGTCGCCTTGAACAAGGCCGACGGCGGGACGCTGAAGTATACCGTGCTGGTCGGCTCCGCTGCGGACGAAACGGCTCTTGCCGCCGTACAGACGAAAGCGGCCGCCGTATCTTCCAGCCTGCAGCGGGCGGCGGACGGCGAGCTTTATCTGATCAAGCGTACGGATCATTCGATTACGGCGAAGGCTGACGCTTCCGCAAGCATGTATCTTATTCCGGGCAACGAAATGAAGGTATGGGTTTCGCCAGCGGGCGACGATCCGATCAAGCTTACGGAGCGGTATAACCGCACCTACCGCGGCTCGTTCGAAATCAGCGTCTTGAACGACAGGCTTGCCGTCGTCAACGAACTTCCTTTCGAGCAATATTTGTATTCGGTCGTAGGATCCGAAATGTACGCTTCCTGGCCGGCCGAGGCGTTGAAAGCGCAAGCGGTGGCGGCCAGAACGTACGCGCTGTATCAAGGCTTCGGCTTCCAGATCGCGCATGTCGTGGACAGCGTCCTGAGCGAAGCATACGGAGGCACGGGTGCGGAGACGCCCGCGACAAGGGCGGCCGTTGACGCAACCGCAGGAGAAGTTCTGTTGTACAACGGCAAGCTGATCGAAGCGCTGTTCTCCTCGAATGGCGGCGGGAAGACATCCGATGCGACCGAGGTGTGGGGCAATGCGGTCCCTTATTTGAAAAGCGTGGCAAGCCCGGCCGACAGCATCGCGGAGAAGGGGCTTGGCTATTGGTACCGCTCGGTGCTGCCAAGCGGCGTGGTCGGTTACATTCAGGAAAGCGAATTGACGGACACGGGACGAAAAAATGCGGCGGGGAAACCGATTATGACGGTCGGAGTATCCGGTGCCGACGTTCGTAAAATTCCGCTTGTCCAAAGCAACGTGCCGGCCGTTGCGACAGCCGCCGCAGGGACGGAGGTCGTGGCGGTCGAGAAGACCGTCCAATCGAATGCGATGAGCTGGGTGAGAGGGCCATTCACCTCAAGCGAGCTTCTCGCTTCGATGAAAAACAACATTACATCGACCGTGCCAAGCTCCATCTGGTCGCTTCAGGTGACGGAACGCGGCGAATCGGGACGCGTGCTGGCCATGAACGTCAACGGCACGGAGCTCGGGGTGAAATACCCGGATAAATTCCGTTCGGCGCTCGGCTCGCTCCCAAGCACGAAATTCACCGTTGACGAGACGGCGAAAATCGTGATGAGCGGAAGCTCGGCTACGGCGACTCGCACGAGCAATGCCCAGCCGCTGTACGTGATGGGCGCGGACGGCAAAGCGAAGCAATTGACGGAGCCTAACGTATTTATTTTGAACGGGCAAGGCGATGTGCGTACGGCAACGAAGGAACCGTCGTTCCGATTTACGGGCACAGGCAACGGGCACGGCATCGGATTGTCCCAATACGGGGCGTACGGTCTGGCCGAGCAAGGGTATGACTACCAATATATTTTGAAATACTACTATAAAGACGTCGAAATCGTTAAGGAATGATATCTACCAATGAACGTTGATCTTTTTGATTTTGATTTGCCGGAACGACTAATCGCCCAGATGCCGCTCTCGAACCGGACAGGCTCCAGGCTGCTCGCCTTAAACCGGGAAACCGGCTCTATCGAGCACCGGATGTTTACCGATTTGGAGCATTACATCGCGCCCGGTGACGTATTGATTCTGAACGATACGAAGGTGATTCCGGCGCGGCTGATCGGGATGAAGGCCGATACCGGCGCCAAAGCGGAGCTGCTGCTTCTAAAGCAGCTGGACAACGACCGCTGGGAGACACTTGCGAAGCCGGCCAAACGGTTGAAGAAGGGGACCGAAATCTGGTTTGGAGACCGGGGAGACGGTACGCCGCTGTTGAAGGCGGTCGTCGAGGAAGAAGCCGACATGGGGGGCAGGACTATCCGGTTCGTTTATGAAGGCATCTTTCAGGAGCTGCTCGACCGTCTCGGCGAAATGCCTCTTCCCCCTTACATTAAAGAGCGGCTTGAGGAGCGGGACCGTTACCAGACTGTCTATGCAAAGCGTCAAGGTTCCGCGGCCGCTCCGACGGCCGGGCTTCATTTTACGGAGGAGTATTTGCGGAAGCTGCGCGACAAAGGCGTAATTATCGCGTATCTCACCTTGCACGTCGGCTTGGGCACGTTTCGTCCGATGTCGTCGGAGACGGTTGAAGAGCATACGATGCATTCGGAATATTACGAGCTCAGCGCGGAAACGGCCGCCATTATCCGGGAAGCGAAGGAGCGCGGCTCCAAAATCGTCGCCGTCGGCACGACGTCCGCGCGTACGCTCGAAACCGTCGCCTCCGAGGCGGCTGAGGCCGGACGGCCCGTCGGCGAATCCAGCGGCTGGACGGATATTTTTATCTATCCGGGCTATGAATTCAAGCTGGTGGATTGCTTGCTGACCAATTTCCACCTGCCGAAGTCGACGCTTATTATGCTCGTAAGCGCGTTAGCCGGCCGGGAGCTTATCATGAAGGCTTACGCCGAAGCCGTTGAACGCGAGTACCGTTTCTTCAGCTTTGGCGACGCGATGTTTATTTACAAGAACTAAGCCCTGCCGTTTTCCCGGGCTTAGCCGGCATCTCTGGCCGGCGCTTCGCTTTGGTTTCGATTTTTTTCGAATAAAATGAAACCGAACTTTCCGATATACGTAATACCGGTTTATGAACGGATGTTGATCGGAATTACGGGTTCTCCTTCCCTTATCGGCAGTATCCCCGAGACTCAGAAGAGGAGACGACGTTGATTCCAAGGGTTAAGATTCTGAGCAAAAGGGATATTACCCATAAGCAGATGATCTTATAGGCATCTCTGCGGCAAAGTTCGTTATTCCTTTTGGGGTGGCCTTCAGGGGCTACGCCCCTTGGAGTCCCCCTTACGACAAGGGGGATTTAGGGGGTTGGGAGCCTTTGGTTGGGAGCCTTTGGTTGGGAGTCTTTGGGTTGGTTCGAGCCTTTGGTTAGGAAATAGTTTTTAAAGGGGCATGGGGGAGCATCCCCCCATAAGTCCTTCTTAAGGATAGAGGTTACTTACAAAGGATGGCGTAAAAACGTGGCAGTTACTTACGAATTGATTAAGGTATGCAAGCAATCCGGCGCGAGACTTGGCCGCGTCCATACGCCTCACGGCGTTATCGAAACCCCGACTTTTATGCCGGTCGGAACGCTGGCTACCGTAAAGACGATGAGCCCGGAAGAGCTCAAAGCGATGAATGCGCAAATCATATTAAGCAATACATACCATCTGTTTCTCCGCCCGGGTCATGAGCTCATCAAAAAAGCGGGCGGCCTTCACAAGTTTATGAACTGGGACCGGCCGATTCTGACGGATAGCGGCGGGTTTCAGGTGTTCAGCTTGAGCGAAATGCGCAAAATCAGCGAGGAAGGGGTGGAATTCCGCTCCCATCTGAACGGGGATAAGCTGTTCCTGTCGCCGGAGAAGGTGATGGAAATCGAGAACGCTCTCGGCCCCGACATTATGATGGCGTTCGACGAATGCCCGCCTTATCCTGCGGATCACGCTTATGCGAAGCAGTCGCTCGAGAGGACGACCCGCTGGGCGGAACGTTGCCTGAAATCGCATGCCCGTCCGCACGACCAAGCTTTGTTCGCCATCGTTCAAGGCGGCATGTACGAAGACCTTCGCAGACAAAGCGCGGCCGATTTGACTTCCATGGATTTCCCGGGTTATGCTATTGGTGGCTTGAGCGTCGGCGAACCGAAGCACCTGATGTACGAGGTGCTGGATTATACGGTACCCCTGCTTCCAAGCACGAAACCCCGTTATTTGATGGGGGTCGGATCGCCCGATGCGTTGGTCGAAGGCTCGATCCGAGGCATCGATATGTTCGATTGCGTCTTGCCTACCCGCATTGCCCGCAACGGGACAACGATGACGAGCCAAGGCCGGCTTGTCGTCCGCAACGCGGCTTACGCGGAGGATTTCGGGCCGCTTGACCCGGAATGCTCCTGCTATACATGCCAAAATTACTCAAGAGCCTATATCAGACATTTGATTAAGGCGGACGAAACATTTGGAATCAGGCTGACAACTTACCATAATTTGCATTTCCTCATTCAATTGATGAAGAACGTCCGGGAAGCCATTATGGAGGACCGTCTGCTTGATTTCCGCGACGAGTTTTTTGAAAAATACGGAATGCAAGACAACGAAAAAGGATTTTGAAAGGGGGGATATCCATGTTATTGGCGGAAACAGCGGCCGGCGGTACGACCGGCAGCATTTGGCAAATGATCTGGCCGTTTATTTTGATGTTTGCGGTCTTTTATTTTCTGCTTATTCGTCCTCAGCAAAAGAAACAGAAGCAGCGCAACCTGCTGCTTAGCCAACTGAAGAAGGGCGATAAGATTACGACGATCGGAGGCCTCCACGGCACCATCGTTGAATTAACCGACGATACCGTAGTGCTTCGCGTCAACGATACGACGCGCATGACGTTTGAACGCAGTGCGATCAACACGGTGGTAAGCAGCGCGCCTGCCGCGACGGAAGAGAAAGCTTAACGCAAGCGGAAACGATTTTGTCGTCCTTATCAAAGGACGAACCGTTTCGGCGAGAATTTAAAAAACCTGCCGTATACGACAAACGGTGTTTGTCGGCGGCAGGTTTTTATTTTAGGACGACCGGCCCAGGTTTACCCCGATGATGCCCCCTAAAGCTCCCGTCAGCAACGCGGTCAACAGCAGCGTCAAGCTTCGCAGCGACAAGGATGCGTCAACCGCCAGAAAGCTGATGAGCAGAATGGCGATGCCGTACAGCAAGCCCAGAAACCCTCCGTAGTACCAGCCTCTCCTGCCCGAACGCTTAGCGGATACGAAGCCTCCCGCAAAGGCGGAGAAGCCGTGAACGACCATCGAATACATCGGCAGGTTGTCTTCCTTCACGTTGCTGTATTGCAGCAGCAGCGATAACAGCAAGGCGCCGGCCGCAAGCCAAATAATGGACCACAAAATGCCGGCAAGAAACGGCGAGCTTATTTTTGGCGCATTTGTTTGTTTGGCCACACTCATCGACTATCCCTCCAAATCAATACCCGTATTACTAATCCATATGGCCAAGCCTGGCGGAATAGTACCATTTTCCCGAGGGACAGCCGTTCATTTGCCATATATTCGTGCATCGTAAAACTGCATGCGGCATATGGCGGCAGGTGACAATAGGCAATACAGATACACTTGTGCCAAGGAGGCGTAATCCTGTGGAGTTGTGGAGCCTGTTGACCCGGACGCTGATTATTTACGTTGTCGTTTTCCTCGTCATCCGCTTTATGGGCAAACGTGAGATCGGAAAGCTGTCCGTATTTGATTTGGTCATTTTTATCATGATCGCCGAAATAGCGGTGCTGATTATCGAAGACACGAAGCGGCCGATATGGGAAGGCGTATTGCCGATGGCCGCGCTTCTTGTCGTTCAGCTCGGCATATCCTGGCTAATTCTAAAAAACCGGAAGCTGCGTCTTATGTTCGACGGCAAACCAAGCTTGATCATATCCAAAGGAAAGCTGGACCGCGAGATGATGCGCAAGCAGCGTTACAACTTGGACGATCTCATGCTGCAGCTTCGCGAAAATAAAATTCAAAACGTCGCCGACGTCGAATTTGCCATTTTGGAAACGTCGGGCAAGCTTTCGATTTTACCCAAATCCCCGGAGCAGGCGGAGGGCAATGAAGCCGGCAACGGCGACACCGGCGGCGCGGAGGAAGCAAGCAAAGAAGCGGCGGCCGAAACCCCGGAGACGGACAACGTTACCATTCCTCATAAATACCGGTTCGAATTGCTGCCGATACCGTTAATTATGGACGGCAAGGTTCAGGATGAGAATTTAAAGAAGCTGGAAAAAACGCGTTTTTGGCTGAAAAACGTGCTTCAGGAAAAAGGCGTTCGCGATTTTAAGGATGTTTTTCTGTGCACGATCGATCACAAAGGGAATTTGTTTGTGGATACGATGGACAGAAAGCGGTAGTGGCGCCCTCCTGCACTTCGACGCTCCGCAAGGCTTGTTCCGATCCGCCGAGCGTTAACGGAACCATCTTCCGATAACCGGAATGCGGCGCATGTCTTGACGGTCGATGATCCGCATCCAAACCATAAGGAGCAAATAGACCGCGGCGCTTGCGGCGACGGCAGCCAGCAAGTTGCTCCATTCTCTGGAGAGCGGCTCGTGGTTCATCGTAAAGCGGGCCGCTCCCGCCATCACGATCATTGCCGCTCCTACCTTGACGAAGTCAAGCAAATTCATGCGGAAACCGATCGTTCGCATGACGCTGACGGCATGAAGAACGGTGACGAGCACAATGTTGACGTTGATGGCGATCAAAGCGCCTTTAATGCCGTAAGCCGGGTTGGAGGCTAGAACCAAGATAAGGAGAAGTTTCACGACGGCTCCGGCAAAGGAGTTCATAAGCGCGGTTCCCGGCTTGTCTAACGCCTGCAGGGCCGCTTGCAGCGGAGCCTGCAAATAGATAAACACGCCGACGGGAGCCATCCATGCCAGCATCGGAGCAATCTCGGCATGCTTGTACAGCAGCCTGCAGATCGGCTCGGCGAACAGCGTCATAAAAACGACGAGAGGCGCGCCCGCGACTAGAGATAAACGCATCGATTGGTGAAGCCGCTTATGGATGGCGGCCTTGTCGCCTTTCGCCGCCGCTTCCGATAACGAAGGAACAAGGGAAACGGCAAGCGAATAGGTTAAAGCGGTCGGCAGCAGCACAAGCGGTATAATCATGCCCTGCAGCGCGCCGTATTGGGCCGTCGCAACGCCGGTCGCGATGCCGGCGGCGGCCAGGCTCCGGGCTGTAAATATCGATTCAAGCAAATAAGAGAGCGCCCCTACCATCCGGCTGGCCGTGACGGGGATCGATAAACGGAGCAGCCTCCCCAGGACAGGCTCTTGGCGTTCCGGCGCTTCGGGGAAGGGGATGCCCAATTGAGTATTGGGCTTTTTTGTTTTACGATTTTTTCGTTTTTCGCGGGACAAGGTCCACAGCATGACGGCCAGGCCGGCCGCTTCGCCGACCAGCACGCCAAGCATCGAGCCGGCGGCGGCCCATTCGAGTCCCCATTGCAAAAAGAAGGAAGCGAATCCGAGCTGGCATATAATTCGCGATACGGTCTCGACGATCTGCGAGACGGCCGTCGGGATCATGTTCTGCTTGCCTTGATAATAGCCGCGGTATACGGATGAAACCGCGATGATGACAAGCATCGGCGCCATCGATACGAAGCTCCAGTAGACCCGGCTGTCCGGCAGCAGATGCGTGGTGATCCAAGGAGCGCAGAGCAGAAGAGCGCAAGTCATGACGACGGCCAGCGAGACGGTTATGCCAAGAGCCGTCCGGACGATATGCTTGATGCGCGCCGAATCGCCGGCCGATTCGGCTTCGGCGACCCACTTCGCGACCGCAAGCGGTATTCCTCCCGTAATGATCGTAAGCAGGACGGACAGGAACGGGTAGCTGAGCTGGTATAAGCCGACGCCTTCGGCCCCTATGATGCGGGGGAGCGCGATGCGGGGCACGAAGCCGAGAAGCCGGTTGATCACCCCGGCGGCCAGCAGAATCATAGCCCCTTTAATAAACGATTGCTTGGTCATCTGTACGTCCCTCATTTAACCGGATTATTGGCTGCAGGCTTAAGCCGCCTTTTTTCCGCGCGAGCCTGTACTAAATCTTTATGCGCGGCATGTCCGGGTGCATGCCACGCATTTTTGCCGAAAGGGCGGCGGGCGGGCAGGAAAAGGCGAGCGCACAGCGAATTAATAGAGTTGATATGGCTTGCAAAAGGAGGGCACGGCGCATGAGGGAGAATTGGGACGATGCCATTAAAGAGCTGTGCATCAGCAAGGCGGAGGAGTTTAGGCTTATCGGCTACGAGCATGTGACGGGCGAAGAAATATGGCAGTGCGTCAGCGCGAAATACGCGAAAAAGGGCGAGCCGGCCATCCACGAAATCGTGAACGACATTTTGTCGCTAAAGGCTACCCAATTCATGAATTATTTAACGATGAGCGCATTTAAAGGAAACCCTTTTTGAGAGAAAAGCGGTTTCTTTTTTTTGACTCGTTTTTTAAGCACCGCTATAATAGGAATATTGAGATCTTAAGGGGGACAAAGGATACTATGAACTGGAAGAGATTAGCTGCCTTCCTTGCGATCGTAGTCGTCATGTTTGGCGTTATCGCTTGGACGAGCCCTTCGCTAGTCAAGGACATTAGGCTAGGATTGGATTTAAAAGGCGGTTTCGAAATTTTATACGAAGCGGCTCCTTTGGAAGGCGGCGTAGAAGTAACCCCGCAATCGTTGAAAGAAACGGCGCGAAGCCTGGAATCGCGTATCGACAAGCTCGGTATCGCCGAGCCGGAAATTACGACGGAAGGGTCGAACCGGATTCGGGTCAAGCTTGCCGGCGTCACGAACGAAGACGAAGTGCGCAAAATGCTCGGCGAGCCGGTCAATTTGACCTTCCGTGCGCCGGACGGCACCGTTAAGCTCAAGGGCACCGACTTCGTCGAGAACGGCGCGAAAGTCGAATACGACCAAATGGGCAATCCGCTCGTAACGATAAAATTGAAGGACGCGAAGCTGTTTGAGGATGTCACGAGGGAGCTGATCGGTCAGACGCTTGCCATCTACTTGGACGACGAGATGATTTCCAATCCGGCGGTCAACAGCGCCATCAGCGGCGGAACGGCGCAAATCAGCGGCGATTTTACGCTGGACGAAGCAAACGATTTGAAGGATAAGATCAACATGGGCGCCTTGCCGCTCAAGCTGACGGAAAAATATACCCAGAGCGTAGGAGCGAAGCTTGGACAGCAGTCGCTGCAAGAGACGGTGGAAGCCGGCCTGATCGGTACGGCCATCATTCTCGTTTGCTTAATCGCATTGTTCCGCGTTCCCGGCGTCGTGGCGGCTATAACGGTCATTACCTACACATGGCTGCTTATTCTTGTGTTTTGGCTTATGGACGCGACGCTTACGCTGCCCGGCATCGCGGCGTTCGTGCTGGGGATCGGGATGGCGGTGGACGCCAACATTATTATGTACGAGCGGATCAAGGAAGAAATCCGCAGCGGCAAAAGCCTGCTTTCTTCGCTTAAGTCCGGTTCCAAAAACTCGTTCCGTACGATCATGGACGCCAACGTAACGAACATTATCGCAAGCATCGTCCTGTATTGGGTCGGCAACGGCGCGATCCGCGGCTTTGCGCTCACGATGATCTTCAGCATCCTGGTCAGTATCGTGACGAACGTCTTCCTGTCCCGTCTGCTAATCCATCTGCTGATCAAGAGCAACCTGTTCAGGAAGCCGTCATACTACGGAGTGAAGGAGTCTGAAATCCGTGAACTTTAATACGAAGATCCGTTTCGATTTTGTAAAGCACAGCAAGAAGTTTTTCTGGTTTTCCGGCATTATGACCGTGCTAGGCATTATATCGCTGCTCGTATTTAATTTGAACTACGGAGTAGATTTTAAAGCCGGCACGAATATGGATATTACAGTGGGCCAAAGCATAACGCAAACGCAGGCGGACGATCTTCTGAAGCAAGCGGGCTTCGAGGATGTCACGCCGACAGTCGGCGGCAACAACGGCGACCGCGTATCCGCCCGGTTCGACGAGGTGCTGAATCAGGACCAGGTGAACGCCGTCAAGAAGGCGTTCACGGACACATACGGCGACAAAGCTTCCTTCGAAGTAAACGTCGTATCGCCCGATATGGCGCAGGAGCTCGGACAAAAGGCGATTTACGCGGTTATTATCGCGAGCGTTGCCATTATGCTTTATGTCATTATCCGGTTCGAATGGCGTTTCTCGGTTGCGGCCATCGTCGCCATTTTGTACGACGCCTTTTTTGTCGTCACGTTGTTTTCGCTGTTCCAGCTCGAGGTCGATTTGCCGTTTATCGCGGCCGTGTTGACGACGATCGGTTATTCCATCAACGACAAAATCGTCATATTTGACCGGATCCGCGAAAACTTGCGTTTCGGCAAATATAAAACTAAGGAACAGCTTGCCGAGATGGTCAACGCGAGCATCTGGCAGACGATGGCGCGGAACTTATATACCGTTGCCGCCGTGCTCGTCGTGGCGATTTGCTTGTTCCTGTTCGGCAGCGAATCGATCAAGCTGTTTGCCCTGGCGAAGATTATCGGTCTGGCGAGCGGCGCTTATTCGTCGATCTGCGTTGCCAGCCCGCTGTGGCTCGTCTTGAAGAGCAAGCAAAAGCCGAAGGTAGCGGTTAAACCGAAA